>CAZLSD010000018.1:10880-27336 GCA_964561775.1 uncultured Desulfarculus sp. | reverse complement strand
ACTCCACCAAGAGGTCCAGGTCGCTGGCCGGTCCGGCCTCGCCCCGCGCCACCGAGCCGAAGACGCCAGCCCGCACCACGCCATGACGGCGCAGCACCGGAGCCAGCTTGGCCGCCAACTGGGCCAGGTCCTCCCTGACTGGTGGGGCGGCGGTTTCCATGCCCCAATTCTGGCACAAACCCGGGGGGTTCGGCAAGCAGCTCCGCCAACTGGCCAGCCCTCGCCCGCCGCCGGTCTCAGCCCCTTATCTGGCGCTCCACGGCCTTCAGGAAGGCGTTCAGGTGGAAGGGGTTGTTCACGTCCACTTGGTTGTCGCTCATGGCCTGGCCCAGTTTGGCCATGTCCACGTTAAGCCCGCGTAGCCGATTCAACATCTCCTCGTTCTCGCGGGATTTTTGGGCATGCTCCTTGGCCAGCTCCTCTATCTGGGCGGCCAGGCCGCGCTTCATCTCGGCCAGTTGGGGGGCGTCGGGCAGGCCGCGCGCCACCTGGCGGGCAGCCTGGAAATCGCCGCGCCCCACCATTTGCCTTATCTGCTCCATGGCGGCGTCCGCCTGGCTTTTGAGACTTGCCATCTGGCGGGCGTCCTGCTCGGCCTGGTCGATCTGTTGCAGGATGCTCCGCTTGGCCTCGGCGAACTGGTAGTCCTCGGGCAACTCCCTGGCCACCCGCCGGGCCCCGGCGAAATCGCCTTGGCTCACCAGGCGTTTGATGCGCTCGACCCCTTGCTCGAATTGCCTTCTTATCTCATCTGCTTGGCGAGCCTGCCGCTCCACCTGGGCAATCTGGTCCAACAGGTCGCGCTTCATTTGGGCCAGGCCGGAGGGATGATCGGGCAGGCCGTTGATTACATCGCGCGCCTGGGCGAAGTCGCCGCGGGCCACATGTTCTTTGCTGCGCTCCATGGCGCGCTCGATGCGCTGCTGGACAGCCGATTGCTCCTGGGCCTGGCTTATGCCGGAGAGCAACTGGGCCTTGAGCCTGGCCAGATCCTGGGGCTGGTCAGGCAGTTGCTCTATGATCCGGCGGGCATCGCCGAACCTGCCGCCGGCGGCCAAACGCTGGCTGACGGCGATGCTCCAATCCACCCGGCGGCGCAGGAGCAGTTGCTCCAGGGCCTCTTCCTCGGCGGCTTGCACGCGCCCGCGCATGGCGTCCAGGACGGGACGCGGGGGCATGTCGTGCCATGGCTTCAGGATGGCGGCGAAAAACTCGCGGCAGTGCAGGGTGTACAGCTCCGCGTCCGGCGCGAAATCCTCGCCCGCGCTCTCCAGGGGCAGGGGCTCCAGCTTGTCGAAGGCCGAGAAAAGGTTGGCGTGAACCACGTTGATGAACATGTTCTGGAGATTCTCGGAAGGCTCCTCCTCCTTGCCCAGGTCGGCCAGGGCCTCCACGGCGCAGGCCAGGCCCTGGTCAAGGCGCTGGCAGCGGCACAAGGCCAGGGCGGCGTACAGGCGCATTTCCGGCGAGAGCCATTGCTGGGCCGGGCCCTCGTATAGATACTCCACCACCCCTTCCCAGTCTTCGCTTTGCAGCAGGCCGCCCAGCCTGAGCCACAGGCCCTTGCCGCAGGCCTCCTGCATGTGGCGGCGGAAGGGCTTGGACGTGGGTTCTTCCTGGGCGAAGCGTTCCTGGAGCTGCTTGGCATAGGCATGGATGGGCAGCCTGGCCGCCAGGCCGCACAGGGCGGAGACGGTTTCCTGGTGTTGGTCGTCTGATTCCTGGGCGCCTAGATAGAAATCCGCCTTGGACCAGTCCACGAAATGTTCCAGCAGGCAGCCCACCGGGTCGTGGCCGGCCATGCCCGCGAAAACCAACTGGGGGGCCGGGCCGGATTCCTTGACCTGAACCGGGCCAGATAGCCAGCGGGAGAATTGGGGATAGAAGCAGGCTAACCAGAAGGACGCCACCCCCAGGCGCGCGCAGGAGAGCAGCGCCTCCTTGGCTGAGCCGTCAGAGCCGGCGGGGTATTGAAAGGCGTGGGCCGTGGCGTCCAGGAGCAAGGGCTCCAGCCAGCACAAGGCGCCGTGCGCCTCCAGCCAGCGCGGCAGCAGGCCGGGGCGGGTAAGGGTCTCCTTCTCCTGGCCCTTGGCCTGTGCCAGGTCGAAATCGGTGCTCTGGGCCACGCGGCCATAGAAGCTGAGGAGCTGCTGATAGGGTTCCAGCGAGCCGCCGCCGGCCAGCAGGCGTCCCAGCTGCAAGGAGACGAAGCGCCGCCAATAGCGCTCGTAGGCCTCTATGTCCTCCTGCTCGGCGCAGACGATGACCAGGTTGCGCGGCACGGCCTGGTCCCGGTTTCCCTCGGCCAGCATGGCCTCCAACTGGCGTCTGGCCTCGGCCAGGTCCAGGTCCAGGTAGGCTTGCCTGGCCAGGCGGGCGCGCGGGTCTGTCTCCGCCAAAGGCGGAACGCTCCCGTCGCCGCCAGCCCGCGGGAGCGGGTCCAAGAGGCCCGAAGGCGGCAGCAGGGGCCGCGCGGAACCGTCGGAAGAGTCCTCTTCCAGCCCCAGCAGGGCCAGCGCCCTGGCCAGACGGGGCCGGCCAGCCAGGGAGCGCAGGTCACGCAATATCTCTTGCCGTTCCTGTCCCCCGGCGCTGGTCAGCAGGGACAGCAGGCCCACGGGGAAGAAGGCCTCGCTGGGGCCGGATTCGCCGCGCAGCATCTGTCCGAGAGGCGCCAGAAAAGCGCGCCCGGATTCTTCCAGGCCCAGGGAGATGGCCAGGCGCGCGCCCAGATAGAGCAGCTCGGGATCGCGCGCGCCGGCCCGGTGGGCCTGAAGCAGCTTGAGCAACAGGCGATAGCGCAGCCCCGGGGGCCAGTTTTCATAAAAGGGCGCGCCCGGGGCCGCGGCAGCCGGGCTGGACGGGGAATCCGGGGGGGACTTGGATTTGCTTTTCTTCGCTGCCACGGTTCAGCCCTTGGTCCGCATGGGGTTGGCTATGGTTTTGGCCTAGGCCGGATCGGCCTCCACGATGAAGGTGAGGCGATCGCTTGTCTGCGCCGGCCCGGCCACGTCGTCCAGTTCCAGCTCCAGGCTCAGGGCCAGCGTGCCTGGCGAATGGGCCTTCACGGTCAGGCCAACCTCGAACGGCTGGCCGGGCCGGACCGGGGCGGGGGCGCGCTCCACGGCCATGCCGGTGGCCAGCTCCTCGTTGCCGTGCAAGAGGGGACGCGCCCCGAAAATGGCGTACGGGCCATGATTGATCAAGCGCAGGTTTAAGAGTCGGTATTCGCCCACCTTGAGCCTGCCTTGGCAGGCTTCCAAGTCCACCTGAAACCTGGCGCGGGGCAGGCAAGGGTTGCGCGCCACCAGCAGATCCCGCTCGCGTTCAAGGGTCAAGAGCAGATGGGAGGGGTCCAGTCCCAGCCGCTTTACTCCCCCTGGTTGGTCATAGAATTGGAGCGAGTTGTCCTTGACGGAGAACACCCGCCCTTCCTGGTCCAGGCCCAGTAGCATCTGGCTGTGCGGATTCCAGGCGTTCTTAACCGCCACGATCTGACGCGGTTGAAAATCAAGCTCCAACGGGCTGGCCGCCGGCTCTCCCAGGGCGTCCTCGCGCAGCCACAGCAACTGGTGGCTCTGGTTGACCAGGGCCAGCCAGCCGCCCTCCCCGCCGCCCTGGCCGCGGGCGTGCAGGGCCATGGGCGGCTTGTCCCGTCCGTACAGGTAATCAAGGCGTTTGGCGTCCAGACGCGCCAGGGAGCCGTCGCCACCCAGCATGAGAAAGGATACGCCGCTCTCCTCATCCAGAGGCCAGATGTCGGCGGCTTCCTGCTCCAGTTGGCGCGCCCAGACTGGACTTCCCTCCTGGTCGTAAACCTCCAGCCGGCCGCCCCGGCTAACCACGCCCAGGCCTCCGCCGGCAAGGGGCAGCAGGCGGGCGGGCAGGTCTGGACAGCGCAGCCAGGGTTCCAGTCCGAGGTCCTGCCCGTTCTCCCGCAGCTGATAGACCTGCCCGGACCAGTCCGCGGCCACCAGCGCCTGGCCTTGCCGGTGTTCCGCCAGCAGGTGGATGGGCAGGCTGTCCTCCCTGGCCTGGACCAGGGCGCGGGGCTTCTTCTCCCCGGGCTGGAAAAGCCAAAGCCCGCCCTGCCAGTCGGCCAGGATCAGGCCGCCTCGCCAACGGGCGGCCTGGCCGGCCTTCACCACGGATGAGCCCAGCCCCCATTCCTGGCTGGCTTGTCTGGGCAGGTCGCGGCAGTTCACGGCGTGGCCGCCGAAATACCATACCCGTCCCAGGTCGTCGCAAAGCAATCCTTGCAGGTCGGCGGGGCCCAAATCAAGGGTGGCCAGGATAAGCAGGCTGTTGGAGGCCTTGGAGCCCTGGATGACCCTTTTACCGCCCAGAGTTTTTTGAACGCGCTCGCAAATGTTTCTCAGCTGGGTGCTCAACCCCGGGGGGTCCAGAGACTCCAGGGGCTCTTTGGGATTGTGCAGGCATTGACGGAGGGCCACCTCATGGGCTTTGTAAATACTGTCTCTAACATGCGCCCAAAAGATCGATATGCCGCGGTTCTTCTCTTCCTCCAGCAAGGCCGGCCATTCGGTATCGGTTATATAATCCGAGACGAAAAAATTAGGCGAAACCAGGCACAGCGCGCAGTCGCACTCCGCGATGGCCTTCCTGATCTCCGCGTCCCATTTCTCGTCGTGAGGGATGTCGCGATCCGACCATGCCTGGATCTTGGCCGTCTTGAAATTTTTTAGCAGCCCGTCCAAATACTTAGGATCGTCTTCGTGGCTGTGGCAGATGAACAGCCTTGGCCTGCGCGGTTCTTGCGTCACGGTTTGCCGCCTTCGCTGAATGCTCCCCGTACCTCTATGCCCAGGCCCCTAGCTACATCTTCTTGGCCAGGGCCTCCACCCACTCCACCAGTTGGTCGGCGTTCCAGCCGATCAACTCCGGCGCGTTGTCCACCAGTTTGGCGGCGGCGTTCTCGTCCTCGATGGCCTGGTTGAACTCCTCGAACTCCAAGGGCGGCAGAGATTGCAGGGCCGCCTCCAGGGCCTCCTTCAGCTCGGCCATGGGCGTCCCCGGGCGGATATGCTGGTTGTTGGCGACAACCCTCTCCAAGACGTTCTTCAGCAGTTCCTCGTGAGACTGATCCTGGGCCATGTCTTTTTCTCCCTTGTTCCCAGCCTGCGGCCAGCCGGCCTACAGAGTTTGCTTGCGCATGAGGGCGCTCACCTCTTCCAGGGCCTCCCGCTCGGTTTGCTGGAGATCCTTTTCCAGGGTTTTCAGTCTGGCCAGGCCATCCTCCAGCCGTTTGGCCAGATCGCGCAGCTTGCCGTTTGCTGGCATTTCCTTGTCCGAAAGAAACTTCTTGAACTGTTCCAGATGCCGCACATAGGCCAGCAGCGCGCCTTGATCGCCCGGTGCGAGCAGCTCGCGGGGCAGGAAGCTGCTGTGGGCGCGATAGGCCTCCACCAGATCGCCATTGCCGGCCAGGGCGGAGCGCAGCTCCTGGGACAGATTATGGTCGGCCAGGAACACATCGAAGAAGTCAAAAAAATTGCGGAGCTTTTGCCGCCCCGTTTCCAAATTTTCGCGGTATTTTCTCAACAGTTGGCTCAGGCGGGGCGACTGAACGCCGGCCCGCAGGGCCTGGCCCAGTTCCTCCAGGGCGCGTTCGTGATCCGCGCCGGGAACCATGAGCAGCCTGACCAGGGCCATGAGCATGTCCAGCCGGGGCTCGGCCATCCTCAGGGAGGCCTGGGCCTGGGCCAGCTGCTCTCCCTTGTCCAGCAGCCACTGGGCCAGGTCGGCCGGCGCACGCCGCTGGTCGGGCCGCCGCCGGGTCTCCCAGCGAAGTTCCTGGCAAAGGCAGGAAGCCCGCAGCATGCGCAGCAACTTGCCCCGCTGGGAGGCCTCTTCCACGCCCTCCGTCTCCGCTTCCAGCTCCAGGAAGCGCTCGCCGCCCAGGTCGCTGATGTCCTCATCGCGCAGGGCGCGGCAGAGGAGTTGGCCGTATTGGGAAAGCAGCAGGTGCAGGGCGGTCTGGGGGCCTGGCGGAGAGTTGGACAGGCTCTGCCCCAGCAGGAAAAAGGCCTGTTGGGCGCGGTCGCCGTTGCGCGCCTGCAAGTTCTTGAAGGCGAAATGGATAAATAGCGGGGCCAGGCGGGAGGCGTCAAACTGGCCCCCCCGCGCCGTGACCGCCTGGCTGAAGGCGTCGAAGGCCTCGGCCCTGCGGTCATCCGTGGCCTGCAACAGGCGTATGCCGAGGGAGAAGTTGGCCGCGGCCCAGTAGCGGTCCATGTCGTGGCCGACCACTTGCTGCGCCTGGGTCTTGGCGAAGGCCTCAGCCGCGGCCTGGAAATCTCCTTGCTCGCAATAGACATAGCCCAGCAGCAGGGCCGCCAGGTCGGTCACCCAGGGGGCCAGCTTGTCGGCCTCCACGATGTTCTTTCCCAGGCCCATGGCGTCCTGGGAGTGCTTGGTCTTGTACAGAGCCAGCAGTTGGGCGATGGCCACCGCCACGGGCATCTGGCCCTGGGGCAGGCCCACCCAGCGCACCCGGCCCAGGTGCTCCAGCAGGCCCTGGTAGTCTCTTTCCTTGAGCAGACGGGTGATCTCCCGCAACTGGTCCCCGTCCACGATGTAGTCCTTGACCCGCTTGATAAGCTCCGGGTCCAGCTCGGGAGCCTCGCGCTCCAGATTAGCCAGGCGTTTCAGCAGATCCACGGTGTTCTGGCCGCCAGCGTCCCAGTCCAGCAGGATGGAGCCCAACTGGATGGCATGGGGCATCTTGTCGCCAAAGTTGGGGGCGAGCTCTTCCATGTAGATGGCGCGGCTTTGCCTGAAATCGCTTTCGGCCAGGCCGGACCAGAAGTCCGCGATGACCCGCTGCCGCCAGCGCAGGCGGTCCAGGGCCTGGTCCACGAAGTCGTTGGACCGGCTCCAGCGCAACTGCTCCCGGGCCAGGTTCAGGCGAGAGATGGTTTCCTGGCTGACCAGGGTATCGCGGCCCAGGGAATCCAAGAGCCCCGCCAGCAGGGCCAGATAGGGGGCCAGGAAAACCGAGCCCTCCTCCTGGTCCAGGGCCTGGCGCACCGAGCGCAGCAGGGCGCGCCAACGGGCGCTGGCCTCATCCTCTCCCTTGGCCGCCAGGGCCAGTTCGGCCTCCAGCCTAAACAGCCGCACCCAGCCAGCCAGCAACCGGGCGCCGTCCGGGGATATCAAGCCGGCGGGCGGCGCTTCCGCCTGGGCCAGGAAATGCTCGCCGCGCTCCTGCACCACGCTGAACCAGCCCTGGCTGGCCGCCAGAACCACCTCCAGCAGGCCCCGGCTCCAGGGAGAGAACATATCCTCCCCCTGGATGGCGGCCAGGTCCAGCAAGGCCTTGGCTTGGGAAAAGCTCTGCCGCTGGATGAGCCAGAGGGCCAGCAGGAAAAGGACGGCTTGCGGATCGCGCCCCTGGGGCAGAACCTGGCTCAGGCTGGCCAGCAGTTGGCCGGCCCGCTCCCGCTCGCCCTGCTCAACGGCCTTGAGCAGGGCCGCCGTGAGCAGGCCCCGCTGGGCGCGCGGCGGCAAACCCAGGCCGGGGTTCTGGTCCTGGATCATGGCCTGGCAGGCCTGGTAATCCTCCTGGGCCGCCAGGATGCCCAGACGCAGTTTTAGCTGCCCCCGCTCCAGGCCGGCCACTGGCTGGCCTGGCAAGGACCGGCGGGCGGCATCCAGCTCGCCCTGCCGGAACAACACCAGGCTGGCGGCCAAAGAGGCGAGTTCTCCCACAAGGGGGTGGCTTTCCCGCAGCGGTTGCAGGGGCGGCAATTCCTGGGCCGAGGGGCGCGCGGCGCGGCACAGCTTGGCCAGCCTGCGCAGTCCCTGACCCACGCGGACCTGGGCCAAGGACTCTTGCAACAGCCGGTCATCGGGATTGCCGGCCGCCAGGCGGGTCAACTCCGGCAGGGGATCGAAGGCGGGGTCGTGCATCCACAGCGAGAGCGCCACCGCCGCCCTCAGCGCGGCGGGCAGGGCCTGGCCCATGGGGGCAAGCACTCCCCGGTGCAGGTCGGCCAGACGCTCCATGTCTCCCTTGGCCACCAGCGCGTGAGCCTCGGTGGCGGCCTGGAGCCTGACCGTGAGTTCCCCCTCGATCTCGGACAGGGCCTGGCGCGCCTGATCGCTGGCCACCTTCTGGGTCGCGCTGGCAAAGCGGCCCAAAGACGCATGGTCCATGGGCAGGTCGCGGTCTGCATAGGCCGCCAGCCCGCGCAGCAGGTCGCCTTGCCTGGCCCGGGCCTGGCCCAGCCCGGCCAGCAGCTCCAGCAGGAGGGACAGCTCGGTCCAGGACTGGGACCAGCGGGAGCGGTTGTGGGCCAGGGTGGCCGCGGCTTGGCCGGGGTCGTCTTCCGCCTCCGGTTCCCGCCAGTCCCTGGTCTCGGCCAGCACCGCCATGGCCATGAGTTCCAGGCTCGAGCCCCGCAGCTTGGCCTCCGGGTCCTGCCCGGCCTCAAGCCCGTCCAGACGGCCCAGTTCCTGGCGGCCGTCCTTGTAGCGCCCCGCCGCCAGAAGCGCGGCTCCCCAGGCCAGTTGCAGACCGGTCTGTTCCGGCCCGGCCCCGGCCAAGGGACGCTCCCCGGCCTGGGCCGCCAGCCAGGCCAAGGCGGCCGAGTTGGGCGCCGGGCAGAGAACTCCCTTGGCCAGGACGGCCTTGGCGCGCGCCAACCGGGCGGGGCTCAGATAACCGGCCAGGGCCTGGCTGGCCTGCAAGGCGCGCGCGGCGTCATCCCTGGCCAAGAGATCCCGGACCAGCAGGAAGTAGACCGCTCCGCGCAGGTAGCCGGCCTGCTCGGGGGGCAGGCCGTCCAGCACGTCCCTGCGCCGGGCCAGTTCCTGATAGCGGCCCAGCGCGGCCAAGGACCAGGCGGTCAGATGTGACCACAGCCGTTGCAGCCCCGCCGGGGCCTGGGCCACGGCCTGCAAGCGCGCCTGGGTCTCGGCCGCCGCCTGGGCCTGGCCCGGGAAGGAGGCCATGAGCGCCGAGGACAATCCAAGCAGACCAGCCACTTGGGGGTCGCTGGCACAGGGATGGGGAAGGGGTGAGGGGGCAGTACGGCGGTCGAGCAGGGCCTGGGCCATCGCCTTGATCCCGGCCAGCCAGCGGCACAGGGCATGGGCCTTGACCACCTGGGCGCTGTTCCGGAAAGTGGCCGCCAACTCGCCCAGGGCCTGCTGGTCCCGGTCATCGCCCGCGCCCAGCCATCTCTCCAGGTGATAGGCCGCCCGCAGTTCGGGAGCCAGTTCTGCGGCGTGGGGGGCCAGGGCCTGCTCGTAGAAGGCCAAGGCCGGGCCAGGATTTTCCTCTTCCATCAAGCGCCAGAACTGGGCCGCCTGTTTTTTTAGTCGCCGGTTGAGAAACCATCCTGCGGCCATGGGGTGCCTTTCCTCAAGCAGAGCCGCCTGGGAACGCCGATAGCAGGCTTTCCCTGGCCAGTTGCATGTTTCCGTTGCGCTCCCACATCAGGGCGACGCTGGCGGCGTAGGCCGGGTTATCGCGAAAGGGTGTCATCATGCGCATCATGTCTAGGGGAGCGATCCCTTGACTGGCCTGGCGGGCCACCTCGAAAAGCTCCGGATCGAAACCAAGCTGGGCCAGGGCCTGGTTCAGCTCTGCCCAGGCTGGCAGACATTTGCCCTGCTCCAGCCAGGCCCTGGCCCGGCGCAGGCAGAGCGCCCTGCCGCCCATGGCGCAAGGCACGGCTTCTGTCTGGGCCAGCATCTGCCCCGGCTCCTGGACTTGATCCAGAAAAGGCCGCCATTCCCGCCAGATATCTTGAGAGCGGCCTTCCTCCTCAAAGGCCAGGGAATAGGCCTGGCTGCTTAGTAGGAGATGGTCTGGGTGCGTGGTGAAGCGGGCATAGGCGCGGGCCCGGCGCAGGTGGATTCCCCGCTCAGCGCCCAGCATCTCGGCCTTTTTCAGGGAGGCCAGGGCCGCCGTGAAGTTGGGAGCGGGCTGGGCCAACTCCAGGTCGGCGGCCATGAGCGGCGCGGCAAAGGCCTCCAAGCGGAACACGCCGCCGCCAATGGTGCGCTCCAAATCGTCCAGGCAGGCCTTGGCCTCCTTCAACATGCCCCGGCCCAGGAATCGCGCCATGACTTGCTGGGGGCAATGGCCCTGGGCCAGATCTTGCAATGTTTGCCTGGCTTGGGTCGCGGAGGGCCGGTCCGCTGGGCGCGGCTGGCAGAGCCTGGCGATCACCTCACCCAGCGGTTCCAGGCCGGGGGCAGCCTGGCCAAACGGGTCTGGCTGCGCGGCCTCCACCCGGCTGGCCACGTATGGCAGGCAAGCGGAGAGCGCCGGCGGCTCCAGGCTTGCCGCCGCCAGCGACTCCAGGGTGCGCCCCAAGGCATAGATATCGGCCGCTTCCAGGCCCTCCTCGCGCAGTCCGCGCCAGCGCATTACCTCGGGGTCCAGATAGCGCAGCCAGGCGGGCAGCCCCGTTCTCCGCTTTTGGCCCCAGGGCGGCAGGGGAGCGGCCAGGCTGGGCAGCAGGGTCAGGCCTCCCTCCAGGCGGGCCAGGCGCTGGGGATGGATGAGCATCTGGGGCAGCCTGGCATCGTGCAGGGCCTCCAGTTGGCCGGCCAGCCGCGCTCCAAGCAGGGCCAAGCGCCACAGGGCCAAAGGGCCGTCCAAGGGCAGCAGTCCGCGCAAGGCCTGCCAATCCAAGGGATAGAGGCCAGGGCGGTAGCATATCCAGATGCTCTCCTCGGCCTCCACCTCCACCCGCTCCACCTCCTCCAGCGAGGTCAGATCCTCAAGGGAATCGGCGTACCAGGCCCGCCCGAAATCCAGGCGCTTGGCATAGACCGCCCCCGGCGGCGCGCCGTCCTGGCACATATCTCCTTCCAGGTCCGAGCGTAATTTGTCCATGACCATTTCCGGACGCATTGCTCCCCGGCTGCCCCGCCCGCCGGCGGGCCGGCGCTATAGCGTGCTTAATATCTGGGCCAGCGGCTGGGCCAGGCTGTTCACCCTGTCCTGGTCCCCGGCGTCGGCCGCCTCCTGCAGGCTGGCCATGATGGACATCAGCTTGGCCTGCGCCTCGGGCGGCGCGCTGGCCCAGCTGAAGAGGGCCTTGTCGTAGAGCCCGCGCATGATGGGGTTCAGGCAGGAGGCCACGTCGCGGTGCTGGCCAGCTGGCCTGGCCTGCCCTTGACCGGCCTGGCTGGAGGCCCCGGCCATGGCGGCCATGGCGGCGTCGTCGGGCAAGGGCGCCTCGTCCAGAGGGTTGACGGTCTGCCTGACGCCGGCATTCAGGGTTTTTTGCAGGGCCGCCCTTTTTTCCCGCACCTGTTCGGGCGAAAGATGGGCCACGCCATCGTAATTGAGCTTGCATTCCACCTTGGCTTGGGAAATGCCATTGACGGCGTGCCCGACCAGAATGCCGTCGCGATCAAGACTCAGGCCTATGACCAAGGGCGTGGGCTTCTCTATGGGATCGATGAAAATAAGGAACTCGCCCACCAGGGTCACGGCGCTGGGGTCGATGGGCTGCCTCTCGGGCTGCTCGCCCTGATACACCTCCACCTTGCACTGGGTCTGGAACTTGCCCTGGCTCTGGAACCTGTGCTCGTTGCGGCAGGGCAGAAAGGTTTCCTTGGCTATCAGATGGTGCAGGGTCTGGCAGTTTTGCTCATCGTCGAACACGGCCACGCTGAGGGTGTGGCCGGTGACATCGTCGATGCCCGGCACATCCAGAACCTCATCGCTGTCGGGATCGATTCTGGCGGCCCAGATGGCCGCCCCCATGGCCACGATCTCGTCGGGGTTGATGCCCGCCTCGTGCCCGCGTATCTCGGCGCCGGGAAAGCGCTGGCGCAGCATTTCGTAGACCAGGGGGATGCGGGTGCTGCCCCCCACCAGCAGGATGGCCGTCAGGTCGGCCTCGCTGTATTTATGCTTCTGCTTGGGAACCTTCATGGCCTCGTCCAGCCATTGCAGGCTGTTTTCCAGCAGGGGGCGGATCATTTCCTCGAACTGGGCCTTGGTCAGCGTCTCGGTGAATTTGATGGGCTTGCCCTGGAAACGGTCCACGCTGGGCAGCTGGAACTTGACGGCCGCCTCCTGCTCCTGGGACTCGCAGAGCCGGATCTTGCCCTTCTCGGCCTCGGTCTTCAGCTTGATTCTGAGGGCGCGCAGCTTCTCATCGGAAAGGGTGGCCGCATATTCGGGATTGTCTCCTTTAATTTTATCCAGCATCCAATCCACTATCTTGTCGTCGAAATTGCCGCCGCCCAGTTGGGGGTCGCCGCCGGTGCCGATGACCTCGGGCGCTCCTCCCCGCATGCGCAGCACGGTGACGTCGAAGGTGCCCCCGCCCAGGTCATAGACCAGGAAGAGCTTCTCCTCGTCTCCGCTTTCCATCATGGTGCCATAGGCATAGGCCGCGGCGGTGGGCTCGTTGATGACGGCCAGCACCTCCAGGCCCGCGATCACGCCGGCCTCCTTGGTGGCGTTGTGGGCCGGCGCCTTGAAATAGGCCGGGCAGGAGATGACCGCGCCGGTGACGGGCTCGTTCAGTTCCTCCTCGGCCTGCTTCTTGATCTCCTGGAGGATCATGGCCGAGATTTCCTGGGGGCTGAAGGTTTTGTCGCCCAGGGGCACCTTCTCGTCCAGGCCCATCTTGCGCTTGACCTCTATGATGGTGTTGTGGGGCGCGGCGGCCTGGTTGTTCTTGGCCCGGTGCCCGACCACCACCTTGCCGCTTTTGAGCACGCTCACCACCGAGGGAAGGGTATGGTGCCCGTCCAGGGAAATCACCTGCGGCTGCCCTTCCCTGAAGATGGATGCCGCCGAATAGGTGGTTCCCAGATCGATGCCGATCACCGCCATGTTAGCCCTCCATGTGGCCGGTTTTGGCTAGCCGACCAGTACCTGTGGGTAGACCAGAACATAGTCGTTGAGTTTCCAGCCCCGGCGGCGCACTTTGGCGATGACCCCCGGCGGGCAGGCGGGCAGCGCTTCATCCGGCAAGGGCTCGGCGGCCTGGTGCAGGCCGGGATCGAACAACTCCTTGCCCGCCTCCACCGGCATGGCATGGCAGCCCCACTGCCCCAGGCAGTCCTCCAGCCCGTCCCGGATGATCCTTATGGCTTCTATCCAGGGCTGGGCGGCCTGATCCGCGGCCTGGCCGTTGGCCGCCTCCAGCACCTCGTCCATGTGGGCCACCTGGTCCACCAAATCCCGCATGAGCTTATGGAAAAGACCGGCCATGGCCCGCTGGGGCCCGCCGGTCTGCAGGCGCTCCAGTTCGCCCAGCAAGGCCGTGTCGCTGGCCAGCAACTGGTTGCATTGCACGCTCACCGCGTCGTACAACTGGCGCACCGCGCTGTACACTTGGCCCATCTGCTGGCCTATGACCGCGTTCTGCTGGGCCAGGCCGCGCATGCCGTTGAACAGCTCCTCCTGGCGCGCGTTTAGTTGGACCAGGGCCTCGCCGCCCTGGCCGCCAGGCTCCCGGCTTTGATCGGCCGAGTTGGCCGCGGCTTCGTCGTTTTCGCTCTGCTCTGTCATGGCCACGCTCCGCCAGCGGTTTGCTGTACAAAACCAATGTGTTTCAGAAGGTTATTCCCGGCCCCGCTCCCTATCCGGCTCCATATCCTGCTCCAGCCTCCTCAAAAGCTCCGCCAGCACGTCCATGTCCAAGGCCAGGGGGCCAGAGCGCCGGCTGGGTTCCTGGCCTGGATCATTAGCATCCCCCCCGGCCTGGTCCAGGGGGCGGCCCAGCAACTCGGCCAGGAACCTGGCCGCCAGGTCCGCGTCGGGCTGGCTGGCGCGCCGCGGGACCGAGGCCGGCAAGGCCTGCTCCAGGCCCTCTCCCTGCAAGGAGCCCAGGGACAGATCGCTGAAACGGCATAACGAGGGATAGGGGGGCGGCTCGTCCTCCGGCGCGCTGGGCTGCCCGGCCAGACCCAGGGCCGAGACGCCGCTGGACAGCTTTCCTGCCCAGGATATCAGCCGGCCACGCCAATATGCCCGGTTGGTGAATTCCACCTGCTCCCACAGGGCGTCCGCCGTGGCCAAGGCCAAAAGCCTGCCGGCCAAGGGCAGGCTTGTGGCCTGGCCAGCCAATCCCAGGAAATCAGGCAGTGTTTCCTGGTTTTCCAGGCCGGTCGGCCACGCCTCTGGCCAGGGCTGGCCCGGCTGCCCGTTTAAAAGAGAGCGCAGCTTGGCCAGGGTTTCTTTTGGCGTCATGGGCAGGGGCCGCCGGTCCAGCAGGGAGGCGTTATCGGCTTCGGCGGGGTCAAGGCGCCAGGGCTCCAGGTCCATCCAGCCCAGGCTGGCGTCGCCGGAGTTCAGCCTGGCCTTTCCGCGCTGCTCTGATTCTAATTTCTCATGTAACTCTTTAAGTTTGACCAACTTGAGTTGGGCCTCGTTATCCTCTTCCTTGAGCTTCTCCGTGGCCGCCTCCAATTCCTCCTTGGTCGCCTTCCCTTCCTCGAACTGTTTTTTCAGTTCCTTTGTCTTTTCCTTTCGTTTTTTTTCAAGCTCCTTCAAGAATTCGTTTTTGCGCTTGCCGGTGGCGTTGGGGTCGGCATTGGCGGGCAGGCCCAGCATCTCCAGATAGGCCGAGCGCCGGCGCTCGAGAGGGACGAAATAATAGCGGCTAAGAAGTTCGGGACCCGAGGCCATGAGCCGCCCGCTCCTTCCGTGACATCTTATTGATATTAGGGTGATGTTCTCTGGAATCCGCCAGCTTGGGGGATGGGCGGGGCAAGTTTGGGTTCCCCGTCGGGCGCAAGGGGGCTGCGCTCCCGGGGTCAAGCCCAGGCCCGTTCCCGCTTTCCCTTGGCGGGAAAGCTAAAGCCGATATTCTTGAAAAATAGCTATCGCTCATCTGCCTGCGGCTGTCCATGATGCGTGTCCGGAAATGGAAAAGATTTCCAATCCTGATTCCAAAACTGGAATACAAACGCAAACTTGGCTTGGCCAAAGCCACGAGAAGCGAGTAAGAAGCGGGGCAGGGGCAATACCGGCCTCGCATCCCAAGTAAACGGCAGAGTTTTATGGGTGGGAAGGCTGTATCGCGAACGTGAGGGAGTATAGCAAAAGAGGTAGGACATGGGCGAAAAAAAACCGCCCGTATGAAATTCGCGGGCCTCTTGCCTGCCCCCATACCCTATCAAATTACCATGGGAAATAATTTGGCTGCGGCCCGGGTTTCTGCTAGAATTCCTAGCCAAGGGCTGTGCGAGGAAACCTGGCCCGCTGAAAGGCGGCCTTGTCCCTGGCTTGCCCCCATCTTGCCCGCAATCCGAGTACTTGCCTGGCCAGGGCGGAGATGGCCGTGGCCAGCCGCGCGCCAAGGCCCGGGGCCTGGGCCTCGCCCCACTATCGCCGCCAGCCGCCAGCTGGCCGGCCAGCCAATGACGAGGGACGCCACCGTGAGAAAAATCACCGAGCATGCCAGGCAGTTGAAGAGGATGTACGCCCTGGAGGACGGCCGCTGGCCGGGCGAGCCAGGCTGGGAAAAGCTGCCCTCCTTCTGGTTCATCCTGTTCCTTTCCTACCATTGCACGCGCCGCTGCCAGTACTGTTACGCCTTCAACCAGACGGACAGCGGCAGCGTCATGGAGATGGACGAGCGCGCCTTCGCCCGGCTGCTGGACTGGATTCCCGAGGTGTGGCGGGCCAACAACATCAAGGTCAACTACGTGGGTTTCCTGGGCGGCGAGCCCCTGCTGCGCACGGACAGGATCAAGGCGGTCATGGACGCGGTCTTCGCCAAGACCGACGGCATGCAGGGAGCCTTGAACACCAACGGCGATCTCATCGACCAGGTGAATTGGGACCACCTGGAGGATATCCAGTGGATGACCATGAATGTCACGGACAACGGCATCGAGGAGTTGTCGCGCCGGATGCGGGTGATAAGGGAGCGCTCCAACGTGCTGGGGCAGACCATCGCCGTCACCCTGGACGACTACAACCTGGGCCGCTTGCTGGAGATAACCAGGTTCGGGATAGAAAATGGTTATCGTCTACGATACCAAAAGGATATCTATCGCAACGACGACGCCGAGTATAGGGATCGCCTGCTTGGCCAATACCACGCCCTGTGCGACCTGCTGGAGAGCTATATCGCCCGGGGGTTTGAGGTGCACACCACCTTCCTGCTGGACACCCTCATCCCCCTGTGGGACCGCGATTCTTCGCCCTATCCCTGCGGCAAGAGCCTGGCCGTGGTGTTTCCCGATGGCTCCATCGGGCCTTGCATCAGGGATCATTCCTGCAAGACCGGGACAATCTTCGACGACAACCCCCTGGGCAGAATCCAGTCGGATATCTTCCACTATGACGCGGCCAGGCCCGACGTGCCCGATGAATGCCGGGCGTGTGAATCACGGGCCATCTGCCAGGGGGGGTGTCCCCACGACAAGCTGATCACCACCGGCGCCACCGGGGGCAAGTCGGTTATCTGCGCCATACACAAGGAGATAATCCCCCGCCTCA
>CAZLSD010000018.1:0-10780 GCA_964561775.1 uncultured Desulfarculus sp. | reverse complement strand
CAGGGCGTCGAAGACCACCTGGTCCTGGCCGTTGAAGACCAGGAACCTGCCCGTCTCGGCCCGGCCTATCACCACCATGCCCATGTTGCGGGCCAGCTCCAGGCCCATGCGGGTCATGCCCGACTTGGTCACCACCGCCGGCACCCCCATGAAGGCCACCTTGGTGACGATCTCGGCGGTCAGGCGGCAGGTGGCGTAGATGATCTTGTCCGCGCCTGTGATGCCCTCCAGCCACATGCGGCCGGCGACGATGTCCGCCGCGTTGTGCCTGGCCACGTCCTCCACCGCCATGAGCACCCGCTCTTCCTGGCACAGGCAGCAGCAATGCACCGAGCTGGCCTGGCGGTAGATGACGTTGAGGGGGGTCACGGCCTCTAGCAAGGCGTAGATGGTGGACTGGCGCAGCTGGACCCGGGGCAGCTTCTCCTGGCGCAGGTTCTCCAGGGTGCGGCTGAAAAGGCTGGACTGGCCGCAGCCGCCGCTCACCTCCAGGCGCGAGGCCTTCTCGTCCCAGCCCGGCAGGCCAACGCCCTGGCGGGTGCGCACCTCCACCGCCTCCCGCGCCCAGTCCACCTCCAGCGAGGCCACGTCCTCCAGGCGCTCCAGCAGGCGCTGGCTGCGCAAGAAGCCCAGGGCCAGCTCCTCGGGGTGGGATCCCAGGGTCATCAGGGTGGCTATGTCGCGGCCATCCACCCTGATGGTCAGCGGCGACTCGCCCGGGATGGCCACCTGGCGGGGCTGGCCGGTCTGGTCAACAGCCTCCAGGTGATAGACCGGGGCAGGCCCCGCCTGCCTGGAGCCAGTGAGCAGGGCCGCCCAAGGCTTGTCCGTCATGGTCTTGACCTCCCCTGATGCGGGCGCTGGGGCTTCCGCGCCCGTGTTTATAGCCTGCTATTTTAGTATAATTTACCAGCCTCGGGCCCCGGGTCAATCCCGCCTGGCCAGGCCGCGGCGGCCGCGCCTGGCCGGCTCCCGGCGCGGCCCTGTCCGCCCTCCCGCGGCCCCCAGGCGATAAGTTAGTCAATCCTGGTGGTTGCCGTTTATCATCCCGCGCCGGGCCCAGGCGATCGGGCAGGCGGCCCGGCCTGGCCCCGGGGGCGTTGATCCGGGTTGATTTTACCTTGACACGCAGTCACAATATAGCTATAAGATAATCACACTGGTATGGCTGATAATTGTGACGGACGCCTGCCAAGCCATGGTTGGAAGAGAGACAATCTCCCCGGGGCGCGGCGACCGGCCTGCCCCTGGGAACGGGGTTTGACCTGGCCCGCCGCCAGGCGCGCGGACCAGGCTGGCACGACCAGCCCCGGTCCAGACCGGGAACCCGGACGCGGCCGGCCACACCCCGAGGGTTCACGCAATACGGAAGGTGAGCAATGAGATACGGAGAGACGGGCTATAATCTGGAAATAGATTTGGCCACCGGGAACATCGAACGGGTGGAGACCGACCCCAAGCTGCTGGAGACGCACCTGGGCGGCCTGGGCACCAGCGTCAAGCTGCACTGGGACCGGGTTCCTCCCGAGACCAAGCCCTTCGACGCCGAGAACCTGCTCATCTTCAGCTCGGGCCTGCTCAACGCCACCCCGGCCTTCAGCGCCAACCGCACCATCGTCACCTTCATTTCCCCCCAGTCCCACCTGCTGGCCTATCCCATGATGGGCGGCTTCTGGTCGGCGGAGCTGAAGCACGCGGGGTATGACAAGGTTCTCCTGCGCAACAAATCGCCCAAGTGGGTCTACATCTACATCAACAACGACAAGGTCGAGTTGCGCGACGCCTCCCACCTGGTGGGCCGGGGCGCCCTGGAGACCCAGGATCTGATCCGGGCCGAGCTGGGCCAGCCCAAGGCCCAGGTGGCGGCCATCGGCATCGCCGGCGAGAACCGGGTCTTCACCGCCTCCATCGAGCAGTCCCGCTCCAGCGCCAGCCGCCTGGGCGGCGGCGCGGTGATGGGCGACAAGAAGGTCAAGGCCATCGCGGTGCGCGGCACCAAGGACGTCTACCTGGCCGACGGCGTGGCCTTCATGCAGGAGATGCAGAAAGTCACCGACTACATCAACTACCGCAACAGCAACCCCATCCCGGACGTGATGACCATCCTCTCCGGCATCGGCTCGCCCCAGGAGATGGTCCACACCGACGAGAAGTGGCACACGGAAAACTTCATGTGGGGCAACGCCCGCACCCGCCGCCGCGGCTTCTGGACCGAGGACATCAACGAAAGCTGGTCCTCCACCCAGGTGGGGGCCATCAAGCGGCTTATCAGCTGCTACAACTGTCCCCAGCACTGCGGCGCGCTCATCTCCCACGGCAACCTGCCCCGCTACATGATGAAGTGCTTCTCCAAGCTGACCTACTCCATGGCCGCCTACGTGGACAACCTGGACTTCGGCTTCCGCATCGGCCAGCAGGCCGCCGAGTACGGCGTGGACGGCTTCTCCACCCCCCAGATCCTGGCCTTCGCCGTGGAGTTGTACGAAAACGGCATCCTGACCGACAAGGACTTCGAGGGCTGCCCCAAGGACAACGAGGGGCGCTTCTTCTGGCTGCTGGACCGGGTGGTGCGCCGCGAGGGCATCGGCGACGTGCTGGCCGACGGCACCTACTGGGCGGCCAAGACCATCGGCAACGGGGCCGAGGAGTTCGCCCACAACAACATCAAGAAGCACGAGCAACTGCCCCTGAAGCTGGGCATGCTGGACCCGCTCTACTTCCTGATGTACGCCACCAACGAGAAGATCAGCATCACCCAGATCGAGGGCAACTGGCCCCAGGGCGCTTTCCCCACCCGCGAGCAGCGCGAGAGATTCGTCCAAGACTGGCCCCAGTTGCCCGACGAGAAGTTCAAGCAGATACTGCTGGACTGGGAGCCCAAGGGCGACAAGTTCTCCATCCCCTATTTCCCCACCCCGCCCATGGCCTCCGAGATCGTGGACTGGATGGAGATGCTGCACAACATCGACGACGCCCTGTGCATCTGCGCGGGCATGGCCTCCTTCTGCCTTAAGCCGCCCTACCACATCCACAACTACCCGCCCATCATCAACGCGGCCTGCGGCCTTAACCTGGACGAGGCGGGGCTCAAGAAGATCGTCAACCGCAGCCGCAACCTGCACCGGGCCTACAACAACCGCCTGGGCATGCGCCGGGCCGACGAGAAGCCGCCCGAGGACCACTGGAAGAGGAGGTTCCCGGAACTGGAGGAAGAGCTTTTGAGCACCTACTACCAGTTCAAGGGCTGGAACCACGAGGGCATTCCCACCAGAGAACGGTTGCACGAGCTGGATCTTGATTACGTGGCCGATGACCTGGAGAAGAGGGGGATTTTGTAAAATGGCCAAGGTGATGAAAAAGATCAAGCGGATCAAGGTGGATGCCGACCGGTGCAACGGTTGCCGTGGTTGCGAGATCATCTGCTCGGCCTATCACTCCAACCCCAAGTACAGCAGCATCAACCCGGCCCGCTCGCGCATACAGGTGATCAGCCACCGTTTGAAGGACATCTGGCTGCCCGTCTTCGCCGGCGAGTACACCCCGTCGGAGTGCATGGGGCGCGACGTCTACACCATCGACGGCAAGGAGTACGACGAGTGCGCCTTCTGCCGGGCCTCCTGCCCCAGCCGCGACATGTTCAAGGAGCCCGACTCGGGCCTGCCCTTGAAATGCGACATGTGCGAGGGCGAGGAGACGCCGTTGTGCGTCAAGTGGTGCTTGAGCGACGTGCTCACCTACGAGGAGCAGGAGGTGGAGGTCGAGGAGGAGCAGACCCAGGAGCTTCTGGACATCGGCCTCAGTTCCCTGGCCGACAAGTACGGCCTGGACAAGATCGTCGACGCGGTGGCCCGCATGTCAATGCAGAAGAAGGATTGAGTCTGCCGGCCCTCTACTGAGATTGGATTCGTTCCATGGAAAACGTTGCGGACTACAAAGAGATCGTCGGCGTCATCAAAGACAATGGCGGCGACGCCTTCAAGCGGTGTTTCCAATGCGGCCTGTGCGACACGGTCTGTCCCTGGAACCGGGTGCGCTCCTTCAGCATGCGCAAGCTGGTGCGCCAGGCCGCCTTTGGCATGACCGATATCGAGAGCGAGGAGATCTGGCTCTGCACCACCTGCGGCCGCTGCCCCCAGAAGTGCCCCCGCGATGTCAAGCAGATCGACTCCGGGGTGGCCCTGCGCAGGATAGCCACCGAATACGGCGTCTTCCCCACCTCGGTCAAACCCATCCGCACCATCAGCGCCAGCCTCATCGGCGAGGGCAACCCGCTTAACGAGGAGCGCAAGAACCGCCAGAAATGGGCGGAGGGGCTTAACGTCAGCACCTATAGCGAGGGCATGGAGATTCTCTACTTCCCCGGCTGCTACCTCA
This sequence comes from uncultured Desulfarculus sp., assembly GCA_964561775.1. Lineage (GTDB taxonomy): Bacteria > Desulfobacterota > Desulfarculia > Desulfarculales > Desulfarculaceae > JACRDC01. The sequence continues at coordinate 6,406 of CAZLSD010000018.1, read as the reverse complement.
GCTTCGACCCCAGGTTGAAGAAGGTGGCCCGGGCCACGGCCAATATCCTGAACGCCGTGGGGGTGGACTTCGGCATCCTGGGCGCCAAGGAGAACTGCTGCGGCGAGAGCATAAGGAAGACCGGCGACGAGGAGCTGTTCAAGCGCCTGGCCAAGGAGAACATCAAGAATTTCATCGACCAGGGGGTCAAGAAGATACTGGTCTCCTCGCCCCACTGCTATCACACCTTCAAGAACGAATACCCCGAGTTCATGGTTCATTTCGAGGTGATTCACATCACCCAGTTCCTGGCCGAGCTGATCAGCCAGGGCCGGCTCAAGCTCAAGTCCGAATACCAGAAGAAGGTGGCCTGGCACGACCCCTGCTACCTGGGCCGGCACAACGGCGTCTACGACGAGCCCCGCCAGGTGCTGGCCAGCGTCCCCGGCTTGGAGCTGTGCGAGCTGCCCGACCAGCGGGAAGACAGCCTGTGCTGCGGCGGCGGCGGCGGGCGCATCTGGATGGAGACCCCCAAGGGGCAGCGCTTCTGCGATATCAGGCTGCAACAGGCCATGGACGCGGGGGCTAAGGCCCTGGTCACGGCCTGCCCCTACTGCATCTCCAACTTCGAGGACAGCAAACTGACCCTGGACGTGGTGGAGCGGATCGAGGTCAAGGACATAACCGAGATCGTCGAGGCGGTGATCTAGGGCTGGCATGCCCTCGCCTCGCTGCGCCGGCGGACCAACACCAGATATTCTGGAGGCGATATAACGTGGAAAACAGCTCTAGGCTTACCGACCAGGTGCGGGAGCTCTGCCAAGGTTTTGGCGAGGACAACTTCGGGGACGTGATGGTGGTGGGCGGAGGCATCAGCGGCATCCAGGCCTCCCTGGACCTGGCCGGGGCCGGCTTCAGGGTCTTCTTGGTGGAGAAGGCCCCCGCCATCGGCGGCCACATGGCCCAACTGGACAAGACCTATCCCACCAACGATTGCTCGATGTGAATTCTCTCCCCTAAACTGGTCGAGGTCGGCCGGCATCCCAACATCGAGGTCCTCTCCTACACCGAAGTCGTCGGGGTCGAGGGAGAGGTTGGTGATTTCCAGGTAACGCTTAACCGCAAGCCCCGCTACGTCATCGAGGACAAGTGCACGGGCTGCACCACCTGCGTGGAATACTGCCCGGTGGAGTATCCTGACCAGTTCAACCAGGACATCTCCAACAACAAGGCGGTGCACATCTATTTCGCCCAGGCCATCCCGCTCATCGCCTACATCGACGAGAGCTGCATCTATCTCAAAGAGAAGAAGTGCAAGATCTGCGAGAGCGTGTGCAAGGCCGGAGCCATCGACCTGCGCCAGCAGGCCAAGACCGTGCGCATCAAGGTGGGGGCCATCGTGCTGGCCGCCGGTTACGACGTCTTCGACCCCGCCGTCAACGGCGGCTACGGCTATGGCAAGTTCCAGAACGTGGTGACCAGCATGGACTTCGAGCGCCTGCTCTGCGCCACCGGCCCCTATGAGGGCGAGATACTGCGCGCCTCGGACCGCAAGCACCCCCACAAGATAGCTTGGATACAGTGCGTGGGTTCGCGGCGGGTCACCAAGGGCGACAACAGCTACTGCTCCTCGGTCTGCTGCACCTACACCCAGAAGCAGGTCATCCTGACCAAGGACCACGACGCCGAGGCCGCCTGCACCATCTTTCACAACGACATCCGCGCCTACAGCAAGGACTTCGAGCGCTTCTACCAGCGGGCCGAGAACCTGCCCGGGGTGCGCTTCATCCGCTCCTACGCCTCGGTGGCGCGCGAGATTCCCGAGACCAAGAACGTGGTGGTGCGCTATGCCACCAACGACGAAGGCGTGAAGGAGGAAGAGTTCGACATGGTGGTGCTCTCGGTGGGCCTTAATCCGCCCTCCGACCACCAAGGGATGGCCGCCAAGTTCGGCATCGATCTCAACCACCACGGCTTCTGCGACATCGCCGAGGCCAACCCCATGCGGACCTCCCGGCCCGGCGTCTTCGTCTGCGGGGCCTTCCAAGGCCCCATGGACATACCCGAGTCGGTCTACACCGCCAGCGCGGCGGGGACCCAGTGCGGCGAGCTGCTGGACTACCGCCGCGAGGGCCTGACCAGGGAGCGCGTCTACCCCTCGGAGCTGGACGTCTCCCAGGACGAGCCCCGCATCGGGGTCTTTGTCTGCCACTGCGGGGCCAACATCGGCCGGGTGGTGGACGTGCCCTCCACGGTGGAATACGCCAAGACCCTGCCCAACGTGGTCCACGCCCAGGAGCAGCTCTTCTCCTGCGCCACCAACTCGGCCAAGGAGATCACCGACAAGATCAAGGAGCTGGGGCTCAACCGGGTGGTGGTGGCGGCCTGCTCGCCGCGCACCCTGGAGCGCCTGTTCCGCGACACCCTGCGCGAGGCCGGGCTGAACCAGTACTACTACGACATGGCCAACATCCGCGAGCACTGCTCCTGGGTCCACTCCAAGGAAAAAGAGAAGGCCACCAAGAAGGCCAAGGACATCACCCGCATGTCCGTGGCGCGCTCCCGCCATCTCAAGCCCCTCAAGGAGATAGACCTGCCGGTGAACAAGGCCGCCCTGGTGGTGGGCGGCGGGGTGGCCGGCATGACGGCCGCCTTGTCCATCGCCAGCCAGGGGCACGAGGTCTACCTGGTGGAGAAGACCAACAGCCTGGGCGGCCTGGCCCGCCAGATCCACCACACCTTAGACGGCATGGACGTGCAGGCCTTCCTTGATGACCTGATGGCCAAGGTCTTCCGCCACCCCGCCATCCACGTCTACACCAGCGCCGTCATCACCGAGGCCACCGGCTACGTGGGCAACTTCGTGACCAAGGTCAAGTCCGACCGCGGGCTCTCCGAGATCAAGCACGGGGCCGCCATCATCGCCACCGGCCTGGACCTGTACCAGCCCACCGAGTTCCTCTATGGCCAGAACCAGGGGGTGGTCACCCACCTGGAGCTGGAAAAGCTCATGGCCGAGAACGACGGCAAGGTGGCCCAGGCCCAGAACGTGGTGATGATCCAGTGCGTGGGCTGCCGCAACCAGGACCGCAACTATTGCAGCCGCATCTGCTGCGGCGAGTCGGTCAAGAACGCGCTCAAGCTCAAGGAGATCAATCCCGAGGCCGACATCTACGTCCTCTACCGCGACCTGCGCGCCTACGGCTTCCGCGAGGACTTCTACCGCCAGGCCTCGGCCCAGGACGTGAAGTTCATCCGCTACCAGCCCGAGGCCCCGCCGGTGGTGGAGGAGGCGGAGAGCGAGGAGGGGCGGCCGGTGCTGCGCGTCACCGCCCACGACTACATCCTGGACACGGACCTGGTCATCGACGCGGACCTGGTGGCCCTGGCCGCGGCGGTGGTGCCTTCCGCCGACAACAAGGACCTGTCCCAGCTCTTCAAGGTCTCCCTGGGCCCCGACGACTTCTTCAAGGAGGCCCACGCCAAGCTGCGCCCGGTGGAGTTCGCCACCGAGGGCGTCTACCTCTGCGGGGCGGCCCACTATCCCAAGCACATACCCGAGACCATCAACCAGGCCTATGGCGCGGCCGGACGCGCCCTGACCCTGCTCTCCCACGAGCTGGTCACGGTCTCCGGCTCGGTCTGCGAGGTGGAGGAAAAGCGCTGCATGGGCTGCGGGGCCTGCGTGTCGGCCTGCACCTATGGAGCCATCGAGCTGCGCTCGGCCAAGCAGGGCAAGAAGGCGGTGGTGAACCCGGTCATCTGCAAGGGCGACGGCCTGTGCAACGCCAAGTGCCCCACGGGAGCCATCTACCTGAAGCACTTCACCGACGGCGAACTGCTCAGCCAGATCGACGCCGCGGTGAGCGAGGAACGCATCTAGGATTTAAATAGAGACGGGATTTTCTCCCGTTCTTCATCGGCCGCGGCCTTGGCGCGCGGCCGGCATAGGCAGGAGGCGCGCGATGGGCATGCAGGCTGGTTCCAAGCCCAAGATTTTGGGTTTCCTCTGTCATTGGTGAGCGTACGGGTCCGCGGACCTGGCTGGAGTTTCCAGACTACAATACTCTTCGGAAATACGCCCCATCCGGGTCATGTGCTCGGGGCGGGTGGATATGGAATTCGTGCTGCGCGCCTTCATGAAGGGCATGGACGGCGTGTTCATCGGGGGCTGCCGCTTGGGCGAGTGCAACTACATAACCCACGGCAATTTCCATGCCCTGAACATGGTCCATCTGTGCAAGAAGATCATGGAGCACATCGGGATCAATCCCGGCAGATTAAGGATCGAGTTCATGTCGGCCGGCGAAGGCAATCTCTTCGCCGAGGTGGTGGACGACTTCACCAAGCAGGTGAACCAACTGGGCACGCTGGGCTCCAGCGAGCAGGCGGACCCCGACCAGCTGCGCCAGCGCATCGCCCAAGTCAGCCGCCTGGTTCCCTACCTCAAGGTCTCCTTGAGGGAGAAGCTGGATACCCGGCCGGCCAGCCTGGCCGACTACGCGGACCTCTACAGCCTGGACCAGGTGGGCCAGCTGCTTGACCAGGCCACCTCCTATTACATCGACCCGGCCAAGTGCCAGGCCTGCGGCACATGTTTCAAACGCTGCCCGGTGGAGGCCATCAAAGGCGGCAAGAACCTGATCCACGTCATCGACCAGGACAAGTGCATCAAGTGCGGCACCTGCCTGGAGGTTTGCCCCTCGCGCTTCAGCGCCGTGCAGGCCCTCTCCGGCCAGGCCGTGCCCGCGCCCATCGCCGAGGAGCAAAGGACCATCGCCAGAAAGGGCGCCGCCGCTCCCGCCCAGGCATGAGAGGCCCTGGCGGGCAGGGATAGGGACATGGACGCGACAAGGCACTGTGGTTATCGCTTTTGGCCGGTCAACCACAGTGCCTTTTCATGCAAATCGCATAGGCGGGAAAGGACCGGATACGGTCTTGTAATCATGCCTGTTTTTTTGCCCTACATCATATTTCGATAGGCTTTTTCAATGTTCATGGCCCCAGGATTTGGGCCGGCGTATCTCGTCAAGCGCGGAGTCCAATTCTGGTTTGGCCCCGCCGCATGAACCAGGCTTTCAAGGTGTGATGGCGCTATGCTTAACGGATATCCGCCGTTGAAAAACGAAGTTCCGGCAGCGGGGCCAGGGCGGGTGGCGTATGCTATGGCGCGAGGAAGTAACCCGCTTCATTCATGGGCATCGCCCAGCGGGGCAGGCGCCATCATGAGCCAAATCAAAGCGGCGGTCTCCATAGAGGAGGCGCTGGACATAATCCTCTCCTCCATCCAGCCCCTGGCCTGCGAGAGCCTGCCCCTGGCCGATGCCTTCAACCGCGTCCTGGGCCAGGACATCCACTCCGGCATCATGCTGCCCCCTCTTAACTGCTCCGCCATGGACGGCTACGCCCTGCTGCCCCGGGACACCGCCGGGGCCTCCCGGGCCAATCCCGTGACCCTGCGGGTGATCGGCGAGGTGCAGGCCGGAGGCCAGGCCGCCCCGGCCCGCCTGGCCCCGGGCTGCGCCGTGCGCGTCATGACCGGAGCGCCCCTGCCCCCGGAGGCGGAGGCGGTGGTCAAGCGGGAGGACGTGGTGGAAGGGGACGGGCGGATCACCCTGTTCTCCCCGGCGCCCGCCCGGGCCAACCTGCGCCTGGCCGGCGAGAACATCTCCCCGGGCGACCTGGCGCTGAGCCAGGGCGACCGCCTCTGCTCCGCCAACCTGGGCATCCTGGCCGCCTTGAGCCCCGCCTCGGTCATGGTCCACCGCCGCCCCACCGTGGCCATCATCTCCACCGGCGACGAGCTCTCCGGCCTGGGGCCGGACCTGCGAGACGGCCAGATCCGCGACGTGAACGCGAGCATGCTGCTGGCCGAGACCGCGCAGATAAACGCCCGGCCCCTTCTGCTGGGCATCGCCGGGGACAGCCGGGAAGAACTCAGGGCGGTCTTCGCCAAGGCCCTGGCCGCCGCCGACCTGGTCCTCTCCACGGGCGGGGTCTCCATGGGGCGCTACGATTTCGTGCGCCAAGTCTATGAGGATTTGGGGATCGGCTTGCGTTTCGCGGGGGTCAGGATCAGGCCGGGCAAGACCTGCGCCTTCGGGGTCAAGGACGGCAAGCCCGTCTTCGGCCTGCCCGGGCACCCCGGCTCCACCCTGGTCACCTATCACCAGTTCGTGCGCCCCGCCCTGCTCAGGCTGATGGGGCAGAAGCGGCTGGCCAAGCCGGTGGTCAAGGCGCGCCTGGAGCGGGAGATCACCTTCAGCCGCTCCGCCCACCCCCATCTGCTCATGGGCCGGTTCTCCACCAAGGACCAGGAGCTGGTGGTCTCGCCCGCATCCCTTCGCAAGCAGGCCCTGTTCCAGTCCATGCGGCGCTTCAACTGCCTGATCATGGCCCCCCCGGGCTGCTCCAGCCTGGCCGCCGG
>CAZLSD010000017.1:0-27398 GCA_964561775.1 uncultured Desulfarculus sp. | reverse complement strand
GGTGCCTAGGGCGGGAGTCGAACCCGCACGGGCTTTCACCCTGGGGATTTTAAGTCCCTTAAAGCAGGTTTCACGTGGCATAACTCTATGCCACATAATTGTTGCAACTCTTGTATATAATTGCTATATATAAGTCACTATGCTTCACGTTGTCCCCCGCCGCTTCATCATATTTTGTGGCACAGGAGTGGCACAAACTAAACTGGGGGATATGGAGGGGACCAGTGGCACAGCAAGACCAGTGGACAAGGTTGGCACCGGGCATCCGGGCCAGGCAGCATCCCACCCGCAAGCATGGTGTTCGGCCCGACAAGTATTTCGTGCTGCGCTACATGGCCGGGGGGCAGCACCGGCAAGAGGCCCTGGGCTGGGCATCTGAAGGTTGGACCCTGACCAAGGCCCAGGCCGAGTTGACCCGCCTGAAAGAAGCTCTGCGAACTGGCCAAGGGGCTACAAGCCTGGCCGAGAAGCGCCAACAGGCAGAAGCCCAGCGCCAAACCGACATGGCGACTTTACAAGCCGAAACCTATCGTATGGTGAGCTTTGCCGACTACTGGCAGGATCACTACTGGCCCCACGCCACCCGCACCAAGAAGCGGTCTTCTTGGATCAAGGAAGAACAGCACTTCAGGAACTGGCTGGCCCCCACCCTGGGCAAGCTGCCGGTGGTGGAGATCGGCCTGCCCCAGTGGGACGCCCTGATGAAGACATTGGACAAGGCGGGCTTGAGCCAGCGCAGCAAGGAGTACATCAGCGGGACCGCCCGCCGGGTGCTGCGCCACGCCAAGGACCGGGGCCTTGCCGTGGATATACCCACGGGAAAGCAGCTAGGGGCCTCAGCGCCGCGCGATAACCGCAGGCTGAGGGTTATCACCCCCGGGGAGGCCCAGGCCCTCCTTGAGGCTCTGGAGGCGCGAGACGCCCATGCCTGGCGGCTGACCCGCTTCGCCTTCCTGACCGGATGCCGGCTGTCCGAAGCCCTGAATCTGCGCTGGGGCCACGTGGACAACGGGCGGGGCACCTTGACCTTCGTGGACACCAAGAACAAGGACACCCGGACCTTGCCCCTGACTCCTCCCCTTGCCGGGCTCTTGGCCGAGATTACCCGGGGCCAAGAGCAATCCCACGTATTCCTCAATCAGCGTGGAACGCCTTACTCGGGAGTTCCAACTGCCTTCGTCAAGGCGGTTGCCGCACTGGGCCTCAACCAGGGCCGACCTGACCGGGAGCGCCTGAGCTTCCATAGCATCCGGCATAGCGTGGCGACTGAACTGGCCAAGACCCTGAGCATCAGGGAGTTGATGGACACCATGGGCTGGAAGGTGGTGGCCATGGCCGCCCGCTATACCCACACCAACCCCGAAGCCCAGCACAGAGCTATGACCGGCCTGGAGAACCTTCTCACTTCCAAGCCAGCGCGGGTGATTCCTTTCGGCAGAGCTGGCAATGAACAGGGGTAAAATGGGAAGGCAATTTGAGCATGGCATCTCCGCCCGCGCGAAGTGGTAAAATAGCTAGGTTAAAAGGAGGCAAGCCAATGCCAAGAACATTCGTCGTCAACGCCGAATGGGACCAGGACGCCAACGTCTGGATTGCCACCAGCGAAGATGTGCCCGGCCTCTGCGCTCAATCGGCCACGTTGGATGAACTGGTGGAAGTGGTCAAGGGTCTGGTGCCGGAGTTGCTTGAGGCCAACAAAGCGCTTCCCATGGAGGCAGGCCCCATTCCCCTGGACTTCAAGGCCCGTCGGCAGGCGTTTGCCCATGTGGCAGTCTGAGAATGAGTGGGCTTTATCGTGACTTGGCCGACAGGCTCAAGGACGCGGGTTGCTACTTCTTGAGGGAAGGCAAGGGCAGCCACGAAATCTGGTTCAGCCCGCTCACCGCAAGAACCTTCACCATACCCGCCAATATCGTCTCCCGGCATCTGGCCAACGAAGTGATGAAGCAAGCTGGCCTGCCCAAGGAGTTCTAGGGTGGGTAGCGATGCCACGCCCTGGCGGGAAGTCCTGCCCTATGTACCGGAGGAACTGCCCGGGGTCTTCCTGGCCGGCGCACGCTACCGCGAGGGCCTGACCCAAGCCCAGCTTGCCGAGGCTACCGGCATCCCCCGGCAACACATCAGCGATATGGAGCACGGCAAGCGCCCCATTTGGAAGCAGACCGCCAGCAAGCTTGGGGGTGGACCCCAGCGGATTCTAGCTTCCTGACTTCTCATCAACGCCACCGGAGTTGTCGCCGATGCCGAACCGTCCTACACATTATAAACCAAGGACACAAAATACATCTGGCGATAGCACAATCAAGGTTGAAACTCTTTCGCCGGAATTGACGAAGGAACTCGACAAGGCCGTTCTAAATTATCGTCAACAGGTGAAGTTGCACGAGCATAAACCCAACCATGCCCAGGTGAGGACAGTCTTTAACACCTGTAAAAAAGTAACTCATGACTACATCGAACAACTCAAGGAATTAAGAATCAGCATTGGCTCAATCGGGCTCGGAAAATGGAGTGACGGCAACGTAAGGGACGATGACCGCGATTATCTTTTCGATACCCCTCCTTCTGCATTCATAGACGAAATAATCCTACAAGCCGAATCTCAGCTATCAGCCATTGAGACCAAATTAACGCAATGGCCCAAGAGGGGTGGAGGTCAGAGAGTAGATTATCCCGTTAATGTATTCCTTGGTGATGTTATTTCAATATATGCACTGGCTGGTGGGACACCCAAGGTGCCCCGTGATACCGAAACACAAGACCCAAAGACAAAGGCATACAAGTTCGATAGCCCGTTTATTATCTTTGTTAAGTCGGCTTGCCAACTGATAAAATACCATTACGGGAATAATGGGGCCTTAGCCAAACGGCTAAGGCCTATACTCAGCCAGTGGCGAGAGAGCAACAAGCCCACCTAGCAGGCGAAGCGGACTCCTCAAATTGTTACCCCTGATCGGGTCCTCTATTGAGGGGTTAATTAAAGGCGCTGATTTCACGAGTCGCCAACCTTAAAGTCACGGCATAACCCTAATGCGTCCTTGCGACGCAAGGAGAAATGCCGTGACCACCGATGCAAGCAACCCCAAAGAAGATGCCCTTGACCTCCTTCGTCAAGCCCTGGCCCAAAAGCCCATCATCTGGCGGACTGACCGGGAAGCCTGGAGTGTAATCCCCTTCAGCCCCCGAACTTTGGCCAATCGAGATTGCCTTGGCACCGGACCCTCTGGCCGGGTGGTCCTGGCGGGGAAGGTCGGCTACGAGCGCGAAGCCTTGTTGGCTTGGCTGTCCACCCAGGCTGGCCGGAAGAACTAGCCATGGCAAGGACGGACGCCGCCGTGATAGCCGCCGCCCTTGAAGGCCGCTGCGCCGGGGATGGGTGGATTGCTTCTTGCCCGGCCTGCGGCTACCCCAAAAGCTTGTCTATCACGGAAGCAGGGGAGCGGACCCTTCTGTTCTGTCACGCCTGCCAGGACCAACCCGCCGTGCTGGACTCTTTGCGCAGTATGGGCTTGTGGCGGGGCCAACCCAGTAACAACTACTACCCTCCCCGGCTTCCAGCTTCCGTCCGCCCCAAGCCGGACCTTGGTCGTCAGGAAGCTGCCCTCCGTCTCTGGGGAAAAAGCCAGCCCTTGGCAGGCTCCCTAGCCGAAGCCTATTTGCTTCGCCGTGGGCTTAGGGGGCCTTGGCCGCCAACCTTGGCTTTCACGCCGAAGTGCTGGCACTCTGACGCCAGGGACGAGTTGCCCGCCATGCTGGCCGCCGTCGCCCACTGGCCCAGCGAACAGGTGGCCGCGGTCCATCGCACCTATCTCACCCGTGACGGACACAAGGCCAATGTTGATCCCGCCAAAAAGTCCCTTGGATTCATCAAGGGTGGTGCCGTTCGCCTGGCCCCGGCTGGCCCTACCCTGGCTCTGAGCGAAGGGATTGAAACCGGCCTCGCCTTCATGGCGGGGACCGGCCTCCCCACATGGGCTTGCTTGTCCACTGGCGGGTTGCGCGGGGTGGTACTGCCCACGATGCCCCTGGCGGGCGACGTGGTGATTGCTGCGGACCATGACCAGCCCGGCCTAGATGCTGCGCATGACACAGCCCGCCGCCTGGCGTGTGAAGGCAGGCGTGTCCGAATCGTAACTCCACCCAGAGCGGGCCAGGACTTCGCTGACCTTCTTTTGGAGGCGACCATATGAGCACGGTTTTTTCCAAGGCGCTTGAGAGTGCCGAAGTTATTGAGCCTGCGCCTCGGCTGAAGGCGGTGAGCCTGGAGACTTTCCTGACCCACGACTTCCCCCCCCGGGGACACGTACTGGCCCCGGTGATACCGGAGCAAGGGCTCGTGATGATGTTCGCGCCTCGGGGCATAGGTAAGACCTACATGGCCCTGTCCATCGCCTACGCCGTCGCTAGTGAGGGAAGTTCCTTACGCTGGCATGCCCCCACGCCACGACGGGTGCTTTACGTGGATGGAGAAATGCCCGGGGCCACCATGCAGGAGCGCCTAGCCCAAATCGTAGCCGGTGCCGATGCCCATGCCCCGGGGGACTACTTCGACATCATCACACCGGACCTGGTCCCGGACGGCATCATGCCCAACCTGGCCACGGTAGAGGGCCAGGGCATGCTTGAACCCCTGCTGGAAGGGGTGTCTCTGGTGGTGGTGGACAACCTGGCTTGCCTGGCCCGTGCGGGGCGAGAGAACGAAGCCGAGGGTTGGTTGCCAGTGCAGGGCTGGCTACTGGCCCAGCGCCGGGCAGGGCGCTCTGTGCTCCTGGTCCACCACGCGGGCAAGGGTGGGGACCAGCGCGGCACCAGCGCCAGGGAGGATGTGCTGGACACGGTTATCAGGCTGAGCCGTCCCCAGGGGTATGAGCCCAACCAGGGGGCCAGGTTCGTCGTGGAGCTTACCAAGGCCAGGGGTATCACCGGCCCCGACGCCGACCCCTTTGAGGCTACCCTTACGGAGTTGCCGTCCGGCGGGCTGACCTGGGTCACCAAGGACGTGGCCGACCTGAGGTTTGAGCAGGTGCGTGAGCTGAAAGGGCTGGGCATGTCCATCAGGGACATTGCCGACGAGACGGGAATTCCTCGCTCCACCGTGGCCCGCTATGTCAAGAAGTTGGAGGCCACCCAATGAACGCGGTCATCAACGCCCCGAGTCAAGGTGTCCCACCGTCCCAAAGGCTAGCCGTGGGACAGGTGGGACAGTGGGACACTTGCCAAGGCAGTGGGAGAATCAGCGGGACGCCAAGTGGGACAGCAAGCCATAAGGCAATGGCATTGCTCGTATTAAACAAGTTGAAAATGGGACAGGCGGGACAGTGGGACAGGCTTGCCAACCTTCAGCGCTTGAGTCCGGGGGCGGGCCTATACCTCCGCTGAGCCCGGCCCAGCGGCGTGAGTGGATTGGCTGGCCACATGCAACACAGCGCGTCTGTCTAACCGCCCTTGATCGATTCGAGGGCCAAGGCTACGGGTTGCCTGAGGCCGAGGGCTTGGCCTTCTCTAAGGTCAAGGCCCTTTTAGAGCGCCATGGGGCACCAGTGGGGTTCAAGACAGACCCGCCAGCGCATGAGCCTATGCCCCCATTGGTCGCCCCCGTGGTGGCCATGGCGGGTGAAGTTTTTGGGCCGGGCGTAGAAGTCTGCTGGGAGTCCGGGAACCCCTGGCGCTGCTACTGTTGCGGAGGAGGATCCTACTTCACAAATTTGGGGGCGCAGAAGGTCTGCGCGCGCTGCCATCCTCCCCTGGACCCCATCCGGTTTCCTGTGCATTGATGAAGGAAGGTGAGCATGAGGCGAGAGTGCAAGCCGTCCACCCCTGAGCTGCGTAAGGCCTGGCGCGCTTATTGGGTCGCCTGGGAGGCAACCCTGGAGCTTTGGCGCATGCGGGGCCGCCCCTCACCCACGCCGAAACAACCACCCATCCCTGCCGAGTTGGAGGGTATGACCTGTGGGGCTAAAACCCGGGCGGGGACTCCGTGCAAGCGCCGGGACCTCTACATTAATGGCCGTTGCCACCTGCACGGCGGTGCCAGCACTGGCCCCCTGACCACCAAGGGCAAACGCCGCTCAGCTATGAACGGCAATCTGCACAAAAGCAACCGGACCCCATGAAGATGCGCTGAATTGTAATGTGTAAGCAAAGCCCATGAACAAACCATTTTGTTGGCATACAAACATGAAAGTTTTCCTACGCCTGCTTGACCCCGTGAGGATAAGGCCTTATGACATATAAATTTGGGTGTGGCAGCAGTAGCGGCTCAAGTTAATCATAATGCTAAGCTTCAGACACATCCACAGCCCTTTACTAGTAAGAGCTAATCGTGAATGCCTCCACTACGATACCCCAGAAACAACCTTGCATGCAGCCTACTTGTGTTCTGGCCGCTGATGAGTCTCGACCTTAGCCGACAAGGTTGCCCGGCTGCCGAGGGGTAGAAGACCAAGGGAGGCGATGCAAGCTTTTACCCAGCATGCAACGTCAAGATAAATGTCCTGGTTTATGGAGCCGGTCGCAAAAAAGTAGATAATACTGTTGGTTATAATTATAGGCGTATTAACCGCCTTGGAGGTATGAGGCGCAGACACTTGTGGGGGACAGCTCTAATTCTTGCATGACTCCATCTAGGTTGTTGCTAGATGAACCTAAATTTATGTCCTAATTTACCTCCGTTGCAGAGTAAATTTGAGTTTTGTTAGCTCGAAATGGGTCCCTGCAAAGATGTGCATCCCTACTCCCTGGCCAAGTTCACGCTGTAAACCGCCAAGGAGAAAAAGGCGGCCCCTAGCAGAGCCAAAATGAAATACGGGAAAAACAGCACGCCCTGATTGAGGGCGGCGGCTCGGATAGCGTGGGAGGCATGGGTCAGGGGTAAAAACTCTGTTAAAGTTTGCGCCCAGCCGGGCAGGCGCTCCAGAGGGAAGACCGTGCCGCACAAAAAGGACATGGGAGTGATGATGAAGCTGGAGAGCATGCCCTGGTCGGCATGTGACTTCACAAACATGGCCATGCCCACTGCTAGGCTAGCGAAAGCGAAGCTATTGAGCCCCACCGCCAACCAGAACCAGGGGTTGAGGTTCAAGGCCACGCCGGCCCCCAAACCCAAGATCAGGATCACCACCACCCCCAAGGCGGCTCTGGTCATGCCCGCCAAGACTTCACCCAGCACATAGGCCGTATTGGGCAGCGGCGCGGCTTGGAACTCCTCGAAGACATGCCAATAGAACCTGGCCACGTTGATGTCGGTGGCGATCCCCCAAGCCTGGGTCATGCTGGTCATGGAGACAAGACCGGGGACCAGGAAAGCCAGGTAATCGCGCCCCTGCCTCTGGGGATCGCCGCCCAGGGCATAGCTAAAGGCTATCAGGTACAACAAAGGCGAAACCGCCATGGAGGCCAGCATCCGCCAGAAGCGGCGGCGCATGATGAGCATTTCCCGCAGGAACACCGAATACCATCCTAGAATCATTGCATTTTCCTTCCGGTCAAGGCCAGGAAACAGTCCTCTAGGTTGACCCTGCGCAGGGTGAAGCCGTCCTCTTGAGCGGCCAAGTCCAGTTTGGCCTCCTCCTGGCTGACGAAGTAGCGGGTGGACAGGTCACCGCCCTGCAACACGTCCACGGCCCAGGATCCTTGACGGGCCATGAGATTGCCGGGCGAATCCAGGGCCACGATGCGCCCCTGGTCCAGGAAGGCCACGCGCTGGGCCAGGAACTCGGCCTCCTCTATGTAATGGGTGGTGAGAAAAACCGTGGTCCCCTCGGCATGAATGCGCCTGATGAGAGCCCATATGCGGCGGCGTATGGCCGCGTCCAGCCCCACACTGGGCTCGTCCAGGAAAAGTATGCGCGGCTCGTGGACCAGGGCGCGGGCGATCATCACCCGCCGCTTCATACCCCCGGAGAGCTGGCGCACCAGACTTTTTCGCCGATCGAGCAGGCCCACATAGTCCAGCAGGAGGTCGGTGCGCTCGCGGCGTTTCGCGGCGCTCAGACCGAAGAGGCGGCCGTGCAGGTCCAGGTTTTCTTCCACGGTCAACTCACCGTCCAGATTGAGCTGCTGGTGGACCACCCCGCAGGTCCGCTTGGACGCTATGGCCTCGGTCTCTATGTCATGGCCGCCCAGCCAGGCTTTGCCCCCGCTCAGGCGCGTCAAGCCGGTGAGTATGCGTATGGCCGTGGTCTTGCCCGCCCCGTTGGGCCCCAAGAAGGCAAACAATTCTCCCCTTGGTATCCGCAGGCTTACCCCCTGCAACGCCTTGGTGGAACCATAGGACTTTTCCAACCTCTTCAGCCGGATCATGGCATCTTTCCTCCTAGAACTCTCTTCCCAGGCCCACCAGCCATGTGCGGGGCGGGGCGGGATAGCCGTCGCCGTACAGGTAATCCACATCGCACAGGTTCTCCACCGTGGCGAAAAGCCGGTAAGCACCCAGGCGATATTCGCAGCGCAGGTCCAGCTTGTGGATGGGGTCGGTGGTCTGGGAGTTGTCCGTGCGGGTGAATTGCCGGGATTCAAAGCTGTAGAGCAAGCCCAGGGTCCAGCTTCTACCTGGGTGCAACAGGATGTCCAGGGACAGTTTGTGCTCGGGCTTGGCCACCAGGTGCAGACCAGTGTCCTGGTCCTTGGCGACCATGTAGGTGTAAGAGGGCTTGAGCTCCAGCCAGGGCTTGACGCGCCATTTCAGGGAGGCGTCCAGGCCGGTCATCACCGTCTTGCCCAGGTTGCGGTATTGGCCCACTCCGCCCTCTCCCAGCACATAGGTGATGCTGTCCTCCACCTGGCGATGAAAAAAGGCCAGATCGCCACTCAAGCCGGCATGCCAGTCTGAGCTCAGACCCAGGCTGAAATTGGTGGCCCGCTCCATGCCCAGGCCGGGGTTGGGGGCCAAGGTCGAATGGCGGAAATAGCGCTGGCGAAAGGTGGGCAGGTTGTTGCTGCGGGTGACGGCGGCCTTTATTCGGTGACGGCCCAGGTCGCGGGATATCTCGATTTCGGGGTTGAGCACGTTTTCGAAATCCGAGTACAGGCTGCCCCGCAGTCCGGTCGTCAGGCAGAGCCCCCACGGTTCCAGGACCGTTTTTTTGCTCAGGAACAGTGCCATGCTCTGCTCCTGCCGAGTGGCAAGCTCGCTGCCCTGACCTTCGATGATCTCCGCCGAGGCCCCGGCGGTAAGGTCTTTCATATCCCACACCGGCAAGGGGCGGCGCAGGTCCTGCTTCAACGACCAGGTGCGCAGCAGACTGTGCTGGGCCTTGTCAGGGTTCATGCTCTCGCTCTGGAAGCGGGTGAAGTAGGTGCCGCTAGAGAGCCCCCAGCGCTCCCAGTTGAGCGAGGAGCCCAAGGCCTCGTCGTTGGTCCGGGAACGCGGGGTGGGGTATTCCGGATAGCCGGCGTTGCCGGCACGCTGCTCGCTCATGTCCAGGGCCAGGGTGGGCGCCCGGCCCGGCCCCCAGGACTCGGGATTGTAGGACAGCTTGAAACCGGCGCGCTTGCTTTCTTTGTCTCCATTGAGGCGATAGCCGTCGCTCTCCTTGTACTCGCCTCCCAGGCCGGCCCCCCAGGCCCCCTGGCTGGCGGTCACCCCCAGGCGCGACTGGATGGCGTTATGGTTGCCGCCGGCCACTTCGGTGAAGGCCGTGGCCTTGTCCAGGGCCTGGGTGGTGAACAGGACCACGCCGCCGCTGGAGTCGTCTCCGTGGGCTACCCCGCCGCCGCCCTTGAAGACCTCGACCCTCTTGATGCCCCGGAAGGGAACCATGTCCAGCCGCACCGTGGTGGAACCGGGGTCGTTCAAGGCCATGCCGTCCAACAGCACCCGGACCTTGTACGAGCCCCTGATGCTCACCGAGCTCTCGCCGGCCTTCACCCCGGGGATGAGGTTCAGAAGCTCCGTTACGGTGCGGACCTTGAGCTTGGCGATGTTCCCAGCCTCCAGGACAATCTTGTCGGAGTCTAGATCGCCCACGGCACTGGCTGGCCGGGTTTGGCCCAGGCAAACCGCCAGGCAGAACAGGAAGGCGAATCCCAGAAAAAACCCCGGCCGCGCTGAATGCCTGAGTCTCATGTCCGGCGTCCTCTTGCCAATAAAAAAACCCGGCCCACTGCTGGGCCGGGAGATTGCACCCTGATTCACTTCATCACCCGGGGTGCGGCGCGAGCGCGCCGTGGCCACCTTCCGGTCCGCGCCGGATTGGTAGGCGGCTTTTGTCTGGCCGGCAGGTCTTCTGACTTCCGGATCAGCCTATTCGCCGCGCCTTCCCGCGTTTTTTTGCGCAGTGGCTTACCCTCCGTACCCGGCCCGGAGTGGCGGCTTTCGTCCCCGGTAACAGCGGCGGGACCGTGACGGAATCGCACCGTCTTCCCTCTTGGGCCTTTTTAAGGCACCGGCTGCCAAGCATAAAATCCCAGGCGTCATGCCTTGTCAAGGCGATTCGCGCGCACCCGGGCAAAAAAGCGGCTACGGCGGCGGCCGGGCCAAGGGGGCGGCTCTTTCTTGACAAGCCGGCGCGCCTGGTGGTAAAGACTTTGGCGTTGGCGCTCCTGTGGAGCTGAAAAAGGGAATCCCGTGCAAACCGGGAGCGGGCCCGCCGCTGTAAACGGGGACGAAAGCCGCGACAAGCCACTGTCCGCCCAAGGGACGGGAAGGCGCGGCGAGTAGGCTGATCCGTGAGCCAGAAGACCTGCCAACCTCAAAACTGCCGAGGGCCTCGGATCCAGGCCCGGCCGGCATCAGAGATAATCGCGGTATAGCGGGCTATCCGCGGGCTCTTCCAGGGAAGGGTCCGCGTTTTTTTTATTTGAGGTAGCCCGCATGCCCGCCGCGCCACACGACGAAAACCTGCCTCTGGCCCTGGTGCACTGGCCGGTGGCCCATGGCAAAAAGGACCACAATCGTCGGGAGTTGCTGCGGCTCAACCGCCGCGCGGCCGAGCTGGGGGCTCGCGTCATCGTCAACACCGAGATGTCCCTGTCGGGTTACGGCTTCGACTCCCGGGACGAGATCGCCCCTCTGTTGGAGAGCGCCGAGGGCCAGACCATGGCCGCCCTGGCGGAGTTGGCCCGGTCCCATGGGGTGTATCTGGCCTGGGGCTTAGCCGAACGGGACAACGCCACCGAGGCCTATTACAACGCGGCCTATCTCCTGGGGCCGGATGGCCAGGTGAAGGCGCGCCGGCGCAAGGTCACCGCCGAGGCCAAGTGGGCTTGCCCCGGACCGTGCCATCAGGACGACACCTGCGACACCCCTTGGGGCAGGCTGGGACTGCTCATCTGTTCGGAGACCTACTTCAGCCTGCTGCCCCGGCTCATGGCCTTGAAGGGGGTGGACCTCCTGCTGGCGCCGGCCAACTGGCCGCCGGGCTCTTTGGACCCACTGCATCTCTGGCGCTGCCGGGCCCTGGAAAACGGCATGGGCTTGGCGGCCTGCAACCGCTCAGGCGCGGACAAGCGCCTGGACTGCTCGGCGGCTCGCTCCTGTCTCTATGATCACCTAGGCCGCGACCATCTGCCGGCGCGGGAGGCGGAGCCCGGCATATTCCTGGCCAATCTGCCCCTCACGGACGGTCGCCTACCCACCCGCGCGCGCGGCCGAATTCTGGCCGGGCGCAATCCAAGCCTATACCCCTACTTGGCCGCCCAACTCAACCGCATCCAGAGCCTAACCAGCTTCCTGGACTTACCCGCGCCCGGCCTGCTGCATGTTCACGCCCTGAGCTGTGAGGAGTCCGACCCATTCGACTTGGATGGTCTGGAGGCTCGACTGGCCGATCCGACCGACGAGGCGGCGCACCTGGCGGTGCTGCCGGGCCTGACGGTCGGAACCATGGCCGAGGAAGGTCTGGCGCGCCTGGCCCTGGCCCAGGGGTGCGGCCTGATCTGTAGCCCCCAGGCGGCCGGGGGGGACGCGGCGGGTTGGTTCTTTCCCGGGCGGGCCGGAGAAGGCGTCCAGCGCATTCCCCTGGGCCGCGCCGCACAGGATCCGGGTCATCTGGACCTGGGACCGGCTCGGGTGGGCCTGGCCCAGGCCGAGGACCTGATGCACCCGGAGCTGGCCCTGGCCCTGGCCAAGCGCGGCTGCGACCTTGTAGCGGTCAGCGCCGCCTCCCTGGAGCCCGAGCAAGTCGAAGTTCTTTCCCTGCGCTGTCTGGAAAAGCTGGCCGTGGCGGTGGCCTGCCGGGGCCAGGCCTTCATCGTAACGCCGCCAGAGGGCCATCAGGCCGGAACTCAGGTTAGGGCCAAAGGGCGGGAGACCTGCTCGCTGGCCCTGGACACGGCCTTCACCCGCAACAAGGCCTATGAGGAAACCGTGGATTACCAAGCCCTGCTCACTCCCCAGCGGGAAGAGGCTTGACCATGAGACCTGCCGCCCGCTTCCAGACAACAGCTTATGCCTCCGCCCCTCGCCCTGCCCGTGCTCAGGTCTTCCCCTTCGTGGCCATCCTGGGCCAGGAGGAGATGAAGTTGGCCCTCTTGCTCAACGCCATCGACCCGGTAGTGGGCGGGGTTCTGGTGCGGGGGGAGAAGGGAACGGCCAAGTCCACCGCCGTGCGCGGCCTGGCGGCGCTGCTGCCTACACTGGAGGTTGTGGAAGGCTGCGCCTTTGCCTGCGACCCCGGCGACCCGGCGCGTATGTGCGACGCCTGCCGCGAAAGGCTGCTGCGGGGGGGTCCCCTGAAGACCGCCAGCAGGCGCGTGCCGGTGGTGGAGCTTCCCCTCAACGCCACCGAGGATATGCTGCTGGGGGGGTTGGACTTCGGCCATGCGGTCAAAAGCGGCCGGCGCAGCCTCATGCCCGGCCTGCTGGCGCGTGCCAACCGTGGGTTCCTGTACGTGGACGAGGTGAACCTGCTCGACGACCACCTGGTGGATCTGCTTCTGGATTCGGCGGCCAGCGGGCGCAACAAGCTGGAGCGCGAGGGCATCTCCTTCAGCCATCCAGCCAGTTTCGTGCTGGTGGGCAGCATGAACCCCGAGGAGGGGGACATCAGACCCCAGCTTCTGGACCGCTTCGGGCTGTGCGTGGAGGTGCGCGGCGCGCAGGACCCCGCCGAGCGTGCCCGCCTGATGGAGTTGAGGGAGGCCTACGATCAGGACCCGCAGGAGTTTATCGCCCGCCATCAGGATACGGAGCGCAGGCAAGCCGCAGCCCTGGCCGCCGCCCGTCGCGAGTTGGGCCGGGTGCGCATGCCCGCGCGGGTGCGCGGCTTCATCGGCGCGCTATGCATGGAGAACAACGTGGCCGGCCATCGGGCCGACTTGGTCATCGAGAGAGCGGCCCGCGCCCTGGCGGCCTATGAGGGCCGGAGCGAAGTCGCGCCCGAGGACGTCTCGAAGGTGGCGGCCATGGCCTTGCGCCACCGGCGGCGCGACCCGGTGCCGCCGCCGCCACCGCCACCGGAGGAGCCCCCCGCGCCGCCAGAGGAGCCTGAACAGCCTGAGCCTCCCCAGCCGGAGGACCAGCCTCCTGGCGAGGCAGACCAGGAGCTGCGGGAGGGGTTCGATTTGCCTCTGCCCGAGCCTGAGCCGCAGCCTCCAGACGAGGGCCAGGATCAAGACCAGGACCGGGGCGACGACTCTGGCCGCGCCCCCCAGGAGACAGTCTTCGAGGTCGGGCAGAGCTTCAAGGTCAGGCGCTTGGAGCAGACCAAGGACCGCAAGCTGCGCCGTGGCTCCGGACGCCGCTCCGCCACCCGCACCGCGCAAAAGCTGGGCCGCTACGTCAGGAGCGCCCAGCACGGCGACCCCAGCGACCTGGCCCTGGACGCCACCCTGCGCGCCGCCGCTCCCCATCAGCGCCGTCGCCGTATCGGCGCGGGCCGGGTGGTGGTGGTCAAACCCCAGGACATCCGTCTAAAGGTGCGCGAGAAGCGGGTGGGCAACTTCCTGCTCTTCGTGGTGGACGCCAGCGGCTCCATGGGGGTGGCCGCCCGCATGGCCGCCACCAAGGGCGCGCTCCTCTCCCTGCTCCTGGACGCCTATCAGAAGCGGGACAAGGTGGCCTTGATCACGTTCCGGGGACGCGAGGCCTGCCTGAACCTGCCCCCCACCAGCTCCATCGAACTAGCGGCCAAGCTGCTCAAGGAGCTCCCCGTGGGCGGGCGCACGCCGTTGTCGGCCGGGCTGGCCCAGGCCCACGCCCAGCTCGCCATCCATCTGCGCAAGGAGCCCCAGAGCCGGCCCATCGTGCTCCTGCTCACCGACGGTCGGGCCAATGCGGGCTTGGGCTCGGAGGTCCCGCCCCACCAGGAGGCCCTCATCCTGGCGTCGAGGCTGGGCGGTGATGAACGGGTGCGTTTCGTGGTGGTGGATACCGAAGCCCCAGGCGTGGTGCGCCTGGGTCTGGCCCAGGGCCTGGCCTCGGCCCTGGGCGGCGACTATTTCCGCATTGACGACTTGAAGGCCCAAGACCTGGTGCAGATCGCAAAAAAGGACTCCTAACATTGAGCCAGCACGCCACATATCCCTTCGCGGCCATCGTGGGTCAGGACGACATGAAACTGGCCCTCGTCTTGAACGTCATCAATCCCGGACTCTCCGGCGTGCTGATACGGGGAGAGAAGGGCACGGGCAAGTCCACGGCTGCCAGGGCCCTTGCCGAGATTTTGCCTCTGATCCGGGTGGTGAGCCGCTGTCCCTTCAACCTGGAGCCAACCGAGGTTAACGGTGGGCTCTGCGGCCAATGCAGCCTACCCGGCTGCGGCTTCAAGAACCCCGACTCCAATGGGACGGCCTGGGAGGAGAGGCCGGTCAAGGTGGTGGAGCTGCCGGTGGGGGCCACCGAGGACCGGGTGGTGGGCTCCATAGATCTGGAACGCGCCCTCAAGGAAGGCGAGAAGCATTTCGAGCCGGGCATCCTGGCCGCCGCCCACCGGGCCATTCTCTATGTCGACGAGGTGAATCTGCTGGAGGACCACGTGGTGGACGTTCTCCTGGACAGCGCCGCCATGGGGGTGAACACCGTGGAGCGCGAGGGAGTGTCCTTCACTCATCCGGCCCGCTTCACCCTGGCGGGCACCATGAACCCGGAAGAGGGCGAACTCCGGCCGCAGCTCCTGGACCGCTTCGGCCTCTGCGTCCTGGTGACAGGCATCCGCGAGGCATCCGCCAGGGTGGAGGTCATGGAGCGACGCCTGGACCACGAAAGCGACCCCCAGGCCTTTGCCCGTCAGTGGGAAGCGGCCTCGCGCGACATAACCAGCCACATCGAGCGGGCGAAACAGATACTGCTCCGGGTGACGGCCAGCCGGGAGATCATGCTGGCCATCGCCAAGGAGTGCCTGGCCGTGGGCACCGACGGCCACCGGGGCGATATCATCACCCTCAAGACCGCCAAGACGCTGGCCGCCTGGCAGGGCCAGACGGAGGTGGAGCCTGCCCACCTGGACAAGGCATTGGCGTTGGTGCTTCCCCACCGGGTGCGACGCAAGCCGTTTGAGGAGGTGTCCCACGAGCAAGCCCGGCGCAAGAGCACCTGCGCGGCCTGAGCCGCCCGGGGTGAGCTTCCTGGTGCTGATGCTCACCCGGCGCTGCAACCTGGCCTGCGCCTATTGTTACGCCCAGGCCGGCGGCCAGGGTGCGGACATGAGCCCCCAGACCGCCCGCCTGGCCCTGCGCCGTTTGGGCGGCGCGGGAGCCGGGCTTACGGTGGAGCTGAGCGGGGGCGAGCCCCTGCTTAGGTTCGAGATGATAAGGGAGCTGGTGCGGGAACACGTCGAGGGACATGACGCCCCGCGCTTCGCCCTACAGACCAACGCTCTGCTCCTGGACAAGCCCAAGCTGGACTTTTTGGCCGACCACGGCGTGGGCCTGGGCATTAGCCTGGACGGACCTCCGGAGGTGAATGACCTGAGCCGGGGAGGTGGGGAGGCGGTGTTGCGGGCCTTGCGGCTCCTGGACCGAAGCGGACTGGGGGTCAACCTGACCGTGGTGCTCACCCGGCGCAACATCGAGCACCTACCCGCATTCCTGCTCCTGGCTGCGGGCTTTCGCGCGGTGCGGGTGATCAACCTGGACCTGGTGCGCTCCCTGGGGCGCGCTCAGGAAGCGGACCTTTCTCCCGAGCCCGCCCAGGTGCGGGCCATGGTCCCCCGGCTGCTGGACAGCCTGGCCTTCATCGCCGGTCGTCGCTGGCCGCCGCTAAAAGTGCGCGAGGTGGAGCAGGTGCGGCGGCGGGCGAGTCAGACCGATCCACGACCCTATTGTCTGGCGGCGGCCGGCTCTCTGGCTGCGGTCACCCCCGAGGGCGAGATATACCCTTGCGCCTCCCTGGCCGGGCGTGTCCAACACCTGGCCGGCAGACTGGATGCCGAAACCAGCACCGACCTACCAGCGCTGGTCAAGGATTGGGGGCTACCCGAGGCCTGCGCCCACTGCCCGGCGCGCTTTGTCTGTCGCGGCGGTTGCCCCAGTCGGCGCATCGCCGCCCACGGCGGGCCGCATCGGCCCCATGAGTTGGAATGCCTTCTGCGCCAGGAGCTCTACCGGAGGATGGTGGCATGAACCCTCGTCAAGTGGTGGTGTACAACGCTGGCGGCAGCGGTCTGGCCAGCCTGAGCCGAGCCTTTGGACGGCTCCACGAGGAACGCCCCGAGGCGCTCTCCCTGCAGGCCCGGGGCATGGATGATCTCTTCGACCGCCGCCAAGTGGAACGTTTTCTGGAGCTGGTGCGGCGAGCCGGCCTGGTGATGGTCCTCCTGCACGGCGGCAAGACCTCCTGCCCCTTCTTTGACGAACTGCTGTCCGCCGCCCAAGGCCGCCGGCTATACATCCATCCCTCCGATGAGGAGGAGATCGAACTGGCCCAGGCCCACTGCCCGGACTTCGGGCAGCCGGCGTTCCAGCAGACCGCGCTCTACATCAAGTACGGTGGCGAGTGGAACTGGCGGCAACTCCTGAGGTGTGAGGCAGGGCTGGAGGCCGAACCTCCACGGCCCCAGCCTTGCCAAGCACTCTATCACCCGCGTCTGGGGGCGGTGGAAACCCTGGAGGAGTACTTGGCCGGCCTGGGGGTGAGCCTGGAGGAGGCGTTGAATCCCCACGAGCCGACGCTGGGCTTCTGGTTCGGACAATACCTGCACCTGGACGGCAATCTGGCCCATATCGACGCCATGGTACAGGCCATCGAGGCCCAAGGCTGTCTGCCCATCTGCTGCTTCTACCGCCGCTACCCCGATCCGTTGCTGGAGGTCAAGGACACCCGCTGGGTCTTCGCCAACTACTTTCGCCACCAGGGCCGCCGAATCATCCAAGCCTTGATCAGCCCCATGGTTTTCTCCCTGAACCTGAACGTGCCCGCCGAAGCCGGGGTGCTCCATGATCTGGACGTGCCGGTGTTGCAGGCCATAGCCACCGGCAACAACCGCCGCCAGTGGGAAGATACCGTGCAGGCGGTGACGCCCATGGACGTGGGCTTTTCCGTGGCCGCGCCGGAGTTCGACGGCAACCTCATCAGCGTGGTCATGGCCACCCGCGAGCAAACCAGGCGCGACCACCTGACCGGGGCCATGCTCACCCATTACGAGCCCATCGCCGAGCGGGTGGAGAAGATCGCCCGCCTGGCCCGCAACTGGGGCCGCCTGGCCTTGAAACCCAACGCCGAGAAGAAGGTAGCCATCGTCTTCCATAACTACCCGCCCCGCAACGACCGCATCGGCTGCGCCGCCGGCCTGGACAGCTTCGCCAGCGTCGGCCATCTGCTGGGCCGCTTGGCCGCCGAGGGCTACCGGGTCGACGACACCTACGCCGAGCCGCAAAAGCTGGCCGAGGCCATGATCGGCGGGCTTACCTGCGACCAGCGCTGGCTCACCCCGGACAAGATGGCCCAGCGCGCCGCCGACCAAGCCGACCCCGCTAGCTCCGCCGCCTGGACCGCCGAGCTGCCAGCCAAGAACCAGGCCCACATGGCCGCCGACTGGGGCGAGAGCCCGGGTGAACTCTTCGTGCATGACAGCCGGGTGCTCATCAACGGCTTGGTCAACGGCAATGTATATGTGGGGGTGCAGCCGCCACGGGGCTTCATCGAGCAGCCGGAGAAAATCCACGATCCCTACCTGGCCCCCAGCCATCATTACCTGTTCTACTACCGTTGGCTGCGCGATGTGTTCCGGGCTGACGCCGTGATCCACGTGGGCAAGCACGGCTCCCTGGAGTGGCTGCCGGGCAAGAGCGTGGGCCTGAGCCGAGAATGCTATCCCGACCTGGCCATCCTGGAGCTGCCCAACGTCTATCCCTACATCGTCAACGACCCCGGCGAGGGCACCCAGGCCAAGCGCCGTTCCTATTGCTGCCTGGTTGACCACCTGATTCCGGTGATGACCAACGCCGACACCTACGAGGAGCTGGCCCAGGTGGACGAGCGGGTGCTGTCCTATCAGCAGACCAAGGACATGAACCCCACCCGCCTGCCCGTGGCCCAGGCCGAGCTTTGGGACCTGGTGGAGCGGGCCAACCTGCACCGCGACCTGGAGATGGACCGCGCCGCGTCCCTGGCCGACTTCGACGCCTTCCTGGAGAAGCTGCACGCCTACTTGAGCGAGGTGGCCGACACCGCCATCGCCGACGGCTTGCACACCCTGGGCTGGCCGCCCCAGGGCGAGGGCCTGGTGGAACTGGCGACGCAATTGGTGCGCCTCAAGAACGGCGAGGTCCCCAGCCTGCGCGAGTCCCTGGCCCAAGCCTGGGGCTATGACTACGACCAGATGCTGGCCCGGCGCGGCCAGGCCGACCCCAGCGGACGGCATGCCACCTATGCGGTAGCTCTGAAGGCCGTGCACGACCGCTGCCGGGAGCTGGCGGCAGCGGCTGTGGCGGGGGAACCCCTGCCCGCCGATCTGGACGCCGATGGCCCCGCCGCGACGGCCCTGGAGTTCCTGCGCCAGGTGGCCCTGCCTCGGCTGGCCCAGACCGGCGAAGAAATGGAGGCGGTGGTCCACGCCCTGTCCGGCGGCTACGTCGGCCCCGGGGCCAGCGGCTGCCCCACCCGGGGCCGGGTGGACGTGCTGCCCACCGGCCGCAACTTCTGCTCCGTGGACCCCTTCAAGCTGCCTTCGTCCACCGCCTGGCGGGTGGGGGTACAGCTCGGCGACGATCTGGTGGAGCGCCACCGCCGCGAGACCGGCCAACCTCCGGAAAGCATCGGCATGGTCATTTGGGGCAGCCCCAACATGCGCACCCAGGGAGAATGCATCGCCGAGGCGCTTTACCTGATGGGCCTCAAGCCGGAGTGGAACTCCCGCAATGGTCGGGTGGAAGGCCTGGCGGTCACGCCGTTGGCCGAGCTGAAGTTCCCCCGGGTGGACGTCACCTTCCGCACCTCGGGTTTTTTCCGCGACTCCTTCCCCAACCTGATGGAGATGCTGGACCAGGCCGCGGGCATGGTCAGCAGCCTGCGCGAGCCGCAGGATAGCAATTTCCTGCGCCGCAACGTGCTGCGCGAGACGGCCGAGTTGGAACAGCGCGGGCTGACCGCCGAGGAGGCCTGGCGCGAGGCCAGCTTCCGGGTCTACTCCGACCCGCCCGGGGCCTATGGCGCCGGGGTGGCTGCGGCCATCGACGCCAAGGCCTGGCAGACCAGCGACGATTTGGGCGAGGTCTACGTCACCTGGGGCGGCTATGCCTACGGCCGCCAAGCCTATGGCCTGGACAGACGGGAAAATTTCCGCCGCCGACTCAAAGACATCTCCCTGGTGGTCAAGAACGAGGACTCGCGCGAATACGACCTGCTTTCCAGTGATGACTTCAACGCCTATTTCGGCGGCTTCGTGGCGGCGGTGAAGATGGCCTCGGGCATCCAGCCCCGGGCCTATTCCGGCGACGCCTCGGACCCCGACCGGGTGAAAAACCGCTCCATCCAGGAGGAGGCCAAGCACGTCTTCCGTTCGCGCATCCTAAACCCCAAGTGGATTGAGGGCTTGATGCGCCACGGCTACAAGGGGGCCGGCGATCTCTCGCGCACGGTGGACAACGCTTTTCACTGGGATGCCACCAGCGAGGTCATCGAGGATTGGATGTACCAGGGCCTGGCGGACAAGTACGCCTATGACGCGGAGATGCAGCGCTGGCTCAAGGATGTCAACCCATATGCCCTGCAAAACATCACCGAGCGCCTGCTGGAGGCCATAAGCAGGGGCATGTGGGAAACCTCCCCCGAGAACAAGGAACGGTTGGAGCAGCTTTTCCTGGACATCGAGGGGGATATGGAGGACGTGAATATATGAGCGGCGGTCAGCGCCGCTGATGGGGCTTGACAGGGGAGCAAGCCAACTCTATAAGGATGGTACATACTGGGGTCGGTGCCCTTCGGGGCTTGAAAGGGAAGACGGTGCGAAGCCGTCGCGGTCCCGCCGCTGTTACCGGGGACGAAAGCCGCCGGCGCTTTGAGCGCAAAGCCACTGTGTCTTAAGGACACGGGAAGGCGCGGCCAGTAGGCAGATCCGGAAGTCAGAAGACCTGCCGATCCAGGAAACCGCAAAGGCCGGCGAGTCACCGGCCCAGGTTTGGAGCTGCGTCCCCACGGACGCGCTTCGGGGACCAAGCAAGCTGGGCGCAGTCCCCCCAAGGCATACCTGCCTTGGGGGGACTTTGTTTTTGGATCGGGCAAAAGGAGCGGCAACCTTTGATCTCGGCAGCGTCAAAAAACAAAGCACCCAAAAGACCCCACGACGTTCCGGTCCCCGGACCCAGAGATGAATCCACTCCCATCTCTGGCCGGGGGCCGGGGCGCCGCTATTTTCTTTAGCGCTGGCCGCCTGAAAGATCAAGGGAAGCATGATGGACACCCTGCAAGCTTGGAGCTTTCATCTTTTCGCCGCGGCCGCCCTGGCCTATCTGCTGGCCCTGGGCCTGTCCTGGGCTCCTCGCTCCTGGCCCGTCGCCTGGAGCCTGGGCCTGGGGCTGGCGTTGAACCTGGCCTCCCTGGGTAGCAAGCTCTACATCTCCTGGCCCATGCAGGCGCCCCACCAGGAGCCCTTCTGGCTGGCGGCCTGCCTGGCGGCGCTGGCCCTGGTCTACTGGCTGGGCAGCTACCCCGCCCTGGGGCGGGCCCTGCTGGCCTCCGCCGCTCTGCTGGCTGCCGTGGCCGTACTTTTCCCCAAGGATTACTACCTGCCCTTTCCCCGCTCGCACACCATCTTGTCCCACCTCCAACTGGCCTTGAGCGCCGGGGGCAGGGCGACCCTGTGGGCCGGCGGTTTGGCCGCCGGGCTGTATTTGTTGGGCGCGGGCGGCCAGGGCGAGCAAGTCATGCGCAAGCGCTTCAGCGATTTGCATGTCTGGGGCTTCGTTGTCTACACGCTCAGCCTGTTCACCGCCGAGGCCTGGTCCTACCTGGGCTGGTCCAGCCCGGTGATCTGGGAAGACCCCGCCATGACCGCCACCATGGCCGCTTGGTTCTACTACGGCTGTTTCCTGCACCTGTATCTGCTGCGCGGCTGGGACCCCCGCCGCAGGGCCTGGTTCGCCCTGGCCGGGTTGCCGCTGTTGTTCTGCTTCAACTACCTGCCCGAAACCGGGCGGTTTCATCTGCCCGGCTGGGCATCATGAACCTTCTCGCCTCGCTCTGGAACTGGCTGGGCCGCCCCGGGCTGACCTTTTACCTGCTGCTGGCGCTGGTGGCGGACCTGCTGTCCGGGTTTATCGTCTTTCAAGCCAACCCCCATCTCTTCGGCCCGCTAAACCGGCTGAACCTGCTGGACTGGATCGCCACCTACGGGCTGCACAACCTGCGCACCACCTGGTGGTTTCTGGCCTTTCTGATCCTGCTGGCCCTGCTGGTGCTCAACACCGCGGTCTGCACCCTCACCCGCCTGACAGCCTGGGCGCGCCAAGGCGGCGACCAACCCGACCGTCTGGGGCACTGGCTGCGCCTTTCCCCCCACGTCATGCACCTGGCCTTCATCATAATCCTGGTCTCCCACCTGGTGAGCTACCTGGTCGGCGTCAACGACCAGAACAACATCCTGGTGCAGGGAAGCAGTCTGCGCCTGCCCGGCTCGCAAATCGAGCTGCGCCTGGAGGGCGTGGAAAACGACTTCTATCACGGCGAGCGCCTGGCCTTTTACCAGAACAGGTCCCTGGCCCAACGCATCAAGCTGGTTTTCAGCCAGCCCGGGGAAAGCGACGCGACCAAAACCCTGGGCGTCAACAGCCCTGTATGGTTCGCCGGCTACAGTCTGCACCTGAAGAGCTATGCCCCCGACCATGAGGGCGGCATGAAGCGCACGCCCTACGTCAACATGATCATCCGCCAGGACCCGGGCATCCGTTTGTTCGCGGCGGGCACCTGCCTGTTCGTGGCGGGGCTCCTGGCATACCTCATCCAAGTCCTGCGCAACGGTGCGCGCAGGGAGCAGGCGGAGAAGACCGCATGAAGACAAACCGGTTGGCCGCCAGCCTGGGGCTGCTGGCCCTGCTGCTGGCGGTTGTTCCACAGACCCCCTCCCGCGCCTGGGCCGCCGGCGACGGCTTCCAGGCCATCGGCGAGTTCAGCGTGAAGAAGCTGGAGGGCGGGAGCTTCGAGATGACCGACGGCCTGGGGCGCGTCCTGCATCTGGTCCCTCGGGGCCTGGAGCCTCCCCCAGGCGTGCCCCGTCACGAGGTGATCCCCATCCCGGTGAAGCGGGTGGTGATGACCGGTGGCCGCGACGTCTCCATGCTGCTGGCCTTGGACTCCATCGACGTGCTGGTGGGCGTGGACGGCCTGGCCGCCGACTGGACCATCCCCCAGGTCCGCGAAGGCCTGCGCGAGGGGCGCGTGGTCAACCTGGGCAGAAGCCACAGCCTGGATTACGAGCGCCTGGCCGCGCTCAAGCCCGATGTGCTCTTCACTTGGGACGAGGCCCAGATACCCTTCCTGGCCGACCTGGGCATTCCGGTGGTCATCAACAACGGCAGCGAGGCCCGCACCCTGAAGACCCAAGTCAACTTCGTGCGCTTTTTGGCCCCCTTCCTGGGCAAGGAGGACCTGGCCGAGGCCTATGTGGCCAAGATCGAGAGCGCCTTGGATATGCTGCGCCAGAAGACCAAGGGCGTGACCAGCCGGCCCAAGGTGATCTGGGGCGACGTGTGGGAGAAAAGGGTGCTGGTGGAGCCGGGCCAGTCCTGGGCGGCGCAACTCATCGAGCTGGCCGGGGGGGACTATCTGTTCAAGGACGTGCGCGGCACCCACTGTCTGGAGGTTTCCCTGGAGCACTTCTACAAGACGGCCAGGCAGGCCGACATCATGTTCACCTACCGCTCGCCGGAAACCGGCATGGCCTCCAAGCAGGCTCTGGTAAGCGCCAATCCCATCCTGGAAGCCATCAGGCCGGCCAGGGAGGGCTCGGTGTATTTTCCCCTGCCCGATTACCAGCAGTCCGGGCACCGCATGGACGTGGTGATCGAGGAAATCGCCGCCATCTTGCAACCCAAGCTTTTTCCCCAGCGCAAGATCACCTTGTTCCTGGAGCTGCCCGACAAATGAGCGCCGAACTAGCCCAGCCCGCCGGGCTGTCATGGGCGGCGTTGCCCCGGCCCAGGGTGCGCTGGATATTCCTGGGCCTGTGCCTGGCCCTGCCCGCGGCCCTGGCCTTGAACCTGGCCTCGGGTTCCTTGGACATTTCCCTGCCGGAGCTGGCCGGCTTCCTGTTGGGACAAGCCCAGGAGGACCCGCGCAGCTTCGTGGTCTGGAACATCAGGCTGCCCCGGGCTCTGGCCTCTCTCTGGGGCGGCGCTTGCCTGGCCGTCTCCGGTCTGCTCTTGCAGGTGTATTTCCGCAACCCCATCGTCGGCCCATTCATACTGGGCATTTCCTCGGGCGCCACCTTGATGGTGGCCCTGGTGATGCTGACCACACTCGCCTTGGGCCTGACCGCCCTGGGACCGTATTTGGTAACCCTGGCCGCCTTCGCCGGCTCCCTGGGGACGCTGCTCTTGGTGGTGGCCATCGCCAGGCGCATGCGCCAGGGGGTGATGCTGCTCATCATCGGAATGATGATCGGCTACCTGACCAGCGCGGTCACCAGCCTGCTGGTGGCCTTCGCCGAGGCCGAGCGCCTCAAGGGCTTCACCCTCTGGACCCTGGGCTCCTTCTCGGGCTATCGCTGGCAAGAAGTGCATTTGGTGATGGTCCTGGGCAGTCTCCTGCTGTTGGCTGTCTATGGCCTGGCCAAGCCCTTGAACGCCTTTCTGTTGGGCGAGGACTACGCCCAGACCATGGGCGTCAACGTGCGCGTGTTCCGCACCCTCATCGTGCTGTTTTCCAGCGCCTTGGCGGGCCTGGTCACGGCCACCGCCGGGCCGGTGGCCTTCATCGGCCTGGCCGTGCCCCACATGGCCCGGCTTTCCCTGGGCAGCGCGGACAACCGGCTGCTGGTGCCGGCCTCGGCCCTTATGGGGGCCTTGGTGACTGAGTTGTGTGACCTGCTGGCGCGATCTCTATTCTCTCCGGTGGAAACTCCCATCTCGGCGGTGACCTCGTTCTTGGGCGCGCCGGTGGTGATCGCCTTGCTTTTGCGCAGGAGGACATCGCTGTGAGCCAGGCCAAGGACACGGGGTACGCCATCAGCTTCGAGAACCTCCAGGTGGGCTACCCATCCCGGCCGGTGCTGAGCGGGCTCAGTCAAGGCGTGGCCGCCGGTGAGTTCGTGGCCCTGCTGGGACCCAACGGGGCGGGCAAGGCCACCCTGCTGCGTACCCTGGCCGGACTGCAAGCCCCCTTGGCCGGTGAGGTGTTTATCGATGGCCAGCCCTTTAACGCGCTCAAGCCGGCCCAGATCGCCCGCCGCCTGGCCGTGGTCCTGACCGAACGCTCCTCGCCCGGCCTGCTCACATCCTTGGAGCTGGTGTGCCTGGGGCGGACGCCCCACACGGGATTCCTGGGACGCCTTAGCGCGCGAGACAAGGAGAGGGCCGCTTGGGCGTTGGAGTTGGTGGGGGCGGACGACTTGGCCCCACGGCTGATCGCCCAACTCAGCGACGGCGAGCGCCAGAAGATCATGCTGGCCCGCGCCCTGGCCCAGGAGCCGCGCGTCATCCTGCTGGACGAGCCCACCCTGCATCTGGACGTCAAGCACCGCCTGGAGGTGATGGCCATCCTGCGCCGGCTCTGCCGGGAAGAGAACATCGCCGTCATGGCCTCCCTGCACGACGTGGACCTGGCCCTGCGCCTGGCCGACACCGTGGGCCTGGTGAACCAGGGAGGCCTGGCGGCCTGGGGGCCTCCCGAGCAGGCGCTGACCGCCAGCAGCCTGGCCAAACTTTACGGCCTGGAGGGCGCCCGCTTCTCTCCCGACCTGGGCATAATCGAGCCCAAGGCCGACGTCTCCCGGGGCACGGTCTTCGTGATCTGCGGCGGGGGAACGGGCATGGCGATGCTGCGCCGCCTGGCCAAGATGGGTTTCGGACTGCGGGCCGGCGTGCTGCACCAGCACGACCTGGACTGCCGGGTGGCCCTGTCCCTGGGCGCGCAGGTCATCAGCCAGGAACCCTTCCAGGACGTGCGCCCCCAGGTGTTGGCCGCCGCCGTAGAGGGCCTGGCCGGCTGCCTGGCGGTGATCGACACCGGCTTTCCCGTGGGGCGGGATAACGCGGCCAACCTGGAGTTGCTCAAACAGGCCGCTCAAACTGGCCTGCCGGTCTTCAGCCTGCGTGAGCCAGAAGCCCTGGCCGCCTTGCTGGATGGCTCCGCCTCCGCATGCCGTTGCTGCCCGCGGCCGGGGCAGTTGCTGGAGCAGTTGCGCCAGGCCACGGCGGCCGGGAGCGCGGCCTTGAGCGGGCCTGGGCCGAGCTGAGCAGCTCCGCCGCACAGGGTCTTTGGGGGGATGAAAAAGACAGGCCGGCCCAGGAGGCTGCGCATCCTGGCAAGGCCTTTCGGCCAGGGGTCGGAGAGATGGGCCGGCGCTTGAAATTGCCGAGGGAGAGCAAACGATATGAACTGCTTGTTGGACTTGTTGGTGAGGCCGGCCATGGCGGCCACCGCCTCTGATTCCGTGACCGCTTCGGGGCAGGCCGATGTCTGGGGCCTGGTCTTGTCCTCGGGGTTGGTGGTGCAACTGGTGCTGGCGCTCTTGGCGCTGTTTTCCGTGGCGACTTGGGGGGTGATCGTCTCCAAGTACCTGAGCATACGCCAGGCCCGCCGCCTGAACCGCCAGTTTACCGGCCTGTTCTGGCAGGCCGCCTCCCTGGAACACGCCCGGGATGCGAGCCAGGCCTGGCAAGGCAGTCCCCTGGCCGCCGTATTCCGCCTGGGTTACGCCGAGCTGGCGCGCATAGCGCGCTTGCAGGCGGCGGGCCGCCTGCAAAGCGTCTCCCAAGCCGGTCTGATGGAAAACCTGCGCCGGGCCTTGAGCCAGGGCCAGGCCGCCGAACGCACCCGCCTGGCCCGCACCGTGACTCTTCTGGCCACCTGCGCCAACACCGCCCCCTTCATTGGCCTGTTCGGCACGGTCTGGGGCATCATGGACGCCTTCCGGGCCATCGGCGCGGCGGGCTCGGCCAACCTGGCCACCGTGGCCCCGGGCATCGCCGAAGCCCTGGTCACCACGGCCACCGGTTTGTTCGCGGCCATTCCGGCGGTGGTCTTCTATAACTATTTCAACCGGCGCTTGCAGGTTTTGGGGGCGGGCATGGAATCCTTCAGCCAGGACTTCCTCAATCTGGTGGAGCTGAGCCCGCGCGAGGGGGCCTTCCCCGTCCCCTGGGCCGTGTCTCCCGACCAGCTCAGGCCGGAGGCTTAGGGCCATGGCCGGGGGAGTGGACGACAAGGGCGGGGTCATGGGCGAGATAAACGTGGTGCCCTTGGTGGACGTGATGCTGGTGTTGCTCATCATCTTCATGGTGGCCGCGCCCATGATGGTCCAGGGGCTGGAGGTCAAGCTGCCGGCCACCGATTCGGGGGCCTTGAAGCAAAACGACGAGCTGCTGGTGCTGAGCCTTGACCGCGAGGGCAGCCTGTTCCTGGACAAGGAGCCGGTGGCCCTGGAAGGGCTGGCCGGAAAGATAGCGTCCGTCACCGCCGCCAAGCCCGGGACCAAGGTCTACCTGCGCGCCGACAGGGATGTCTCCTACGGGCTGGTGATGTCGGTCATGGCCCAGACCAAGAAGGCCGGCGTGGCCGACCTGGGCATGGTCACCGAGCCTGGCCAGGAACAAACGCCGGCCCGGGGCCAGCGTCCGTGAGCCAGGCCTCGGCCATGCTTTTACGCCCGGTGCATGGACAGCCCCTCGGCCTGGGCGTGGGCGTCAGCCTGGGCCTGCACCTGCTCTTGGCCGGCGTTCTGCTCTGCTGGCCTCTGGGCTCGGGCGGCCGCCAGGACAAGCCGGAGCAGGCGCAGACGGTGAAGCTGGTGGAACTGCCGCCCCCGCCCCTGCCGCCTCCGCCAGAGCCTCCGCCTCGCCCAGCTTGGCGCAGCACACGCCCACCG
>CAZLSD010000016.1:0-28318 GCA_964561775.1 uncultured Desulfarculus sp. | reverse complement strand
GGTCCCAGCAGGTTGTTGCTGATGACCACGCGCTGGATCTCGCTGGTGCCCTCATAGATGGTGAAGACGCGGGCGTCGCGGTAGTGGCGTTCGATGTTGTATTCGCTGCAATAGCCGTAGCCGCCGTGAATCTGCAAGGCCTGGCCGGCCACCCGGTTGACCATCTCGCTGGCGAACATCTTGGCCATGGAGGCCTGCATGTTGTAGCGCTGGCCCAGGTCCTTCATAGAGGCCGCGTTCAAGCAGAGCAGACGGGCGGCCTCGATCTCGGTGGCCATCTCGGCCAGCTTCCAGCGCAGGCCCTGGAAGTCGCTGATGAGGTGGCCGAACTGCTCGCGGCTCTGCATGTAGGCGATGGCCTCGTCCAGGCAGGCCTGGGCCACCCCCACCGATTGGGCGGCGATGCCGATGCGGCCGCAGTCCAGGCCGGCCATGGCCACTCGAAAGCCCTCACCCGGTCGTCCCAGCATGTTGGCCTTGGGGATGCGGCAATCCTCGAAGATGAGCTGCACCGTGTCGCTGGCTTTCAGGCCCAGCTTTTCCTCGGCCTTGCCCACGATCAACCCCGGCGTGCCCTGGGGCACCAGGAAGGCGCTGATGCCCCGGTGGCGCTTGCTCTTGTCGCTCACGGCGGTGACGATGGTGAGCCCGGCGTTCTTGCCCGTGGTGATGAACTGCTTGGTTCCGTTGATGACCCAGTGATCGCCGTCGTCTGCGGCCACGGTGCGCTGGCTGCTGGGGTCGCTGCCGGCCTGGGGCTCGGTCAGGGCAAAGGCCCCGATGATCTCCCCCCGGCACATGGGGGGCAGCCATTGCCGCTTCTGATCCTCGCTGCCAAAGTTGAGCACCGACTCGCAGCAGATGGAGTTGTGCACGCTCATGACCACGGCGGTGGAGGCGCAGGCGTAGGCGATCTCGGTGAGCGCCAGCACGTAGCTGAGCGTGTCCACCCCGGCCCCGCCATAGGTGTCGGGCACCATCATGCCCAAAAACCCCAGCTCGCCCATCTGGCGCAGGATGCCGGCGGGGAACTCATGGCTGCGGTCGCGCTCGGCCGCCCCGGGCAGCACCACCTCGCGGGCGAAGTCGTGGGCCAGGGTCTGGATCATCTGCTGCTCTTCGGTGAGCACGAAGGCCATGGCTATTCTCCGGGCGCAAGGGTTTAGGGCGTGTAGAGCACCACCACCAGCTCGCAGCGCGTGTCGCCGCCGTTGCTCAGCTTGTGCACCAGGGAGGAGTTGAAGTGCAGGGAGTCGCCTTGGCTGAGGTCGTTGATGTTTTCGCCCACCTGGATGCGCACCTGGCCTTTAAGCACGTAGACGAACTCTTCTCCCTCGTGCTGATAGCCCGGCCCTTCCAGGTCGCTCTCCGGCTCGATGCTGACGTGGAAGCCCTTCAGGTGCTTGTGGCGGGCCTCGGGGGTCAGAACCTTGTAGGAGTAGTGATCGGTGCGCTTGCGCACGGCCTCGGCCCGGCGCTCCAGGGCCTTGGCCTCGTCCTCCTCGTCTTTCAGAAGCTCGCCCGAGTCCACCTCCAGGGCGCGGCTCAGGGTGAGCAGCACGGCCACGGGGGGGATCATCTCGTCAGCCTCGATCTTGCGCAGATAATCCACGGCGTGGCCGGTCTCGTTGGCCAGGGTCTCCAGGCTCATCATGCGGGTCTCGCGCAGCTTCTTGATGCGCGGTCCCAGGGATTGGCGTTTCATCCTGCGGGCCATGTCGTCTCCTGTCTTTCGCGCCCGGAAGTTGTCAACACTTGAGGGCGCTGGCCATGATTTGTTCGCAGACCGTATAGGGGTCTTGGCGGTGCTGGGCTATCTCCAGGGCCAGGCGATCCAGTTCCTGCCCCTGTGCCAGGCGGCGTTGCAGACGGGCCATGGTGCTGGCCTCCACCAGTTCCAGAAGCTCCATCTTGGCCCGCTCCAGGCGGCGCTGCTCCATGAGCGCGCCGCCGTCGGCCATAAGGGCCTGGCGGTGATCGGCGATGGCCGCCACCAGCTCGGGCACGCCCCGGCCGTCGGCCCCGCAGGTGGAGAGCACCGTGGGCACCCAGGGCCCGCGCTGGCCGCCGGTCAGCCCGCGCAGCTGGATCATGCCGATTAGCTCCTGGGCGGTGCGGCCCGCGCCCTCGCGGTCCATCTTGTTGACCACGAAGATGTCGCCCGCCTCCAGGATGCCGGCCTTGATGGCCTGGATGTCGTCGCCCAGGCCGGGCACCACCACGATGACCGTGGTGTCGGCCATGAGGGCTATGTCCACCTCGTCCTGGCCCACGCCCACGGTCTCCACGATGATGAGATCCTTGCCCATGGCGTCCATCACCGTGACCACCCCCCGGGTGGAGGCGGTGAGTCCGCCGAAGTGGCCGCGGGTGGCCAGGGAGCGGATGAAAACGCCCTCGTCGGTGGCGTGGCGCTGCATGCGGATGCGGTCGCCCAGGATGGCCCCGCCGGTGAAGGGGCTGGTGGGGTCCACCGCCACCACGCCCACGGTGAGCCCCTGTTGGCGATAGGCCGCCACTAGGGCGTCGGTGAGCGTGCTCTTGCCCACCCCGGGCGAGCCGGTCAACCCCAGCACCCAGGCCCGGCCCGTGCGGGGATAGAGCAGCTTCAGGACCTCCACCGCCTCCGGCTCGCCGTCGTCGATGTGGCGCATGAGCCGGGCGGCGGCGCGCAGATCACCGGCCAGGATGCGTTGGGCCATTTCCGTGCTCTGCAAGAGAACCACTCTCTCTGGCCCGCCAGGGGGCCTGCTCCGGCGGTCAAGTCGTGGTTGGGCTCAATTGCGCTTGCCGGTCATGGAGTCTATGTCGATGCGCAGGATGCAGGTCTGGGCGAACATCTTCTCGGACCAGGGGCCGGCGTTTTCGCCCGCGTAACGCCGCACCAGGGCCGCCAGCGCGCGTTCCCGCTCCTCCTCGTCTTCCACCACGCTAACCCGGCCAAAGCCGATGAGGCTCCGGAAGTGGCAGTCCCAGACGCAAGGCTGCTCGTCAGGGACCAGCTCGATGTCGACGCTGGCCTCGAAACAGACCTGGGGGTTGGCGGCCAAGAAATCCATCTTGAGCCCCAGGTGGTTGGTGTGCAGATAGATGGCCCCGTCCAGGTAGACGAAAAACATGGGCACCAGATAGGGCCGGTTGTCCTGGCACATGGCCAGGCGCAGCACCAGCGCGCCGCGCAGGATATCCTCCTGCTCGGCGCGCTGGGTTATCTCTCTCTCTGGCTTGCGCACGGCGCGCCTACTTGCCCCTGAGCAAATTGCGGGCGATGACCAGCCGCATGATCTCGTTGGTGCCCTCGTAGATCTGGGTGATCTTGGCGTCGCGCATGTGGCGCTCCATGGGGTATTCCTTGCAGTAGCCATAGCCGCCCAAGATCTGCACGCCCTCTATGGCAGCTGCCATGGCGCTATCGGAGGCGAACATCTTGGCCATGGCCGCCTGCTTCTCGAAGTGCACGTGCTGGTCTTCCATCCAGGCCGCGCGCAGCAGAAGCAGCTCGGAGGCGTCCAGGGCGCAGGCCATGTCGGCCAGCTTCCACTGGATGGCCTGGAAGGCGGAGATGGGCTTGCCGAACTGCTCGCGGGTGTTGGCGTAGGCCACGGCCTCTTCCAGCACGGAGCGGCCAATCCCTAAGGCCTGGGAGCCGATGCCGATGCGGCCGCTGTCCAGGGTGGTGAGCATCTGCTTGAGCCCAGCGCCGGGGGTGCCCAGCAGGTTGGCCTTGGGGATGCGGGCGTCCTCGAAGACCAGCTCGCTGGTGCCCGAGGCGCAGATGCCCATTTTTTCCTCGACCCGGCCCACGGAGAAGCCCTTGGTGTTCTCCAGGTCCACCACGAAGCTGCTGATGCCCTTGGCTCCGGCGGCCTTGTCGGTCACGGCGGCGATGACGGCATAGGAGGCCACGTTGCCGTTGGTGATGAACTTCTTCTCGCCGTTGAGAACCCACTGATCGCCGTCGGCCACGGCGGTGGTGCGCATGGCCCCGGGGTCGGAGCCGGCCCCGGCCTCGGTCAGGCCGTAGCAGCCGATCTTCTGGCCAGACGCCACCGGGGTGAGGAAGGCCTTTTTCTGCTCCTCGTTGCCAAAGGTCATGACCGGGAAGCAGTAGAGCGAGTTGCACACGCTCATGATGACGCCCACGCTAGCGTCGCCCCGGCTGACCTCGGAGAGCGCCAGCACGTAGCTGACGTAGTCCATGCCCGCTCCACCGAATTCCTCGGGCACGGCGATGCCCATGAAGCCCAGCTCGCCCAGGGCTTGGCAGGCCTCGGCGGGGTGCTGGTGGGTGGCGTCGAAATGGGCGGCCTGGGGCTTTAGCACCTCGTCGGCAAAGCGCGCGGCCATCTCCTTGACCATCTTCTGTTCTTCGGTCAGAGCAAAGTTCATGGCAATCCCCTGTGTTCACGCGGCGGACACGGCCGCCCAAGGCGAAGGTCAGGTTGTGTTTGTGCGGGCCTAATTTCTCTTTGAGCTTTCTGGAAAGCTCTTAATCCCGGATCAGCCTTCTGACCAAAAGATTGGTCAGGGCGAGGACGCCGCCCAGGTCCAGGTGAAAATGGGCACGGTCGTCAATTCCAATTATTGCTCGGGCCTCGACCTCATCGTCACCGGCCCAAAGCAGGGCGTACAGGGGTATCTGCGGTAGACCTGGTAGCCGCAGTGCGAGATCAGCCCCCTCTACACTCTCCGCACCCATGTTCAAGGCCCGGGTTTCAAGGGCCTCGGGCTGCTGCGCGAAAGCCCTGGCTAAGGAACCCGTGGCCAGGGCGTGGGCGCCACTGAAAAACAGCTTGCCGCCTGGCAATTCCAGGGGTGTGACCATACGGCCACTGGGCGGCACTCCTTGAGAGCGAGCCAAGGTGGTCAACAGGACCACACCCTCTTGGAAGCCCACCCGTTCGGCGGGCTGGTCCGCCAGGCAAATGTGGCAGGACTGTGGGTTCACGACATATTCGCGCCCCAGCAAGGCCACCCGGAACTGGCCGTCCTGGCAGCAGGCCCCCACCGACTGGGCGGCCTCCTGGGCTGGCCGCGCCATGACATCCTCCCACAGGGCCGATGGCACGTCCTCGACCCAGCGGAACATGTCCTTTTGCTCCCTGGGCACGTTCATGTCGCTCCCCCCTCTTTCGCCTTTGGCGGACATGGGGCGGCGGAGGCCAAGGGCCAGCCGGCCGCCGCCCATGCTAGTTTACTTGCCGCCCTTGAAGTCGGGCTTGCGTTTGCCCAGGAAGGCGCCCATGCCCTCCTTCTGGTCGGGGGAGAAGTAGCAGACCGCGAAGCAGTCGGCCTCCATGGGGATGGCGCGCTCCAGGGGCATGTCGTAGCCGGAGTTGACCAGGTACTTGATGGCGCGCATGGAGGCGCGGCCCATCTTGGTGATCTGCTTGGCGGTCTTCATGACCTCGGCCATGAGCTGGTCCGGGGGGAAGACCTTGTTGACCAGGCCGATTTCCTTGGCCTGCTCGGCCCCGATGATGGCCCCGGTCATGCACAGTTCCTTGGCCCAGCCCTTGCCCACCAGGCGGGTCAGGCGCTGGGTGCCGCCGAAGCCGGGGATGATGCCCAGGGTGATCTCGGGCTGGCCGAACTTGGCTTTCTCGGAGGCGTAGATGA
This sequence comes from uncultured Desulfarculus sp., assembly GCA_964561775.1. Taxonomy (GTDB): domain Bacteria; phylum Desulfobacterota; class Desulfarculia; order Desulfarculales; family Desulfarculaceae; genus JACRDC01. The sequence goes on along the minus strand of CAZLSD010000016.1, from coordinate 22,699 downwards.
AGTCGCAGGCCATGGCGATCTCGGTGCCGCCGCCCAGGGCGAAGCCGTTGACCGCGGCGATGATGGGCTTGTCCATGGCCTCCATGAAGAAGAGCAGCTCCTGGCCCAGGCGGGAGAAGGCGCGGGCGGCCAGGCCGTCCATGTCCACCATGGCGGCGATGTCCGCGCCGGCCACGAAGGCCTTGTCGCCGGCCCCGGTCAGGATGACGCATTTGACGTTGTCGTCGTCGTTGGCCGCGCGGAAGGCCTGGTCCAACTCGGCCAGCACGGCGGGGTTCAGGGCGTTCATGGCCGAAGGCCGGTTGATGCTGATGGTGGCGATGCCCTCGGCCACCTCGACCAGGATGAGTTCGTAAGCCATGTTCATCTCCTTCAAGCCTAGGCTCCGCGGGAGCCAATCAGCTAACTTGTATTGCCCTTGTCAGCAGCGGCAAAGGCTTGTCGCCCACAGCCGCCAAAGTTTTTTGGGAGGGGGTCCGGGGGAACCCTTTTGTCCACAAAAGGGTTCCCCCGGTAACTCTTACCTCTCCAGTATCAAAGCCGCGCCCTGGCCGCCGCCGATGCACAGGGTGGCCAGGCCCAGCTTGGCGTCGCGCTTTATCATCTCATAGAGCAGGGTGATGAGGATGCGGGCGCCGGATGCTCCGATGGGATGGCCCAGGGCGATGGCGCCGCCGTTGACGTTGACGATATCGCGCTTGAGGCCCAGCTCGCGGATGACGGCCTCGGCCTGGGCGGCGAAGGCCTCGTTGGCCTCGATGAGGTCGAAGTCCTGGGCGGTACAGCCGATCTTGGCCATGGCCGCCTTGGTGGCGGCGATGGGGCCGATGCCCATGTAGGCGGGGTCCACGCCGCCCCAGCCATAGGACTTGATCTTGGCCAGGGGTTTCAAGCCCAGTTCGGCGGCCTTGTCGGCGCTCATGACCACCACCGCGCCCGCGCCGTCGTTGATGCCCGAGGCGTTGCCGGCGGTGACGGTGCCGCCCTTCTTGAAGGCGGGGGCCACCTTGGCCAGGGCCTCGGGGGTTGTGCCGAAGCGGGGGTGCTCGTCGGTGTCGATGACCTTGGGGTCGCCCTTTTTCTGGGGCACGATGACGGGGACGATCTCGTCCTTGAAGCGGCCGCTGGTGATGGCCTTCTCGGCGTTTTGCTGGCTGGCCAGGGCCAGGGCGTCCTGGTCCTCGCGGGTGATGCCATAGCGCTCGGCCACGTTCTCGGCGGTGATGCCCATGTGGTAGCCGTTGAAGATGTCGGTGAGTCCGTCGAATATCATGGAGTCCACCAGGGAGCCGTCGCCCATGCGCTGGCCCCAGCGGGCTCCGCGCACCAGATAGGGGGCCTGGCTCATGTTCTCGGTGCCGCCAGCCACCACGATCTGGGCGTCCTCGCTACGGATGGCCTGGGCGGCCAGCATTACGCTTTTGAGGCCCGAGGCGCAGACCTTGTTGATGGTGAAGGCGCAGGCCTCCTGGGGGATGCCGCTCTTAATCTCCACCTGGCGGGCGGTGTTCTGGCCCAGACCAGCGTTTAGCACGTTGCCGTAGATCAGCTCATCCACCTGGGCGGGGGTGATGCCGGCCCGCTTGATGGCCTCGCTGACGGCGGTGACGCCCAGGTCAACCGCGCTGACGCCAGTGTACATGCCGCCAAAGCGCCCCACCGCGGTGCGCGCTGCTCCTACAATCACTACATCCTTCATGATTCGCTCCTGTTTTTCCAAGTGAACTGGCGCGCCAGGCAAGAATAAAGGCGCGCGGGGTTAGACGTTTTCCACGAACAGGCTCACCGCCTCGCCGCCGCCCAGACAAAGACTGGCCATGCCGTTCTCGGCCTGGCGGTCCTTCATGGCGTAGATCAAGGTGGTGAGCACGCGGGCTCCCGAGGCCCCGATGGGGTGGCCTATGGAGAGCGCCCCGCCGTAAATATTGACGCGCTCCGGGTCCAGGCCCAGGACGCGCTGCACGGCGACTGACGAGGCGGCGAAGGCCTCGTTGACCTCGTGCAGGTCGATCTTCTTGGGGTCTATGCCCTGCTTCTTGCAGACCTTGGGAATGCTGTGGATGGGGGCCACCAGCACGTACTTGGGGTCTATGCCGGCCGCGCCCTGGGCCTTGACCTTGACCATGGCCTTGATGCCCATCTCCTTGGCCTTGTCCTTGCTCATGACCACCAGGGCCGCGGCTCCGTCGTTCAAGGAACTGGCGTTGCCGGCGGTGACGGTGCCGTCCTTCTTGAAGACCGGGCGCAGCTTGGCCAGGGCCTCCAGGGAGGATTCGCGCAGGCCCTGGTCAGCCTCCACGATCTGGGGGTCGCCCTTTTTTTGGGGGATGGCCACGGGCATGATCTGGTCCTTGAAGCGCCCCTCGGCGGCGGCCTTCATGGACTTGCCATAGGAGGTCACGGCGAACAGGTCCTGGTCCTCGCGGGTGACGTTGTATTTCTCGGCGCAGAGCTCGGCGCTCATGCCCATGTGGAAGTCGTTCAGGTGGTCCCACAGGCCGTCGTGGATCATGGAGTCCACCACCTTGCCGTCGCCCATGCGGTAGCCGGTGCGGTTCTTGAAGAGCATGTAGGGAGAGTTGCTCATGGACTCCAGGCCGCCGGCCACCACGATCTCGGCGTCGCCGCAGGCCACGGCCTGGGCGGCCAGCATGACGGCCTTGAGGCCGGAGCCGCAGACCTTGTTCACGGTGAGGCAGCCCACCTCGGGGGGCAGGCCGGCGCGCAGCATGGCCTGGCGGGCGGGGTTCTGGCCCAGGCCGCCGGGCAGCACGCAGCCCATGATCACCTCGTCCACGTCGTCTTTGGTGACGCCGGCGCGGGCGATGGCCTCGTTGATGGCCATGGCGCCCAGGTCCAGGGCGCTCAGCGTGGAGAGCGCGCCATGAAAGGAGCCCACCGGGGTGCGGCAGGCGCTGGCTATGACAACTTTTCTCATGAGGATCACACCTTTCTGGGTGGAGTTGGCTACAGGGGCGGCGAGAAAAATGGCGTGGGTATGACCTTGCGCACGCGGGAAAGGGCCACCAGGCTGCCGCCGCCCGGCTCCAGCCCGCTGGCCTCCAGATATAGAGCGCCTTCCCGCAGCAAGAGACGCCGAGGGTCCAGGCTGAGCCGTTGCTCATCCTCGCCCAGGCCCTGCATCACCAGCACCACCCGCTGGCCGTCGTTGATGGCCGGCAACAGGGCGTGCAGCACCTCGGGGGCGCAGCCGAAGCCATCGGCGATGACCACCTGGTCCAGGGCCTCGATAAAAAGCGTCTTGAGGGAGGCGGGCAACTGCTCCACCAAATTGCGCAGACCGGCCAGAGCGCCCAAAGCCAAGGCGAAATCGCTCAAGCGCGTCAGTTGGCGCACGGCCAGGGTCAGGGCGAAGAGGTCGGAGAGACTCATGCCGCTGACGTTGAAGGTCTGCTCCTTGTCCAGCACGAACCCGCCCGTGGTCCGCGAATGGTGGAAAGAAAAGCCCATGGCGGCCAGGGTGTCCCGGTCCTTGTATAGCTGCCGGCGGGAGATGCGGAATACCTTGCACATCTCCTCGGGGGAGCGACGCGGATAGGCTTTGATATCACAAATGATACCCATTAGCCGTGCCAGCCGGCGGCTGTTCATGGGCTTTTCTCGCCTCCTGGATTTTCCTGGTTTTTTCATAGCCCAAGCTAGAAGGTAAGTCAAGGCTGGCCGTCTGAACATCCGTGCACGGCGGCAAGCCCTTGTTCATTTTGGCCCAAGCGCCGCCGGGGCGGTCCGGCGTGGGTTCTTGGGGCCAAGCCCAGCCGGCAAGGCCAGTTAGCCAGGCCGGCTCTTCGTTGACATGCCAAAAGGGCTGGGTTATGTATGACCCGGCCCGTGCACCGCGCCCGGCGGGACCACAACGAGGATGGAGCCTGGATTGACCAGCCATGCCTTCCAGGAACGGACCTATCGGGTGGCCTGCCGCGGGCGGGGCCTGGTTAGCTTCGAGGTCCGGGTCAAGGAGACCGACCTCTGGGTCCAGGCCCAGGACGACTTGAGCGAACAGGCGGTCGCTTCTGTCCTGCGCCACCGGCGGGGGCTGGAGGCCTACATAATTGAAAGGCCCCAGTTCCTGCGCTCGCTCGCGCCCCTGCCCGACGACCCCCTGGCCCCCGCCTTGGCCCGGGAGATGCTGGCCGCGGGGCAGGCCGCGGGAGTGGGCCCCATGGCCGCGGTGGCCGGGGCCCTGGCCCAGGCCGTGGCCTTGGACCTGCTCGCGCTTTCGCCCCAGGTGCTGGTGGAGAACGGCGGCGACAACTATCTGGCCGCCAGCGAAGACCTGGTGGTGGGCATAGGGGCCGGGCCGTCGCCGCTCTCGGGCCGGCTGGGCCTGGCCATCGCCGCGGCGGAGATGCCCCTGGCCGTCTGCACCAGCTCGGCCAGCGTGGGGCACAGCCTCTCCCTGGGCCGGGCCGACGCGGCCACCGTGGTGGCCAAGAACGCCGCCCTGGCCGACGCCGTGGCCACTGGCCTGGGCAACCTGGCGGGGTCCAAGGCCGACCTGGCCCCGGCCCTGGAGTGGGCGCAGGCCATCCCAGGCGTGCTGGGGGCCCTGGTGATTTTGGATGACAAGCTGGCGGCCTGGGGGCGAATCGAGCTGCTTCAACTGCCGGGAGGCAAGGGCAAGTGAAAATTATCGGCGTAATCTCCGACACCCATCTGCGCGGGGCCGACCTGGAGTTGAACCAGGCCCTGGCCCGCCACTTGGCCGGGGTGGAGATGATCCTGCACGCCGGCGACATCACCAGCCTGGAGGTGCTCCATGCCCTGGACGCTCCCCAGGTGCTGGCCGTGGCCGGCAACATGGACGGACCGGAGGTGGCCGCCGCCCTGCCCGTCAAGCGGGTGGTGGAGGTGGAGGGTTATCGCATCGGGCTCATCCACGGCTGGGGCTCGCCCTTTGGCCTGGCCGGCCGGGTGCGCCGGGAGTTCGGCGACGTGCACTGCGTGGTCTTCGGCCACTCCCACCGCCCCATGAACGCGGTGGTGGATGGGGTTCTCATGTTCAACCCCGGCTCGGTCAACAGCGGCATCATTGGCAGCGGAACCTTGGGCATCCTCACCATCGACCATGGTGTCCAAGGACGCATCATCAAGATATAGGTCCTGGGACGCCCCGCCAGGACCGGCATGAACAAGGGAGCGTAAATGCAGGCATTATGGGCGCCTTGGCGCATGAGCTACATCCTGGGCGACGACAAGCCCAACGGCTGCATCTTCTGTCTAGCCCAGGACGGCGTGGGGGCGGACGACCTGGTGCTGGGGGTGGGCTCCTCGAGCCTGGTGATGATGAACAAGTATCCCTACAACAACGGGCACCTGCTGGTGGCGCCCAGGCGGCACGTGGGCAGCCTGGAGAGCCTGGCCCCCCAAGAACTGCACGACCTGATCGACCTGACCCAACGGGCGGTGGCCGCCCTGCGCGAACTGATGCACCCCGAGGGTTTCAACGTGGGGCTCAACCTGGGCCGCGCCGCCGGGGCGGGCATAGAGGAGCACCTGCATTTCCATGTGGTGCCGCGCTGGAACGGCGACACCAACTTCATGACCGTGCTCTCCGAGGTGCGCTCCATCCCCGAGCACCTGGAGGCCACCTGTCAAAAACTTAGGCCCTTTTTCACGGATATTAAGTAGACTGTAAACCTTGGGAACGGGTTGGGCCGGGAGGCATCTTTTTCATCTCCCGGCGGCGGCTAGTCTGCCATAATCAAACCAGGGCCGGCCCGGAGGCCGGGCATTTTCGCAGGGGGCGCGCATGGGCTATATCAAGGCCTTTATCATCTCCGCTGTGGTGGCGCTGGCCATCATCTTCATGGTGCAGAACATGGAGCCCTTGAGCCACCCGCTGGGCATCCGGCTCGACCTGGTCTTTCTCAAGTTCGAATCCACCCCCTACGCCACCTACCTCATAATATTGCTGGCCTTCTTCGTGGGCCTCCTGACGGCCAGCCTGCTGGGCCTAAGCGAGCGCTTCGGCCTGCGCCGGCAACTGAAGCAGAAGGGCAAGGAGGTGGAGACCTTGCAAAGCGAGCTGAACGCCCTGCGCAACCTGCCCGTCACCCAGGCCAACCTGGCCGGAACCGCCGAGGGGGCCAGCGCCTCCGGGGACAGCAGACTCTAGACATGGACGCCCGCCTCACCACCCTCTGGGGGCAGCCCCTCACCCTGGGCCTGATATTGGCTGGCCTGGTCCTGCTGCTGGCCGCCTTCGCCCTGGGCTGGCTCTCGCGCCGTCCCCGGCGCAAACCGGGGGCCTTGGGGCCTGGGCGCACGGAATCCGTGGCCAAGACCGCCTCGGAGGACGCCTTCCGCAAGGGGCTTACCCACATGATGGCCGACCACACCGACCAGGCCATCGAGGAGTTCACCCGCGCCGTCACCCTCAACTCCGACACCGTGGAAACCTACGTGGTGCTGGGCAACCTCTTCCGGCAAAAGGGAGAGATCGAGCGGGCCGTGCGTATCCGCCAGTCCATCATCGCCCGGCCCAACCTGACCCCGGCCGTGCGCCTGCAAGCCCTGTTCGATCTGGGCCTGGACTACCGCAAGGGCGGGCTCTTCAACCGGGCCGTGGAGGCCTTCCAGGAAATACTCCAGCAGGACCCCCGCCACGTGGAGGCCTGCCGCCAGACCGTCTCGCTCTTCGAGGAAACCCGCGAGTGGGACAAGGCCTTCGAGGCCTTGAAGCGCCTGGACAGGCTGACCGGCGCGGACAGCCGGCCGGTGCTGGCCCACTACAAGACCGAAATGGGCAAGGAGCACATGGCCGGCGGCCAGCTGGAAAAGGCCGAAGACGCCTTCGAGCAGGCCATAGGCGTGCACAAGGGCTGCCTGGACGCCTATCTGCACCTGGGCGACCTGGAATTGGTGCGCGACCGCACGCGCAAGGCCTTGAGCGTGTGGCGCAAGGCCGTCAAGATCGAGCCGGTGCTGGCCCATCTGATAGTGAACCGGGTGGCCATGGCCGAGGAGCAGTTGGGCGACAAGGCCGCCCAGGCCTTCTATGCCGAGATCGATCCCGGCTCCTGCGACGTGACCACCCTGCTCTCCCTGGCCGAGCGCTTCCACCGCCAGGGCGACGACCAGCAGGCCCTGAACCTGCTGGAGATGGCGGTCAAGAAGGACCCCCGCCAATTGGGGGCCCACCGCCTGCTGGGCCAGGTTCTGTTGGCCCAAGGGCAGCGTGAGCAGGCCCTCACCGCCTATGCCCAGCTCTTAAGCCAGATAGACGGCGACTGGGCCAGCTATCTGTGCGGCCAATGCGGCTATCTCTCCCACCAGCTCACCTGGAAGTGCCCCCGCTGCCACCAATGGGACACCATGGCCCCCCACCACACCAGCGCCTAGGAACCCCGGCTGGCGCCACCTCGCGTTTAGTGTTATTTTCTAGGCGGCTAGGCAACAGGAAGGACCCGCCCCCGCGGGCCTTGGTTTCTTGATCCCCCACGCGACCGACGAGATGCTTGTGCCCCCGGACGCACACAGCCAAACCCCCAGCGGCCGCGCGCCCATGCGCGACACGCCCATGTTGCGGCAATACCTGCGACTCAAGGAGCAGGCGCCCGACTGCATACTCTTCTTCCGCATGGGCGATTTCTACGAAATGTTCTATGAGGACGCCCAACTGGCCAGCCGGGTGCTCTCCATAGCCCTGACCAGCCGCGACCGGGGCCAGCCCGACCCGGTGCCCATGTGCGGGGTGCCCCATCACGCCGCCGATGGCTACCTGGCCAAGCTGGTGGAGGCCGGCTTCAAGGTGGCGGTCTGCGACCAGGTGGAAGACCCCCGCCTGGCCAAGGGCCTGGTCAAACGCGAGATAACCCGGGTGGTCAGCCCGGGCATGTTCATCGACCCTGAGCACCTGCCGGCCCAGGCCAATCGCTATCTGGCCGCCCTGCACCTGGGACGCCAGGCCTATGGCCTGGCCTGCCTGGACCTGGCCAGCGGCGAGTTCCTGGCCACCACCCTGCCCTCGCCCCAGGCCCTGGCCCACGAGCTGGCCCGCCTGGAACCGGCCGAACTGGTGCTGGCCGAGAGCCAGCAGGCCCACCCGGCGCTCAACGAGTTGAAGGCCCAGTTGGGCGAAACGCCCCGGACCATATATCCCGGCCGGCCGCCCAGCCCGGCCCAGGCGCGGGAAACCCTGCTGGGGCATCTGCCCGAGGAGGACCCCGCGCCCGAGGACGAGCCCGGCCTCACCGCCGCGGCCATGGCCTGGTCGGTGGTGGCGGCCAGCCAGCGCCGCTCTCCCGGACACCTGCGCCCCCTGGAGTTCTACCGGGTGCAGACCCACCTGCTCTTGGACGACTGCGCCCGGCGCAACCTGGAGCTGTTCCGCTCCATCATGACCGGTTCGCGGCAGGGTTCGCTCTTGGCCGCCCTGGACCGCACCAACACCCCCATGGGCGCGCGCCTCTTGCGCGACTGGCTGGGCTTCCCCCTGCTGGAACTGGCCGCCATCGAGGCCCGCCACCAGGCCCTGGACGAGCTGACCAGCCAGCCCATGGAATTGCAGGGCCTGGAGGAAATCCTGGCCAGCCTGCCCGACGTGCCCCGCCTGGTGGGGCGGGCCAGCCTGGGCCAGGCCTCGCCGCGCGATCTGGCCGCCCTGCGCGACGCCCTGCTCAGCCTGCCCCGCCTGGAGGCCGCCGTCACCAGCCTGGCCGGTCTGGCCTCGCCGCTCATCCGGGAGCAGGCCCGCCATCTGCGCGGCCTGGAGGACCTGGCCGCCCGCCTGGAGCGCACCCTGGCCCCCTCTCCGCCGCTGAACCTGGCCGAGGGCGGGGTCATCGCCTTTGGCGTCAACGCCGAACTGGACGCCCAGCGCCAACTGGCCAGCTCGGGCAAGGGATGGATCGCCGCCCTGCAAACCCAGTTGCGCGCCGAAAGCGGCATCCCCTCCCTCAAGGTGGGCTTCAACAAGGTCTTTGGCTACTACATCGAGGTGACCAACACCCACAAGGACCGGGTGCCCGAGCATTTCTTGCGCAAACAGACCCTGGCCGGGGCCGAGCGCTACATCACCCCGGACTTGAAGGAGAAAGAGGCCGCGGTGCTGGGGGCCGAGGACAAGGCCTTGGCCCTGGAGCGCCAACTCTTCGAGGAACTGCGCGCCCAGGTGGCCGGCCAAAGCCAGCCGCTGATGGCCGCGGCCCAGGCCTGCGCCTGCCTGGACGTGCTGGCCGGGCTGGCCCGCCTGGCGCTCTCCCACGATTACGTGCGCCCCCAGATGGCCGAGCAAGGCCCCCTGGCAATCATGGGCGGCCGCCACCCGGTGGTGGAGCGCATGCTCAAAGAGGGCGATTTCGTGCCCAACGACATCCTGCTGGACGACGAACAGCAGGTGGTCATCATCACCGGCCCCAACATGGCCGGCAAGTCCACCATCCTGCGCCAGGCCGCCCTCATCGTGCTGCTGGCCCAGGCCGGCTCCTTCGTGCCGGCCCAATCCGCCCGCCTGCCCCTGGTGGACCGCATCTTCACCCGGGTGGGGGCCATGGACGATCTGGCCCGGGGCCGCTCCACCTTCATGGTGGAGATGGAGGAGACCAGCCAGATACTCAAGCAGGCCACCCCCCGCTCCCTGGTCATCCTGGACGAGGTGGGCCGCGGCACCAGCACCTTCGACGGGCTCTCCATAGCCTGGTCGGTGGCCGAATACCTGCACGACCTGCAAGGCGTGGGCGTCAAGACGCTGTTCGCCACCCACTACCACGAGCTGACCGAACTGGCCGCCACCCACCCCCGGGTCAAGAACATGAACGTGGCGGTCAAGGAATATCAGGGGCAGGTGGTCTTCCTGCGCCGGCTGGCTCCCGGCGGGGTCAGCCGCTCCTATGGCATCCAGGTGGCCCGCCTGGCCGGCCTGCCCGCCCCGGTGGTGGCCAGGGCCAAGGCCATCCTGGCCCGCCTGGAAAAGGGCCAGTCCGTGACCGGCCTCCCTGACAAGGCGGAGCAGGGCGCGGGCGCGGCCCAGATGCTGCTGTTTGCCCCGGCCGAGCACCCGGCGCTTACCCGCCTGCGCCAGTTGGACCCCGACACCCTCTCGCCCCTGGAGGCCTTGAACCTCCTGCACGAGCTGCGCCATGAACTGGACTAGGGCCAGGCGCTGGCTGCCGCTGACGGCCCTGCTGGCCGTCATGGCTGTCATGGCCGTCATGGCCTTGGCCTGGGCCGTCCCGGCCTGGGCCGCCCGCGACGAGGCCCCGGCCTATGAACGCGCCCGCCAGGAGTATTTCCGCCTGAGCAGCCAGGCCGCCGCCCGCGCCCAGCACTCCAACTGGCTGCGCGCCGCCGAGCGCTTTTCCAGCATCTACGCGGCCAACCCTCACGGCGATCTGGCCTCCCAGTGCCTGTGGTGGATGGGGCGCATCCACACCGAGGCTTTTGAGCAGTTCCGCAAGAACTCGGATTGGCAGGAGGCGGCCGACATCTTCAAGCGCCTCTCCAACCACCACCCCCAATCCCCCCTGGCCGACGACGCCCAGTTCATGCTGGGCCAACTGCACGAGAAAAAGGGCGACCTCAACCACGCCTACCTGGAATACCTCAAGGTCACGGTCAACTACGCCAAGGGCGATCAAGTGGCCCCGGCCAAGGCCCGCCTGGACGCCCTGGAGGCCCAGATCAAGCGGGGCAAGGGGCAGGTGCCCCAACGCACGGAGCCCGCTCCCGCCCCGGTCAACGGCGCGGGCCTGGCCCTCTTGAGCGAGGTGCGCCACTGGTCCACCCCCTCCTACACCCGGGTGGTGCTCAGCCTGGAACGGCCGGTCCCCTACGCCGCCAAGGTCATGGTCACTGAGAGCGAGCCCGACAAACCGCGCCTGCTCTATCTGGACATGAAGGGCGCGCGGGTGGGGCCGGCGGCGGCCAAGCCGGTGGTCATCGGCGACGGGCTGTTGCGCTCGGCCAAGGCCGAGCAGATATCCCCCGAAGCGGTGCGCCTGGTTCTGGACATCCAGCAGCTGGGCTCCTACAAGGTCTTCACCATAGACAACCCCTTCCGGGTGGTGGTGGACTGCTTCGCCAGTCCGGCTCCGCCCCATATCAGCGCCCAGCCGTCCCCGGTCAGCCCGCCTGCGGCCAGCCCCGCCCCAGCCAGCCCGCCCACGGCCATCAGCCGGGCCAAGGAGCCCGCCCAAGCCCTGGCCCCGCCCAGCCTCAAGGGGGGCAAGAAGCTGCCGCGCGGCCAGGCCCAGCAGCAGCCGGATCAGGTGGGCCTGGCCGCCCAACTGGGCTTGAGGGTCAAGCGGGTGGTGCTGGACCCCGGCCACGGGGGCAAGGACCCCGGGGCCAGCTTCCGGGGTCTGCTGGAAAAGGACCTGACCCTGGACCTGGCCAAGCGCGCCGCGCCCAAGGTAGCCAAGCTGCTGGGCGCCGAGGTGCTGCTAACCCGCAACAAGGATGTCTTCGTGCCCCTGGAGGACCGCACGGCCTTCGCCAACACCCACGAGGCCGACGTCTTCGTCTCCATCCACTTGAACGCCGCGCCCAGCTCCAGCTTAAGCGGGGTGGAGACCTATTTCCTCAACCTGGCCACCGACGAGAACTCCATGCGGGTGGCCGCCCGCGAGAACGCCACCACCCAGCGCTCCATCAGCGACTTGCAGACCATCCTGAACGACCTGATGCTGAACTCCAAGATCAACGAGTCCAACCGCCTGGCCCGCACCCTGCACCGGGACCTGCTCTCCTGCCTGCGCAAGCAGCACAAGGTGGCCGACCTGCACGTCAAGCAGGCCCCCTTCTACGTGCTCATCGGCGCGCGCATGCCGGCCGTGCTCACCGAGGTGGGTTTCATCACCAACCCCCAGGAGCACCAGCGCTTAAGCACCCCGGCCTACCGCGAGCAGCTGGCCGAGGGTCTGGCCCAGGGCATCGCCTCCTACGCGCGCAATCTCAAGTCCAGCCGCTAGCCAGACCGGCGGAGGCGGGCGTTTGCGGTTGCGCCTCCGGCAGCTTTGCGCTATCTGTTGCCACATGTCGGCAAAGGTACTCATCATAGGCGGGGCCAAGAGCGGCAAGAGCGACCTGGCCCAAAACCTGGCCGAGAGCTGGGGCGGACGCCTCATCTATCTGGCCACCGGCCAGGCCGGCGACCAGGAGATGGAGCTGCGCATCCGCCGCCACCAAGAGCGGCGCGGGCCGCTCTGGTCCACCCTGGAGGAGCCCCTGGATTTGCAGGCCGCTCTGCGCCGGGCCGACCACCCCCAGGCCGTGCTGCTGGTGGACTGCCTGACCCTTTGGCTAAGCAACCTGCTCTTCTTGGCCCAGCTGGACCCGGAGCAGGCCCAGGGCCGGGGCGAGGAGCTGGCCCTGCTCTTGCCCAGCCTCAAGGCGCGGGTCATCCTGGTGGGCAACGAGGTGGGCCTGGGCATCGTGCCGGAGAACGCCCTGGCCCGCGCCTTCCGCGACCTGGCCGGCGGACTCAACCGCCGCCTGGCCCAGGTCTGCGATCCCGTGCTTTTCGTGGCCGCCGGTCTGCCCCTGGCCCTCAAGGGTCAAGCCCCCCGGTTGGACCTTCAACCCCTGCCCTGACCACACGCCTTAAGGACACAGCATGAAACAGTTGCAGCAGATCATCGACGCCGTGCAGGTTCCCGACGCCTCCCTGGCCGATGCGGCCCAGGCCCGCCTGGACAATCTGACCAAGCCCAAGGGCTCCCTGGGCCGCCTGGAGGAGCTGGCGCGCGAGTTGTGCGTGATGCGCGGAACCGCCAGCCTTGGCCAGCCCCGGCCCGCGGTGGCGGTCTTCGCCGCCGACCACGGAGTCACCGCCTCGGGGGTCAGCCTCTATCCCCGCGAGGTCACGGCCCAGATGGTCTATAACTTCCTGGCCGGCGGCGCGGGCATCAACGTGCTGGCCCGCCAGGCCGGGGCCTCGGTGCGGGTGGTGGACGTGGGCGTGGACCACGACTTCGACGACCTGGCCGGCCTGGTCAAGGCCAAGGTGCGCTACGGCACCGCCAACATGGCCATGGAACCTGCCATGAGCCGGGAGGAGGCGGTCCAGGCCCTCTTGGCGGGAGCGCGCGCCGCCCAGGAGCTCATCGACCAGGGGCACGACCTGCTCATCCCCGGCGACATGGGCATCGGCAACACCACGGCGGCCAGCGCCCTGACCGCCACCTTCTGCGGCCTGCCCCCGTCCCAGGTGACTGGCCGGGGCACGGGGCTGGATGACCAGGGCCTGGCCCGCAAGGTGGCGGTGCTGGAGAATATCCTGGCCCTGCACCGTCCCGAGATCTCCGATCCCCTGGGCGTGCTGGCCCAGGTGGGCGGCCTGGAGATCGCCGCCATCGGCGGCCTAGTGCTTGGCGCGGCCTCGCGGCGGACGCCGGTGCTCCTAGACGGCTTCATCTCCACCTCCGGGGCCCTGGTGGCGGCGGGCCTCTGCCCGGCGGTGGTCAATTACCTTTGGGTGGGGCACTCCTCGGTGGAGGTGGGGCACCAGGCCCAGTGCCGGGCTTTGGGCAAGCGCCCCCTGCTGGACCTGGGGCTGCGCCTGGGCGAGGGCACCGGCGCGGCCCTGGCCGTGCACCTGGTGCGCTCGGCGGTGGCCATTTTTAACGAGATGGCCACCTTCGCCGACGCGGGCGTATCAAACAAAGAGGAGCGTCCGGCGTGACCGCCTTCCTGCTGGCCCTGCAATTCCTCACCATCATCACCCTGCGCCGGGAGCTGCGGGCCACCGCGCAGGACATGGCCGCCTCGCGGGCCTTCTACGCCCCGGTGGGGGCCATCCTGGGCCTGCTGCTGGCCGGCGCGGCCTGGCTGGGCAGGGGCTGCCTGCCCCCCCTGGCCCTGGCCGCCCTGCTCACGGCCCTCTGGGCGGGGCTCTCGCGCTTCCTGCACCTGGATGGCCTGTCCGACAGCGCCGACGCCCTGGTGCACATGACCAGCCGGGAGCGCGCCCTGGAGATCATGAAGGACTCGCGGGTGGGCGCCTTCGGGCTCTGCGCGGTGGTCCTGGTCCTGCTCATCAAGTTCGCGGCCCTGGCCAGCCTGCCTCCCCAGCGGCTGCTGGCCGGCCTCTTGATCCTGCCGGTCCTGGCCCGGAGCCTGGCCTCCCTGCTGGCCGTGCTCCTGCCCCCGGCCCGCGCCCAGGGCCTGGGCAGCAGCGTGGCCGGCCGCTTTGGTCTGGGGCGGGAAACCTGGGGGGCCTGCGCGGCCCTGGCCCTGGCCGGTCTGGCCGGCGGACGGGCCGGCCTGGCCGCGGCCCTGGCCGTGATGCTCTGCGGCCTGGTGCTGGGGCGCTGGTACATGCGCCGCCTGGGCGGTTTCACGGGCGACTCCCTGGGCGCGGCCATAGAAGTCAGCGAGACGGCGGGGTTGCTGGTCCTGACCGCGTTTTGAAAAATCTTGCCAGGACTCGGGCCGCCGTGCTAGAAACTTGTGCGCGGCCTGCGCCACGCGGCCGCCCGCGACAAACACCCCAGGCCCCGGCTTTCCCGCGGGAAACCAGAGGCTCTTTTCAGCCCTAAGGAGCGCGCCATGAACCTGGCCATCCAGTCCGACCCCCAGATGCCCGCTGACATCACCCCCGAGATGCTGGCCCAAGTCGACGAAATCTGCGCCCAATACCGCGGCAAGCCCGGCGCTCTCATCCCGGTGCTGCAAACCGTGCAGGGCGTGGTGGGCTATCTGCCCACCCCGGTGCAGGAACGGGTGGCCCGCAACCTGGGCATGCCCGGCCACGAGGTCTTCGGCGTCACCACCTTCTACTCCTTCTTCTCCATGACCCCCCGCGGCCGCCACACCATCCGGGTCTGCATGGGCACGGCCTGCTACGTGCGCGGCGGCAAGGAAGTGCTGGACCGCCTGGAGCGCCACCTGGGCATCCCCGTGGACACCACCATGGAAGACCGCCGCTTCACCCTGGAGCAGGTGCGCTGTCTGGGCGCCTGCGGCGTGGCTCCGGTGGTGGTGGTGGACCAGGACACCCACCGCAAGGTCATGGCCGACGCGGTGGTGGACCTGGTCGAGCGCTACCAGTAGCCCGGCCCTTGGCCCACTTCACCCTAGCCCAGGTCGTCAAATGGCTTGAGGCCGAGGTATTGACCGGGGAGGAGGGGCTGGAGCGCCTGGTGGCCATGGGGCACAGCGCCGACCTGATGAGCGACGTGCTGGCCTTTTCCCGGTCGGACAGCCTGCTCTTGACCGGATTGGCCAATCCCCAGGTCATCCGCACCGCCGAAGTATCCGGCATCCAGGGCGTGCTCTTCGTGCGCGGCAAGCGCCCCGCCCCCGAGGTGGTGGAACTGGCCCAGGAATTCGGCCTGCCCCTCATGCTGAGCAAGCTCTCCATGTTCGACGCCGTGGGGCTGCTCTTTTCCCATGGCCTGCGCGGCTGGTCGCTGCTGGAGCAGGGGGACCGGGCATGAACGGCGGGGACCCCCCGGCGCCGGGGCAACCGGAGCTGCTGGGCTCGTTCCCCGTCCCAGGCGGCGACTTCGCCGCCGCGGGCTCGGTCTCCATCGTCGTCAAGAACATCCTGAAAGACCTGGGCTTTCCGGCCTCCATGCTGCGGCGGGTGGCTATCATCGCCTTCGAGGCCGAGATGAACCTGGTCATGTACGGAGGCGGAGGCGAGATGCAGCTTTTGCTCTCGCCAGCCACCGTGCGCCTGGTGGTGCGCGACCAGGGGCCGGGCATCGCCGATCTGGAGCTGGCCATGCAGGAAGGCTGGTCCACCGCCACCCCCGAGATGCGGGAGCGGGGTTTTGGCGCGGGCATGGGCCTGCCCAACATCAAGCGCAACAGCGACCGCCTGGATATCCAAACCACGCCCGGCCAGGGCACCATCCTCACCGCCGAAGTGGACCTGCCCTGAAGCAACCCCGGGCCAGACGGGGGATTTGTGGTAGTCTTTCCGGCAGGGGGCGGCGGTGCGCTTGGCCGCCTCCGCTTGAGCGCTTTTGCCGGGGAGGTTGGTCATCCCGTGAACTTGCTTGATAAGGCCCGAACCGAAGACGATCCCTACCCGGAGGACTCCCACCTCACCATCTGGATAGACCCGGAGCGTTGCCAGGGCTGCGTGCTCTGTCTCAAATCCTGCCCCACCAAGGCCATCAGGGTGCGCCGGGGGGTGGCCGCCATCCTGGCCGAGCACTGCATAAACTGCGGCAACTGTTTTCGCGTCTGCCCCCACCGGGCCGTACACTGCCGCACCACGCCCCTGCGCGAACTGCTGCGCTATCCCCGCCGGGTGGCCGCGGCCAGCCCGGCCCTCTACAGCCAGTTCGGCTACAACGTCACCCCCAACCAGGTGCTCACCGCCCTGAAGCGCATAGGCTTCGAGGAGGTGGTGGACTTGGGCTGGCTGTGCGAGATGAACTCCATGGCCGTGGAGGAGTACCTGCTGGCCCACCCCCAGGTCAGGCCCGGCATCAGCCCGGTCTGCCCGGCGGTGGTGCGGCTGATCGCCAAGCGCTTTCCCAGCCTGCTTCCCAACATCGTCCCCGTGCTGCCCCCCCGGCTCTTCGGGGCCAAGGGCATCAAGTCTTGGCTGGTCTCGCGCAAGGGTTGGGCCTCCCAGGACATAGGCGTGTTCCACATAGCCCCCTGCGCGGCCAAGATGAGCGGGGCCGAAAACCGGGTCATGCTGGACGACGCCTACGTGGACGGCGTGGTCAGTTTCCGCGACATCTACGGCCCGGTGCTGCACGCCTTGAAGCACCTCAAGGAGGACTCCACCCTGCAGAAATGCTCGGGCGCGGGCATAGGCTGGGCCATGAGCGGCGGCCAGGCCCAGGGCGTGGACGTGGAGCACACCCTGGCCGTGGCCGGCTTCCAAGAAGTAGTCACCATCCTGGAGATGGTGGAGGCCGGCCGCCTGGACGAGCTGCGTTTCGTGGAGGCCCTGATCTGCCCTGACGGCTGCCTGGGCGGGCCCCTGGCCGTGGAAAACCGCTACCGGGCCAAGAGCGTGACCCAGCGCCTGCTCAGACGCTATGGAGCTCTTTCGCGGGTCAAGCGCGGCAAGGTGCTGTCCATGATCGAGGAGGGGCTCTTCGACTGGGAGAGCGCCCCCCGCTCCCAGCCCCTGCCGCCCCTGGACCAGGACAAGGCCAAGGCCATAGAGAAGATGAAGGCCATCCAGGCCTTGAAGGCCGCCCTGCCCCACGGCGAGTGCGGGGCCTGCGGCTCGCCGGATTGCCATTCCTTCGCCGTGGACGTGGTGCTGGGCCATGCCCAGGAGAGCGACTGTCCCGTCATGAGCCAACGCGGTAACCGGGCCTGCGCCGCCCGCGACAAGGAGGAGAGCGTGACCGTGCAAGACGTGGTCGCCCGGCTGGGGCTGCAAGTGGCCGCCGGGGCCAAGGGACTGGACCGGCAGGTGGACGGGGGCTATGTCTCGGACATGCTCTCCGACGTGATGGCCAACGCCGGCGCGGGGGCCTTGTGGCTAACCGTGCAGGTGCACCAGAACGTGGTGGCCGTGGCCGTGCTCAAGGAACTGGCCGCCATCATCCTGGTGGGCGGCCGCCAGCCCGCCGAGGATACCAAGGAAAAGGCGGACCAGGAGGGCGTTCCCCTGCTGGTGGCGAGCGATCAGGCCTTCGTCCTGGCCGGCAAACTGCACGACCTGGGCCTGTGAATGCTGAGCCTTAAAGCCGATCTGCACCTGCACACCTGCCTTAGCCCCTGCGGCGGCTATGACGTCTCGCCAGCCGCAGTGGTGACGCGCGCCGCCGAGTTGGGCCTGGAGCTGATCGCCATCACCGACCACAACAGCGCCGAGAACGTGGCCCCGGCCCTGGAGACGGCCCGCCGCCTGGGGCCTGGCGCGCCCCAGATCCTGGCCGGCCTGGAAGTGACCACCGCCGAGGAGGCCCACCTGCTGGCCCTGTTCCAGGACTTGGGCGCGGCGCTCACCCTGCAGGCCATGGTCTATGACCACCTGCAACCCGGCGAGAACAAGCCCGAGGTCTTCGGCGACCAGATCGTGGCCAACGCCGACGACGAGGTGGAGTACTTCAGCCCCCGCCTGCTCATCGGGGCCACCGACCTGCCCGTGGACCAGTGGGTGCGGCGCATCCGCGCCCTGGGGGGGCTGTCCATAGCCTGCCATCTGGATCGCCCCGCCTACAGCCTGGTGGGGCAGTTGGGCATGATCCCGCCCGGCCTGCCCCTGGACGCGGTGGAGATATCCCGCCGCAGCGACCCGGCCCAGGCCGGCAAGTGGCTGATGGGGCGCGAGCTGCCCGTGCTGACCAATTCCGACGCCCACGCCCTGGACGACGTGGGGCGGGCCTGGAACGAACTGACCGTGCAGGCCCCCAGCCTGGGCGAGCTGGCCCTGGCCCTGGCCGGGCTGGAGGGGCGCGCCCTGCGGGGCTGGGGCCGGAGGGACTAGGCCGTGGAAGAGCTTTCCCTGCACATCCTGGACATCGTGGAAAACTCGCTCATGGCCGGGGCCAAGCTGGTCGAGGTCCAGATCGAGGAGGACACCGTCCAAGACCGCATGCTCATCGAGGTGCGCGACGACGGCCAGGGCATGACCCCGGAATTTTTGGCCCGAGTCACCGACCCCTTCGTCACCACCCGCACCACCCGCCGGGTGGGGCTGGGCTTGAGCCTGCTCAAGGCCAACGCCCGCCAGTGGGGGGGCGACCTGAGCGTGCAGAGCGCCCCGGGCCAGGGAACCACGGTGCGCATATGGTTCCAGTTGAGTCACCTGGACCGGCCGCCCCTGGGGGACTGGCCGCGCACCCTGCTGGGCCTGGTCATGACCAGGCCGGGGGTGGATTTCCTCTACCGCCACTTTGTGGGCCAGGACGAGGTGGAGCTGGACACCCGCGAGCTGCGGGAAGAGCTGGGCCCAGAGGCCCTCTCAGACCCCCAGGTCATCGCCCTGCTGCGCGGCCAACTCCATGACGCCCTGGAGGGGATGGACAGCGACCAGGCCCGCCTGCTGCGCTTCTAGGCCGTCCGCCCAGGGGCTTGGCCCCATGCCCATTTGGGTCCGCGCCTCAATTAAAATGAGGCCTTGGTTTCATTTCCTTACCCAGCCTCCCCTTTACACTTGTTGATCAGGATGAACCAGGCGGAGCGATCCGCCATCCCAAGGTCGTCACCAGGAGAGACATCATGAGCAAGGACCTTCAGCACATCCTGAATCCAACCTCCATCGCCGTGGTGGGGGCCACCAACCGCCCGGGCAGCGTGGGCCTGGCCGTCTTCGCCAACCTGCTGCGCGCCGGTTTCGGCGGGGTGGTCTTTCCGGTCAACCCCAAGGCCCGCTCCATCCAGGGGGTCAAGGCCTATCCCAGCCTGCTGGACATCCCCGACCCGGTGGACCTGGCCGTGCTGGTGGTGCCGCCCAAGGCAGCCATAGAGACCATGGAGCAGGCCGGCCAGAAGGGCGTCAAGGGAGCCATCGTCATAACCGCCGGCTTCAAGGAGATCGGCGGCGAGGGTCTGGCCCTGGAGAAGCAACTGCGCGCCGCCGCCCGGCAGGCCGGCATCCCCCTCATCGGCCCCAACTGCCTGGGGGTCATTAACACCGACCCGGCCATCAGCATGAACGCCAGCTTCGCGGCCAAGATGCCCCGCCCCGGCAACATCGCCTTCATCTCCCAGTCGGGGGCCTTGTGCACCGCCGTGCTGGACGTGGCCGCCGGCCGCAACATCGGGTTTTCCAAGTTCATCAGCTTCGGCAACAAGGCCGACGTGAGCGAGATAGACCTGCTGCGTTTCTTGCGCGACGACCCGGCCACCCAGGTCATCCTCATGTACCTGGAGGATATCAGCGACGGCAGGCTCTTCATGGAGACCGCCCGCGAGATAGCCTGGGAGGCCAAGAAGCCCATGCTGGCCATCAAGAGCGGCACCAGCCCCGAGGGGGCCAAGGCGGCCAGCTCCCACACCGGCTCCCTGGCCGGCTCCGAGGCGGCCTATGACGCGGTTTTCTTGCAGAGCGGCATCCAGCGGGTGGAGGGCATCAACGAGCTTTTCCACTACGCCCAGGCCTTCGGCTCCCAGCCCATGCCCCGGGGCAACCGCATCGCCATCATCACCAACGCCGGCGGCCCGGGCATCGTGGCCACCGACACCGCCATCCGCCACGGCCTGAGCCTGGCCCAGTTCTCGGAAGCGACCCAGGCCAGCCTCAAGGAAAATCTGCCGCCCACGGCCAACATCCACAACCCGGTGGACGTCATCGGCGACGCCACCCATGAACGCTATGAGGCGGCCATCCGCGCCGTCATGGCCGACCCCGGCGTGGACGGAGCGGTGGTGATCCTGACCCCCCAGGCCATGACCGACATCCTGGAGACGGCCCAGATCGTGCCCCGGGTCTGCCAGGGTCTGGACAAGCCCCTGCTCTGCTCCTTCATGGGCATCGTGGACGTGCGCGAGGGCGTGGCCCACTTGCAGGACAACGGGGTGCCCAACTACATCTTCCCCGAGGCGGCGGTGCGCAGCCTGGCGGCCATGGTGCGCTACGGCGAGAGGCTAAAGCCCTCGGCCCGCTGGGGGCGCTCGGTGCCGGCGGACTGCTCGGCCGCCCGCGCCTTGATCGCCGAGGCCCTGGCCGAAGCGCCCAGCCACCTGATGCACGAGCACGAGGCCTCCCGGCTCTTGGCCTGCTACGGCTTCCCCCTGCTGACCAGCCGCCTGGCGCGCGCTCCCGAGCAGGTGGCCGCCGCGGCCCGCGCCGTGGGTTTTCCCCTGGTCATGAAGATCGTCTCGCCCCAGATCGTGCACAAGTCCGAGGCCGGCGGGGTGATGGTGGGCATCGCCAACCTGGAGGAGGCCGAGGCGGCCTACCAGGAGATACTGGAACGCGCCCAGCGCTACGACCCCCAGGCCCAGATCGAGGGCGTGACCCTGGTGTCCCAGGCCGCCAAGGGGGTGGAGGTGATCCTGGGGGCCAACCGCGACGCCCGCTTCGGCCCCATGGTCATGTTCGGCCTGGGCGGCACCCTGGTGGAGGTCTTGAAGGACGTGACCTTCCGCCTGGCCCCCATGTGGGAGTCCAGCGCCGAGAACATGATCAAGGGCATCCGGGCCTATCCGGTGCTCAAGGGCCTGCGCGGCCAGCCCCCGGCCGACGTGGCCGCCCTGAAGGACTGCATCCTGCGTCTGTCCCAGATGCTGGAGGAGAACCCGGAGATAAGCGAGCTGGACATCAACCCGCTCATGGTCTATCCCGAAGGTCAGGGCTGCGTGGTGGCCGATTGCCGCATGATGCTCAAGCGCGCGCCGGGCTCGCTGGGCTAAAGCCCAGGACGGCCAAACCTCAAACCTGGGCAGCGGGCGCGCGCTCTGGGCATCTGAACAGGGGGCGCGCCTGCTCCAGTTGGGACCATGATCCCAGGATCACCACCAGGTCATGGGGCTGCAAGTCCGTCTGCGCCCCGGGGTTGGCCAGGGTCTGCCCGGCGCGCTGCACGGCCAGCAGGGTCACGCCGTGTTTGCCGCGCAGCTCCAATTCTCCTATGGTCCGCCCCGCGGCCGGTGAGCCCTCCTGCACCACCAGCTTCTCCATCTCCAAACCGGCCAGGTAGGGCGACAGGTCGTGGCCGGCCATGCGGCTGCCCGGCTTCTCCTCCCGGAGCATCTCGTACCCTTCTGCGCGCAGCTCCTGCACCTGGCGCAGAATCTCGTCGCGGGGCACCTGCAAACGCCGCAGCACCCGGGCGAATATCTCCACCCCGGTCTCGTACTCCTCGGGCACCACCTCGTCGGCCCCCAGGCCGCGCAGGGTGGGCAGCTCCTCCACGAAACGGGTGCGGGCGATGATGTGCAGGTCGGGGTTGGCGCTCCGGGCCGTGGCCACGATGTTGCGGGTGACCACGGGGTCGGCGATGGTGGCCACCAGGATGCGGGCCTGCTTGATGCCCGCCAGCTCCAGGATGGCCGGGTTCAGGGCGTCGCCATAGGAGATGTGCTCGCCCTGGGCCTTTTCAAGGCGCACGGTGTGGGGGTTCATCTCCAGCACCTCATAGGGAATGCCCGTGGCCCGGCAGGCCCTGGCCACGTTGCGCCCGTTGAAGCCGAAGCCGATGACCAGCACGTGGCCGCTCAGGCCGCCGTGGGGCCCTGGGGCTTCCTCGGTCTCACGGCCGCCGCTCCTGCCCCCCAGGCGCATCCCCAGCTTCACGCCCCCGTCCAGGGCCACGGGCGCCACCAGCATGGTTATCACCGAGACGGCCAGGAAAATCTGGTGGTCGGGGCGGCTGAGCAGGCCGTGGTGCAGGCCGCGCTCGGCCAGGATGAAGGAGAACTCCCCCACCTGGCACAGGGCCAGTCCCACGGAGACGGCCACCCGGGGCGGCTGCCCCAGCAACAGGGTGGCGGCCCCGCCGGTCAAGGTCTTGAGCAACAACACCCCCAGAGTGACCAGGATCACGGTCAGGGGATATTCCAGCAGGGTGTCCACGTCCATCAACATGCCGATGGAGACGAAAAAGATGCTGGTGAAGATGTCGCGCAGGGGCAGCACGTTGCCCACGGCCTGGTGGCCGTAGGGAGACTCGGCGATGATGAGCCCGGCCATGAAGGCTCCCAGGGCCAGGGACAGC
This sequence comes from uncultured Desulfarculus sp., assembly GCA_964561775.1. GTDB lineage: Bacteria > Desulfobacterota > Desulfarculia > Desulfarculales > Desulfarculaceae > JACRDC01. Next base: position 152 of record CAZLSD010000016.1, on the reverse strand, counting down.
CCGGCCAGGGAAGTGAGCCAGGCGATGGCGAAGCACAAAAGCACCACGGTGATGAGGAAAAGCTCACGGTTGCGGGTGGCCACCACCGCCTTGAGCAGCCAGGGCACGATCCACTTGGCGGCCACCCCCAGCGCGGCCACCACCCCCAGGCC
>CAZLSD010000015.1:16996-29117 GCA_964561775.1 uncultured Desulfarculus sp. | reverse complement strand
TCCCTTGCCACCCCGTGGACCTGGGCGGCGAGGCCGTGGCGCGGGCGGTGGGGGGGTTGCGCAAGCTGGCCGCCAGCGAGGGCCTAAGCGCCCGCCGCCTGGCCGAGATGGTGGCGCGCATGGAGCTGCGCGCGCCCTTCGCCGGGCTGGAGGCCCTGCTGCCCCTGTACTTCGCCAACGCCGCCGACCTGTTCGCCTACCTGCCTGATGACTGCCTGCACGCGCTGCTGGAGCCTGCCGAGTTGGTCTCCCGCCTGCGCGCCGAGCAGGAGAGCCTGCACGCCGAGTTCGAGGAGGCCCGCGAGGAGATGCGGGTGGTGCTGCCCCCGCCCATGCTGCGGCGCACCCCCGAACAGGTCACCCAGCGCCTGGCCTCCCGGCCCCGCCTCTTGAGCAAGGCCCTGGCCGTGGGCGGGGACGAGGGACAAAAGGACGACCCCCTGGAAGCCACGCTCACCCCCCTGCGCGCGGCCAGCCACACCGGCCTGCACCAGGAGCTGGGCCGGGGCGGCGAGGGCTCGCTCCTGGAGCGCTTCCAGCAGTGGGTGGAGGCCCAGGCGGCCCAGGGGCGCGACGTGGCGCTCATCTGCCGCTCACGCGCCCAGGTGGATCGTCTGGAAGAGCTTTTCCGTGAGCGCGGGGCCGAGCCCCAGGTCAAGGGCCAGGCCCTGGAGGTCCAGGCCGGCCTGGGCCAAGGGCGGCTGCACCTGCTGCTGGGCGGTTTGGGCGCTGGTTTCGCCCCGGCCGAACTGCCGCTGACCTTCGTCACCGAGGACGAGGTCTTCGGCGCGCCCCGGGTGGTGCGGCAGAAGGCCCCGCCCAGGCTCAGCGAGATGCTGGCCGCCTTGGACGACCTGGCCCCCGGCGACCTGGTGGTCCACGTTGACCACGGCATCGGCTGCTACCAGGGGCTCCTTAGCCTGAGCGTGGGGCCGGCCGAGAGCGACTTCCTGCTTCTGACCTTCCACGGCGGCGACAAGCTCTATCTGCCCGCCGACCGCATGGGGCTAATCAGCAAGTACCGCGGCCCGGGCGAGGAAAAGCCCGCCCTGGACAAGCTGGGGGGCAAGACCTGGCAGAAGACCAAGAGCCGGGTCAAGAAGGCGGTGGAGGCCATCGCCCGCGACCTGGTGGAGCTCTACGCCGCGCGCAGCTTCCAGAAGGGGCATGCCTTCGCGCCCCCGGACAGCGCCTTCCGCGAGTTCGAGGCCAGCTTCCCCTATCAGGAGACCCCTGACCAGGCCAAGGCCATCGCCGATGTGGTGGCCGACCTCACCGCCGCCCGCCCCATGGACCGCCTGGTCTGCGGCGACGTGGGTTATGGCAAGACCGAGGTGGCCCTGCGCGCGGCCTATCTGGTGGCCATGCAGGGGCGTCAGGTGGCCTGCCTGGTGCCCACCACGGTGCTGGCCGAGCAGCATTTCCACACCTTCCGCGAGCGCCTTAGCGAGCAGCCCCTGCGCGTGGAGTCCTTGAGCCGCTTCCGCAGCGACAAGGAGCAGAAGAAAATCCTGGCCGAGTTGGCCGAGGGCAAGCTGGACATCATCGTGGGCACCCACCGCCTGCTGCAAAAGGACGTGATCTTCGCCAACCTGGGCCTGATGGTGGTGGACGAGGAGCACCGTTTCGGGGTGCAGGACAAGGAGCGCCTCAAGAAGATGCGGCGGCTGGTGGACGTGCTGACCCTGACCGCCACGCCCATCCCGCGCACCTTGCAGATGAGCCTCTCGGGCATCCGCGACTTGAGCGTCATCAACACCCCGCCCGCCGACCGCCAGGCCATCAAGACCTATCTGGCCACGTTTTCGCCCAGGTCCCTGCGCGAGGCCGTGGACAACGAGCTGGCGCGCGGCGGCCAGGTCTTTTTCGTGCACAACCGGGTGCAGGACATCGCCCGCATGGCCCGCCTGGTCAAGGATCTGTGCCCGGCGGCCCGGGTGGGGGTGGCTCACGGCCAGATGGCGGAAAAATCCCTGGAGAAGGTCATGATGGCCTTCGTGCGCCACGAACTGGACGTGCTGGTCTGCACCACCATCATCGAGAGCGGCCTGGACATCCCCAGCGCCAACACCATCATCATCGACCAGGCCGACAAACTGGGTTTAAGCCAGATATACCAACTCAGGGGCCGGGTGGGGCGCGGCAAGGAGCGGGCCTACGCCTATCTCTTCATCAAAAGCGAGACATCGCTCAGCGCCGACGCCACCAAGAGGCTCAAGGCCCTCATGGACTTCACCCACCTGGGGGCCGGCTTCGCCATCGCCATGCACGATTTGCAGATACGCGGGGCGGGCAATCTTTTGGGCGAGGTGCAGAGCGGCCAAGTCACCGAGGTGGGCTACGAGCTGTACGTGCGCATGCTGGAGGAGGCGGTGGCCATGCTGAAGGGCGAGGCCCCCTCCGAGGGCCCGGAGCCGGAGATGCACCTGGGCCTGCCCGCCTATCTGCCCGAGGACTACGTGCCCGACTCCCAGGTGCGCCTGGCCATCTACCGCCGTCTCAGCCAGGCCCGCGGCCGCGAGCAGGTGGAGGGGATCGGCGGCGAGTTGGAGGACCGTTTCGGCCCTCTGCCGCCCCAGGTGGGGCACCTGTTGCAGGCGGTGGAGCTGAAGGCCCTGCTGCGCCGGCTCTTCGCCACCCGCCTGGACATCTCCGAGGGCGGCATGCAGGTGTGGTTCACCCACGACGCCCGTGTGGACCTGGGCCGGCTCCTGGCCCTGGCCGAGGAGAAGCCCCAGCAAGTTCGCGTTCATCCCGAGGGCCGGGTCTGGCTCAAGCTGGAGCCGGGACAGGCCACCCTGGCCCGGGCCAGGGAATTCTTGATTTACATAGCCGGGCATGATAACTAACTAAACGCTATGAGGCCTATTTCCGAGAGGTTTTCCGGGAGGGACGCCGGGCGGGGCTCCGCCTGGCTGATCATGGGTTTGCTCTTGGCCTCCCTGGCGGCCTTGTCCTCCTGCGGCCAGCGCTCCCACTCGCCGGACGTGGCCAGCGTGAATGGCAAGCCCATCACCTTCGAGGAATTCCAGGCCCAGATTTCCTACATGGGCTTGGGCGGCAAGGCCTCGGCGCTCTCCCGGGAGCTGCGCCAGGCCGTGCTGGAGACCATAATCCAACGCAAGATCATGTTGGAGCAGGCCGAGGTCCGTTCCTTGAGCTTGGAACCCGAGGAACTGGACCGCGAGGAGGCCAGCATCCGGCGCGGCCTCTCCCAGGAGGCCTTCGAGCGCACCCTGGCCGCCCAGGGCCTGGAATACGAGGTTTGGCGGCGGGTGCTGTCCCAGGAGCTTTTGGTGCAGAAGACCCTGGACTTGATGCTGGTCGCCCAGGTGCAGATATCTCCCGAGGAGGTGCGTTCCTATTACGTGGCCAACCGGGAGGAGTTCAAGCGGCCGGAGCAGGTGCTGGCCCAGCACGCCGTGCTGCCCAGCCAGGAACTGGCCCAGCAACTGCTGCACAAGGTGCAGCAGGGCGAGGACATGGGCCGGGCCTCCGAGGAGATGCAACTGCCCCTGGCCGACGAGGGCGAGCCTACCTGGCTCTCGCGTGGGCACATGCCCGCCAGCCTGGAGAACAAGGTATTCGCCCTGGAGGCGGGACGGCTGGCCGGGCCCTTTGCCAGTGCTTATGGTTATCATGTGGTGCGCGTGCTGGCCAAGAGGCCGGCCACGGACCTGGACGTGACCCAGGCCGCCGAGGAGATTCAGCGCCGCCTGGCCTCGGAAAAGAAGGAAGCCCTGGCCGCCTCCCTGTTGGGGGAGCTGCGCGCCCAGGCCAAACTTTGGTGGGACCCGGGCTTCCTGGCCACGGGAGAAATGGGCAAGTGAGGTTTTCGTATGCCTAGAGCCATGCGGTTGGCGGTGTCATCCCTGCTCCTGCTCTTGGGCCTGGCCACGGCGGCCACGGCGGCCGAGCAGATGCAGCGAGTCTTGGCCATGGTGGGGGATCAGGTCATCACATCCCTGGACCTGGAGAGAGCCCAGCGCAGCCTGGAGGCCCAGATGGCCTTCAACAGCCGCCCGGGGGAAACGCCCCCCAACGAGACCCAGTTGCGCCGCCTGGCCCTGGAGAGGCTCATCGAGGACAAGGTCCTGGAGCAGGAGGCCAAGCGGGAAAAGACGGGCGTGGGCAAGGAGGAGCTGGACGCCTTCGTGGAGAGGGTGAAAGCCACCAACAAGCTGAGCGACCAGGAGTTCCTGCTGCAACTGGCCAGCCGGGGCCTGACCTTGGAGGAATACCGCAGCGAACTCAAGCGCGACATCCTGCGCCACAAGCTCATCGACCGCAACGTGCGCAACCGGGTGGTCATCAGCGAGTCCCAGGTGGAACGCGCCTATCAGGATATGTACGGCGCCACCACGGCCGGCCAGGCCGGACGGGTGCGCTTAAGGGGCATCTTCCTGCGCGTGGCCGAAGACGCGCCCGCCGCGGTGGACCAGTCCGTGCGGCAAAGGGCCGAGGAGCTGCGCAAGCAGGTGGCGGGCGGTTCCGACTTCGCCGAGATGGCCCGCGTGCACTCCCAGGGGCCGGGGGCGGCCCAGGGCGGAGAGATGGGCGCGGTGGCCACCGGCGATCTGCTGCCCGCCATGCGCCAGGCCGTCTCCGATCTCAAGCCGGGGCAACTCAGCCAGGTCATCAAGCTGCCCACTGGCTACGCCTTTCTCCAGCTGCTGGAAAAGGATGTTCCCGACACCACCCCGGCCAGCCAGGAACTGAAGGAAAGCATCCGCTCCCGCCTGGAAAACGAGGCGCTGGAGAAAAGATTCCGCGAGTGGATAAAAGAGTTGCGCGCCAAGGTTTTTGTCAAGATTATTGAATAGCGGCTGAAGGAATCCGGCCTTCGCCGGCGGCCCGGTGGCGCGGCGAGGGCCTGGCCCAACCCTCAGGGGGGGATGGTGCGCGATGGCCCAAAAGAAGTTCTGGGGTTACTCGGCCATGATGCTGGGGGTGTTTTTTCTGGCCTTGGCCATCCCTCTGTTCGACGCCATGGTTCCCGAGTCGATTCCGCAGGGCGGCCTGCTGGTAAACATAGTTTTCCTGTTCATGGTGGTAGGCGCCGGCCTGGGCCTGCTGGCCGCCGCCTGGTACATCCTGGGACGCCGCCGCAACGACTGAGCGCGGCTGGACGGCTGGCCTCCGCGCCATCTCCGCCCTTGGCCCAGCCCTTCGCATTGACGCGGCCCGCTGGCTTGGATATATTGCCTCGTTGATCAATCCAGGCCTAGCGGAGGTTTTCTGATGCGTGTCCTCTCCGGCATCCAGCCCTCGGGCTCCCTGCACATCGGCAACTACTTCGCCATGATGCGCCGCATGATAGAGTTCCAGGCCCAGCACGACCTGTTCTGCTTCATCGTCAACTACCACGCACTGACCACGGTGAGCGACTCCGAGCGCCTGCGCCAGGAGACCATGAACGCCTGCCTGGATTTCCTGGCCCTGGGCCTGGACCCGGACCGCTCCACCTTCTATGTGCAGGCCGACCTGCCCGAGGTCTGCGAGCTGACCTGGGTGCTGAACAACCACACCCCGGTGGGCCTCTTGGAACGCGCCCACTCTTACAAGGACAAGATCGCCAAGGGCTATTCTCCCCACGCCGGGCTCTTCGACTATCCCGTGCTCATGGCCGCCGACATCCTGCTCTACCAGGCCGGGGCGGTGCCGGTGGGCAAGGACCAGAAGCAGCACCTGGAGATCACCCGCGACATAGCCATCAAGTTCAACTACACCTACGGCGACACCTTCGTGGTGCCCGAGCCCTGGATCGACGACGACACCGCCACCATCCCCGGCCTGGACGGGCAGAAGATGTCCAAGAGCTATGGCAACACCCTGGACATCTTTGGCGAGGAAAAGGAGACGCGCAAGCGGGTGATGAGCATCGTCACCGACTCCACCCCGGTGGAAGCGCCCAAGGACCCGGCCAAGTGCAACGTCTTCAACATCATCAGCCTTTTCCTGGAGCCCCATGAGCGCGAGGAACTGGCTAACCGCTACCGGGCCGGCGGCCTGGGCTACGGCACGGTCAAGAAGGAACTCTTCGCCCGCATGTGGGAGTTCTTCGCCCCCTTCCGGGCCAAACGCGCCCAACTGGCCGCTGATCTTTCCCATGTGCGCCAGGTGATGCGCCAGGGCGCGGAAAAGGCCCGCGCGGTGGCCAGCCCCACCCTGGCCGATGTGCGCCGCCGCGTCGGTCTGGACTACTAGCCCCCGGCGTTTCGTCTTCAGCCCCGCCCAATGGCGGCGGGGCGCGCGGCGTCTGGCCGGGGAGCTGGCCGCCGCCCCCCAACGGGAAACCCGCCAGGTGGCCCGCTCCCTGCTGGCCGCCTATGATCCCCTGCGCCAAATCTTCGCCCGGCTCTGCCCTGGGCTGTGCCCCGCCTGCGCCCGGGTCTGCTGCGCCCACGTAGACGTCAAGGGCCTCTTCGACCAGGCTGATCTGATCCAGATGGCGGCCCTGGGCCTGGATCGCCCTCCCCTGCCCCGGCCCGTGGCCAAGGGCTGCGCCTTCCTGGGCCAGGCTGGCTGCCGGCTGCCCTGGCAGGCCAGGCCCTACGCCTGCCTGCACTACCTGTGCGCGCCTTTGCTCCAGGCCATGAGCCTGAGCGAGCGGCAGAGCGCCGCCAGCGCCCTGCGGGAGGCGGCCTTGCTGCGCGCCGATCTGCTCAACGCCTTTCTGGAGGGACGCGGCCTGGGGCCGGATCAATAAAAAACGCCGTCCGGGGATCGCCCGCGATCCCCGGACGGCGCGCTCTTCCTGAAGCGGCCGCCGCCCTACTGGGCTATGACGTACTTGCCGCCCTTGACCTCCAGCATCACCATGGAGTCGGTCTCCAGGCCGTTGTGGTCCTGGGGAGCCAGGGTGAAGACGCCGCTGACGCCCACGAAGCCCTTGGTGTTCTCGATGGCCTCGCGCAGCTTCTCCGGGTCGGTGCCGGCCTTCTTCATGGCCTCGGCCAGGATGTAGATGGCGTCCCAGGCATAGCCCGAGTGGGTGTTGATGGGATATTCGCGGTTGAACTTGTACACGTCGTTGTACAGGTGCACGAACTCGGCGATGACCTTCTTCTGGGGATCGTTGTCGGGCAGATACTCCGCCCCCATCAGCTTGGTGGAGGGCATCAGATCGCCCTCGGCGGCCTGGCCGGCCAGCTCCAGATAGCGGGGTCCGGGCAGTCCGTGACACTGCACCAGGGGCATGGTCATGCCCAGGGCGTGGTGGTTCTTGCTGACGATGGTGCCGGCGTCGCCGATGGTCCAGCAGACGATGGCCTGGGGTCCCAAGGCGCCCAGCTTGCTGAGCTGGGTCTTCATGTCCACGTCGTTGGGGTCGAACTGCTCGTTGCCCACGATGGTCATGCCGAATTCGGGGGCCAGCTTCTCCAGCCAGCGCCCGCCGTCGCGGCCAAAGCCGTCGCTGGCGATGAGCAGCCCCAGCTTGGTCACGCCCTTGCTCTTGAGATGGCCCAGCACCTTCTTGACCGCCACCGAGGAGCGCTGGGGGGTCTTGAATACCCAGCGGGCGGTGCCGAAGTCCATGTTGCCCATCTTGCCTTCCATGATCACCGGGTCGCCGCCCACGGTCATGATCACGGGAATCTTGGCCTCCTCGGCCTGCTTCTTGACCGCCATGCCGGTGTCGGTGCGGGTGGGGCCGATGACCGCCACCACCTTGTCCACGGTCAGGAACTTCTTGAAGACCATGACGGACTTGGTGGGCTCGCTCTCGGTGTCGCCCAGCACCAGTTCCAGGGGCCGGCCGTTGATGCCGCCCTCCTTGTTGATCTTGTCCACCACCATCTGGGCCACCAGCTTGGTGGGGGTGCCGATGGAGGCGGCCGGACCGCTAAGCGCGAAAAAAGCGCCGATCTTGATGGGCTCGGCGGCCAAGGCCCCGCCGGCCAGAACCAGGGTCATGGCCAACACCAGGAATAAAGCCAGCCTTTTCATCATTCCCTCCCTTAATGGTCTTTGCACGCTCCCCAGCGAAAACTCATGCCCGGCCGCGCGGAGTCGGGCGGCCTTTAAGCTTCCTTTTCTATGTCCTTGAGCTGGGAGATATACCATCTGCCCCCCCGCTCCACGTGGGCCGCGGCGGCCAGGCTGGCCCGGGCGGCGTCACCCGCCTTGATGGCCGCCAGCAGGTCGCGGTGATCCTCCAGGGACCAGGCCCCGGCGGCCATGTTGCTCATGATGTGCCGGGACACCCGCTCCACCTCGTCCTGCAGCTCGCTAAGAAGCCGGTAGAGCAGGCGTGAGTTGGCCGCCCGGTAGATGCGGTCGTGAAAGCGTCCGTTGTGCTCCAAGAGCGCGGTCTCGTCCTGGTTGGCCAGGGCCTGGGCGAACAGTTCCAGGTTGCGCTCCAGTTCCTTGATCAGCTTGGGCGTGGCCCGGCGGGCGGCCAGTTCGGCGGCCAGGCCCTCCAGGACCTTGCGCACGTCCACCGCCTCCTCCACCTCGGCCACGGTGAGCGGGCGCACCACGTAGCCGCCGCGCGGCCTTTTGAGCAGCAGGCCCTCCTGCTCCAGGCGGTGCATGGCCTCGCGCAGGGGCGTGCGGCTAAGCCCCAGGCTCTCGGCCAGGCGCTCCTCCACCAGGCGCTCGCCCACGGCCAGCTCGCCGCGCACGATCATGCGCCTGAGCACGCCGAAGGCCTCCTGTCCCAGGGAATGTCTTTTAAGCGTCGTAGTCACCGGTTCAGCGCCCCCTCTTCAAGCCTGGCGGGCGGCCTGGCCCAGAAAGGCCTCCCGCAAGAGCCGATCGCCCAATATCTCCCTGGCCAGACCCTTGAAGCGGATCCGGCCGTTGGTGAGGATGTAGCCGCGCTGGGCCAGGGACAGCGCGCCCAGGGCGTTCTGCTCCACCAAAAGCACGCTGGTTCCCCTCGCGGGCAACTGGCTCACCACCCTGAATATCTCACGAGTGACCATGGGAGCCAAGCCCAGAGTGGGCTCGTCCAGGAGCAGAAGCTTGGGCCTGGCCATGAGCCCGCGTCCCATGGCCACCATCTGTTGCTCGCCGCCGGAGAGGGTGCCGGCGGCCTGGCCGGCCCGCTGGCCCAGCACGGGGAACAGCTCCAGCACTTCCTCCAGGTCCCGCTCTATCTCCTGGCGCGAGGAGGCCCCCCGCCGCGTCCAGGCCCCCAGCTCCAGGTTGTCGCGTACGCTGAGCTGCGCGAAGAGTTGGCGTCCCTCGGGCACGTGCGCCAGTCCCGCGGCCACGATCTGGGACGATTTGAGCCCGTTGATGGGCTGGCCCCTGAACGTAACCCTACCCTGCTGGGGGCGGGTGAGCCCGCTCATCATGTTGAGCAGGGTGGTCTTGCCCGCGCCGTTGGCCCCCAGCAGGCAGACGATCTCGCCCTCGCCCACCTCCAGGCTGACCTGGTGCAGGGCCTGCACCGGACCGTAGAAGAAGTCCACCTGCTCCACGCTAAGCATGGACGGCCTCCGGCGGCTCCAGCACCGATTCGTCGCCGCCGCCCAGGTAGACCGCGATGACCTCGGGGTGGCATTGCACCTCGGCCGGCGTGCCTTGGGCGATCTTGCGCCCGAAGTGCAGCACCGCCACCTGATCGCTGATGTTCATGACCAGGGCCATGTCGTGTTCCACCAGGAGCAGGCTGACCCCCTCCTCGCGCACCTTGAGCAGGTACTGCCCCATCTCCTCGGTCTCGCCCGGGTTGAGCCCGGCCACCGGCTCGTCCAGGAGCACCATCTTGGGCCGGCTCACCAGGGCCCGCGCCAGTTCCACCCGCTTGCGGTCGCCATAGGATAGCTGCCCCGCGGGCAGATCGGCCAGCTCGGCCAGCCCCAGCTTCTCCAGCAACTCCATGCCCCGGGTCCGGATGCGGCGCTCCTCCTGCCGGTGTCCGGGCAGGCGCAGCATGGCGCTTAAAAAACCCCGCCGGGTCACGGCGTGCATGCCCACCATCACGTTCTCCAGCACGCTCAGATGGGTGAATACTTGCAGATTCTGGAAGGTGCGGGTCAGCCCCCAGCGGGCCAGTTCATGGGGCTGGCAGCCGTTGATGGGCTTGCCCGCGAAGAATATCTGGCCGTGCTGGGGACGGAAGACCCCGCTGGCGCAGTTGATGGCGCTGGTCTTGCCCGCGCCGTTGGGGCCGATGACCGCGGTGATCTGCCCGGCCTGGGCGGCCAGGCTGACCTCGCTCAAGGCCTGCACCCCGCCGAAGGCCAAGCTGACCTGGCGCAAGCTGAGCAGTTCCCCGCTCAAGAGGCGCTCCGGCTCCGGCGGGCGCGGGCCTCCTGCCACCAGCCCACCAGCCCCTGGGGCTGGAAGATGAGCAGCAGAAGCAGCACCCCGCCGAAGATGATGTCCTTGTATTCCTCGAAGACGTGCAGCACCTGGGGCAAGGGGGTCAGAAAGGCCGCGCCGAAAAAGCCGCCCCACAGCGAGCCCATGCCCCCCACCAGGCACATGGTGACCAATTCCACCGAGTGGAAGATGTCAAAGGTCTTGGGGGTGATGATGCCGAAGTAGTGGGCGTAGAGCGAGCCGGCCAGGGAGGCGTAGACCGCGCTCAGCACGAAGACCCGCACCTTGTAGGAGGCCGTGGGCACCCCCACCGCCGCCGCGGCCACCGGCGAATCGTGCAGGGCGCGCAGGCCGCGCCCCACCCGCGAGACGGCCAGGTTGCGCCCCAGGGCCAGGCCCAGCACCGCCAGGCCCCAGGCCAGGTAGTAGAAGTTGAGGTCGTTATCCAGGGAGAGCTTGCCCAGCTTCAGCGCGGGCACGCCGGCAAAGCCGCTGGGACCTCCGGTGAGCTGATCCGCCTGCAACAAAAATACCGTAACGATGAGGTTGAAGCCCAGGGTGGCCATGACCAGGTAGTTGCCTTCCAGGCGCAAGGTGGGCGCGCCCAGCAGCAGGGCCAGGAGCGCCACCGCCGCCGCGGCCAGGGGCATGGCCAGCCAGGGGCTCAAGCCATAGGTGGAGCTCAGGATGGCGCTGGCATAGGCCCCTAGGCCGAAGAAGGCGGCGTGCCCCAGGCTGATGGCCCCGGCGAAGCCGATGAGCAGGTTCAGCCCGGTGACCACCACCACGTTCAAAGCCACCACGTTGAGCACGTTCAAGTAATAAGGGTTGTTCACCGCCAGGGGGATGAGGGCCGCCACCAGGGCCAGCGCGCCCAGTTGGCCGAAAAAAACCGGTCCTCGGTTCACACCCGCACCGCCTCGCTGCGCCCCAAGAGGCCGCTGGGGCGCACGAAGAGCACCAGCATCAGCACCACGAAGGAGATGATGTCCTTGTAGGCGCTGGAGAGCAGCCCCGCGCCCAGGCTCTCCAGGAGCCCCAACAGGAGCCCGCCCAGCACCGCGCCGGCAAAGCTGCCATAACCGCCCAGCACCGCCGCGGCGAAACCCTTGAGGCCTATCATCACCCCCACCTGGTAGTTCAAGGTGGTGATGGGAGTGATGATGATGCCGGCCAAGGCGCCCAGCCCGCCGGCCAGGGCGAAGGAGTAGAGCACCATGCGGTGGGTGTCGATGCCCATCAGGGCGGCGGCGCGGGGATTGATGGCCACCGCGCGCATGGCCTTGCCGGTCAGGGTGCGGGCGAAGAACTGGTGCAGGCAGACTATCACCACCAGGGTGATGCCCAGCACCCAGATGTTCTGGGGGGTGAAGGCCGCCCCCAGCAGCTTGAGAGGCGTCTCCGGGCTCAAGGGCGGCATGGCCAGGGCCTGCTTGCCCCAGATTTCCTTGAACACCCCGCGCATGAACATGCTGGCCGCCACGGTGATGAAGACCAGCACCATCACGTCGCGGCTGCGCGCCGGGCGGATGGCCAGGCGCTCAAGGAGCGCTCCGGCCCCGGCCACCGTGGCCACGGCCAGGACAAAGGCCAGGGGCATGGGCAGGCCCAGCCAGTTGAGCAGGGAATACATCACCAGCCCGCCCAGGCTCAAGAAATCGCCCTGGGCGAAGTTGACGATGTGGGTGGCGTTGTAGATCAGGGAGAAGCCCAGGGCCACCAGGGCGTAGATGCTGCCGGTGGTGAGTCCGCTCATGATGTACTGCGCCAGCTGCTCGCTGCCCGGCATGCCTAGCTCCCAGGGCCATATTGTATTCTGCATACAAGACGAACTGTGATGGTA
>CAZLSD010000015.1:11666-16896 GCA_964561775.1 uncultured Desulfarculus sp. | reverse complement strand
GGCTCTTGGCCAGGTAGAGAGCCTTGTCCGCCCGGGCCAGCATGGCATCCAGGCTGGAATCCCCCTCGCCAAGCCCGGTCACTCCAAAGCTGGCGGTGATGGCAAGCACCTTTCCACCCTCTTCCATGCGCAGGGACTCCACGGCTATTCGCATGCGTTCGGTCAGGATGGCCGCTTGGTTGACCTTTGTCTCCGGTAGCAGCGCGGCGAACTCCTCACCGCCCACGCGGGCAAGGGTGTCCGCCCCCCGGATGACGGTGGAGAGAGTGTGCGCGAAGGCTATAAGCGCTCTGTCTCCGGCTTCGTGACCAAAGGTGTCGTTGACCTTCTTGAACCAGTCGATGTCCATCACCACCACCGACATGTCCCGTTGGTAGCGTTTGCATTTTTCCACTTCCAGAAGCCCGATCTCGAAAAAAGCCCTTCGGTTTTTCAGGCCGGTGAGGGCGTCGGTTCTGGCCAGCATGTCGGCATTGCGCATGGCGACTTGGAGATCCCGCGTGCGCTCCGCCACCTTTTGCTCCAGTTCGGCCTTGGCCTTGCGCTCGGTTTCCAGGATTGCATCCTGCGCCTGGGTCTTTTCCTGTCTGAGCAGGTGAATGCGATAGGAAAGCAAAAGAGAGAGGAGAACGGCCTCGATGACGATGCCTATGAAATAGGAGTTGCGAGTGACGAAATTGTAGGGCAGCGCCTTGATGAACAGAAGGGTGGCCACCGCGGTGGAGAGCAGGAAGGTTCCCGTGGCGACCACGAAAAACTTGGCCGTGGGGGCATGATTGGCTTGGGCTATGATGCCAACCGCCAAAAGGAATATGCTGGAGACCAGTATCAAGGGGGACTGAATGAACAGCGTGTTTTGCAGCCCAAAGGCCAGCCCCAGGCCGATCCCGCTGATGTTAAGGGCGATGAAGAGCTTGATGGCCTTGTCCGTCCTGGGTATGCGCTGGGGGGTCTCCAACACCAAACGGGAAAAAAGGAAAAGCGCCACCGCCACCACATACACCGAATAGAACATCCTGCCACGCAACTCGCCGTGAAGCCCGAAATGCTCCACGGCGAAGCCGGTCTGGGCCGCTATGTATATGGACGCGCAGAAAACATATACGACGTAGTAGACGTATTCCATGGATTTTAGGGAAAAAGCCAGAAAGAGATTATAAATCATCATGATCATGATGGCCCCGAAGACCATGGCATAAAACACGTTGCGGAACACTTTATGGCGCTGATAGTTCCAGACGTCAGCGAGCCTCAGAGAGACCAGCATGGGGGACTTGGTCTGAACGCGCAGGAATATGTCGTTCTGTTCCCCCGGCTCTAGGTTGAGAGGAAACACCGCGCCGGAATCGGGAAGATACCTGCGCTCGACCGGCAGATAAATGCCTTCATTTTGGCTGGATAGTATTTCGCCGTCCTTGACCACGAAAAGCTGTAGGTCATCGATCATGAACCCGTCTTCGTAGTGCAAGATTCGGCGGATGAGAGTGTCCGTGGGATTGGTGAGCTTGAAATGAATCCACCAGACGTCCCGGGAGTAGCCCAGGGGGAAATGGCTTTGCTCCCGCAAGGTGAATTTCTTGGTATCCAGGGTCAAGGGGGAGGAAAGATGGTCCTTGTCCTGAAAAAGCCAGACGGGAAAGTCGGGCAGGTCCACCACGCTGGCGTCGATGACGGCTATGGCGTCCATGGGAGCTTGCCCAGGCGCGGCTCCCCCCGCCAAGCCGGGAAAGGTGATCGCCACGAGAATAATCGCCAGCGCCATCATTCGTTTCATGCCGCGCTGACCATATAGGGCTCGCCCGCGATTCTGCAACTGGCGCCCCATTCCCTTCATTATTAATCGACCCACGCCATATGACGCGCGGCCATCCCCGCTTTCAGCGGCGCCCAGGAAGACTAATAGGCATCAGTGTTTCTGATTATTGAAACCCGCCAAACCGGCTGGTGGTCATTTTAAGAATAGTACTCTGGATAAACTCATTGAGTCAAGCAGAGCCCAGTATCCGCTTCCCCGCCTTCCGCCAGCCTGAGGGCCTTAAGCGCCAGGGTCCGCACCTGGGCGTTTCCCGCATCCTTGAAGGGCTCCAACAAGGCCAGGATGTCGCGCCCGGCCAGCAGACGAGGGCTCTTTTGCAGCAGCCGCCCCAGGCCCCACAAGGCCCCCGCCTGCAAACCCGGGTGGTCCAGGAATTTGGGACCGGGCTCCAGGTGGGCGAGAAAGATATTCACGTATTCATGCCCCAGGGTTGCGTGCTGGGCCAAAATCTCGGCGCACGCCTCGGCCGCGCCCCAGCCCATGGCCCCCGACTCGTCGTTGAGCGACCATAAGAGGCGGCGCACGATCTCCCGTCCGGCCTCCAGGTCCTGGTTGGCCAGGCCGGCCACGGCCCGGCCCAGGAGGGCCGCCGCGCGCCAGCGCTCTTCTTCCCGGGGAGAGGCCAAGGCCCCCAGGAGAGAGCGCGCCACGGCCTTCAAGGGCAGGCCACCAAGGGCCGCGTCCAGGGCTGGCGAATCAAAAAACAGGTCCGGCGAGCCCAAAAGCCGCCGGACCTGTTGCTTGAGCGAGGGAGGGTTGGCCAAACGGCTAGAGGCCCAGCGCCTTCTTGGTGGCCTGCCCAACCATCTGACCCAGCTCGCGGCACTTTTTCAGGGCCTCGTGGGTGGGCACGAAGTTGTGGCGCACGCCCTCGCCCACCAGCTCGGTCTTCATGTCGGTCAAGTACTCGGTCATGTGCTTGACCGCCTCGCCGCTCCAGCCATAGGAGCCGAAGGCGGCGGCCAGCTTGCCCGTGGGCTTGAGACCGCGCAG
Source organism: uncultured Desulfarculus sp. (assembly GCA_964561775.1). GTDB lineage: Bacteria > Desulfobacterota > Desulfarculia > Desulfarculales > Desulfarculaceae > JACRDC01. Next base: position 14,087 of record CAZLSD010000015.1, on the reverse strand, counting down.
ATAGGTGAGCATGTCGGCCATCACCGGCATCATGCCGTTGTTCAGGGTGGGCGAGCCGAAGACCATGGCCTTGGCCTCCAGAATCTCCGTCACCACGTCGGAGCGGTGGTTGCAGGAGAGGTCCATCAGCTTGACCGATAGCCCCTCGTCCACCAGGCCGTCGTAGACCGCCTTGGCCATCATCTCGGTGCTCTTCCACATGGTGGTGTAGACCACCACGGCTTTGTTGCTGGCCTCCTGGCGGCTCCAGCGGTCATAGGCCGCCACGATCTTGCCCGGGTCGCCGCGCCAGATCACCCCATGGTCCGGGGCGATCATGTCGATGGCCAGGTTCATCTGCTGCACCGAGGCCAGGAGCTTCTGGATGAGCGGCGAATAGAGCATGAGAATGTTGGCGTAGTACTTGGCGGCGTGAGCCATCAGCTCGCTCTGGTTCACCTGGTCGTCGAAGCGCTCGCTAGTGGCCCAGTGCAGGCCGAAGCCGTCGCTGCTGATGAGCAGCTTGTCCTCGGGGATGTAGGAGAACATGCTGTCGGGCCAGTGCACCATGCGGGTTTCCAAAAAGTGCACGTTGCGGCTGCCCAGTTTAAGGCTCTCGCCGGTCTTCATCACCTGCAGGGGCCAATCGGCCTGGAAATGGGCCTGCATGCTTTTCAGCCCCAAAGGCGAGCAGAATACCTTCTCCGGCTCCACGGCCGCTATGACCTCGGGCAGGGAGCCGGAGTGGTCCATCTCCAGATGGTTGACCACCAAATAATCGATGCGCTTGGGATCGATTATCTGGCGGATGCGGTGCAGCATCTCGCCGGCATAGCCCTTCTTGACCGTGTCGAAGAGGGTGACCTTGTCGTCCACGATAAGATAGGCGTTGTAGGTGGTGCCCTTGTAGGTGGAGTATCCGTGGAAGTCCCGGATGTTCCAGTCAATCGCGCCCACCCAGTAGATGCCCTGCTTCAACTCGACCGGATTCATGGCCAAACCGCCTTTTGCTTGAATTGGCTGAGGTTGTATTTAGACGGAAATAAGACGGGGCGGCCCCTACTAAGGAGCCGGAGCCGCCCCGGACAAAGCGCTAGCCCTCGGGCTCGAACTGATCCTTGCTGGCGCCGCAGACCGGACAGCTCCAGTCGTCGGGCAGATCCTCGAAGGCGGTGCCGGCGGGGATGTTGCTGTCGGGATCGCCCTTGGCCGGGTCATAAGTGTAGCCGCACACGCCGCAGACGTACTTTTTCATCGCGCAAGCCTCCTTGGGGGCAAAAGGTTATCAGGCTTTCCACAAGCCGTGCAGGTTGCAGTACTCCCGCGCGGTGACGCCCTCGGCCTCCACGCAGAAGAAGGCCTCGGGGGCCTGGCCGGGGCTAAGGAATTGCCGGTAGGCCTTGTCGCCCACCACCAGCTCCACCCACTCGATGTGGTGTTTTTCCTCCATGGGATGGGCCACGCTGCCCACCTTGACCTTGTAGCCGCCGGCCACCTTCTCGATGACGGGCACGTGCTTTTCCTTGGCCGCGTCCACGGTGTTCTCGACCATGAGCTTCATGGGCTGACCGCAGCAGACCAGTTCGCCGGCCCCGGCGTGGACCATCTCCACCATGTTGCCGCAAAGCTCACACTTGTATACCTGCAACCTCTCGGTCATCAAAGTCTCCTCTCGTTGGCGTCATGCCATAAGAATAAGGTATCAGCGCGAGCCCTGGCTACCAGTTTTCGCAGACCAGCTCGAAATGGGCCTGGGGGTGGTCGCAAGCCGGGCACTTGTCAGGCGCGCCGTCGCCCTCGTGCACATAGCCGCAGTTGCGGCAGCGCCAGGTCACGCCCTCTTCGCGCATGAAAACTTGGCTCTTCTCGATATTGGCGGCCAGGGCCAGGTAGCGTTTCTCATGGAAGCGCTCGGCCACGGCGATGGACTCGAAGACCTTGGCCAGTTCCGGGAAGCCCTCCTGGCGGGCCACCTTGGCAAACTCGGGATACATGGAGGCCTGCTCGTGGTGCTCGCCCGCGGCGGCCGCTTTCAGGTTATCCAGGGTGCTGCCGATGACGCCGGCCGGGAAAGCGGCCACGATCTCCACGTCGCCGCCTTCCAGGAACTTGAACAGCCGCTTGGCGTGCTCTTTTTCCTGGTCCGCCGTCTCGGTGAAAATGGCCGCCATCTGCTCGTAGCCTTCCTTCTTGGCCTTGGAGGCGAAGTAGGTGTAGCGGTTGCGAGCCTGGGACTCGCCCGCGAAAGCGGTCAGGATGTTTTTCTCGGTCTGGGTGCCCTGCAAAGAGGCCATGTCGCTATCCTCCCAATCGTTATTGGTTGCTCGGTGGTCCGGCGCAAACTGGGCGGGCCCGGACGATTACCCCCCGTACCATTCAGTAATATGGGCTGGGTCAGCCACCCAGGCTGGGTCAGCCACCCAGGCTTTTTTTGCCCTGATC
>CAZLSD010000015.1:0-11566 GCA_964561775.1 uncultured Desulfarculus sp. | reverse complement strand
GGCTGGGTCAGCCACCCAGGCTGGGTCAGCCACCCAGGCTTTTTTTGCCCTGATCGGTGATGGCCCACTTGCAGCGCACCGGGCTTTCCACCAGACCTTGGGCCTTGAGGCCCTTGATCAGGTCGCTGACCGTCTTGCTCTCCAGGCCCACGGCCTCGCCGATGGCCTTGGGGGCTTGGGCTCCTCCGGCTTTGTTGAGCGCCGCCAATATGTTGCGCGCGTCTTTGCTCATGCTCTCCAGGCTGTCGCCGGCCATGCTCTCCTCCTCTAATCGGCGTATTCCTCCCTTGGGCGGCGGCTTTCAGCTCGTTCCGCGCGAGAGGCTTGAGCCCTATGACCAGTTCAGTTGATGGTCTGATTATGCTGACAATGGGGGCATATCCCCATGAACTCCAGACGATGGCCCAGCACAGTGAATTCGCTCACCTCGGCCAGTCTGTCTTCCAGGCCCTGGAATGGCTCCATCTCCACGTCAGCCACCCGACCGCATTGCAGACAACGTAGGTGATAATGATTGCTTACATCACCATCAAAGCGCATCTCCGCCCCCGCCACGTCGATTTTTTGGATCACGCCGGAGCGGGAAAGTATTTCCAAATTGCGATATACCGTGCCCAGGCTGATGCGAGGCAGCCTCTTGCGCACGATCTGGCACAATTCGCCAGCCGTGGGATGGGTTCTGAGGTGCTGCAATTCTTCCAGAATGACCTGCCTCTGGGTAGTCATCCTTAGTTTTATACCTTGCTGCACGGCCTCGTCTCCAGTAATCATTATTAACAACAGAATATGGCAGTACGAAGCACTTGTCAACCCCCCCAAGCCAACTACTGCGCGTTACTCCTAAAACAAGCCAATTTAATTGCATATGCCAGGCTATGGCAAGTTATTTTACACGCTTTGCCTATGTGCAGGTTTCAACTGCCAGGCCTATGCGGAGGTTATGGCGCGTATTTAGGGAGTACGGCCCGTGTCCGCCCCCCGCCACCGCCGCGGCGGGCTTGCCTTAAAAATGGCCCAAACGGTGAGATTGCCCAATGCGCACCCCTGCGCACGAACACGGATCATAGGGGGGCGTCGGGATTGGCGGCCGGCGCTGGGCGGCGGCTGCGCAGATACAACGCGCGTCCCAGCCTGAACAGAGCCGCCAAGGCCAGCAGGCCGCCCAACCCCCACAGCAGATAGGTCTTGACCTCTTGCAGGTAGCGCTCCAGGGCGTAGCCCAGGGCATAACCGCCCCAGGCCCCAGCCACCGCCCAGATGGCCGCGCCCAGGGCGTTGAGCGAGCCGAAGCGATAGGGGGAAACCCGGCTGGAGGCCAGGACAAAGGGGGTCAGATTGCGCAGGCCATAGAAAAAGCGGAAGGATAGCATCCAGAGGTCCAAGAAGCGGGCGGCCTTGGCCTGGATGCGGGCCACCCTGGCCTGCCAGGCGGGGAAGCGGGCCAGGATGGGGCCTCCCCAGCGCCAGCCGATGAAGAAGGCCAGCTGGTCTCCCAGCAGGCTGCCCAGGCCCGCCGTGGCCATGACCCAGGGCAGTTCCAGCAGGCCCTGCTGGGCGGCCAGGCCTCCCAGGATAAGAATGGTCTCGCCCTCCAGGAAGGTGCCCGCGAAGATGGCCAGGTAGCCGTATTGGGCCACCATCTGTTCCAGCCAGCCCACTGGCCGCCTTCCCGCGCCCTAGCGGGACTGGGGAACGGGTATGAGAGGCGTGGCGCGCAAGGGTCCGATCAAGGGGTCTCCTCCCGCCTCGGGCGCGCCCACGCCCTTGTCCAGTTCGCTTAAGGGCCGGAAAGCGCCCTCCTGCACCGTGAAGAGGGTCAGCGGCTTGTAGACGCGGCGCTCGGGGTCCACGCTAAGTTCGCCGCAGACCCCGCCGACCCCCCTCATGCCGGCCAGCACGTCGCGCAAGGCCCGGCGGGTGCGCGGCTCCTCGGGCTGATCCAGGGCGCGTCGGATGAGCAGGGCCGAGTCGAAGCCGTGGGCGTCCAGCACGTTGGGGTCGCGCCCCATGGCCTGGCGGAACTCGCTGGTGAACCTGACCACCATCTCCCGCCGCGAGGAGGGATCAAAGGCGTCGGGAAAGAGCGCCCCCTCCAGAGAGCGGCCGGTCATCTCCAAGGTCTTGGCGCTATGCAAAAGGCTGGTGCCCAGCAGAGTGACCCCGCTGACGCCCTGATAGGCCAACTGGGGGGCGATGAGCGCCACTCGCTCCGGGGCGTCGGGCACGAAGAGCGCGGCGAAGTCCGCCTGGGGCCTGGAGCCCAGGGGCTGGCGCTGGACGCCGGGAGCCATGCGGGTCAGCTCGCGGATATAGTCGGCGAAGTCGGTGTGGCTGGGGTCATACCACAGGGTGTGGGTAAGCTGGCCGCCGCGGGCCAACACCCCGGCGTCGAATATCTTGACGAAGCCCTGGCCGTAGGTGGTGCGTGGGGCCAGCACGGCCAGACGCTGCTGCCCCCGGCGTTCCATGATTTCTTCCAGCAAGGCCCCCACTTGGTCGGCGGGGCTGAAGAAGTTCTGGAACACGTAGTCGCCGGCCCGGGTTATGCCCTCGGCTTGGCTCAAGGTGACGAGCGGCACGCCCAAAATCTGGGCCTGGCGGGCGGCGGCCACGGCCGGGCCAGCGGCCAGCGGCCCGATGATGGCCATGACCTTGCGGGTTTCCACCAAATTCGTAACGGCCTCGGCCGCGGCCTGGGCCTCGCCTTTGTCGTCCTCGATGTAGAGCACCGGCGCGCGCGCGGGATCGGAGAACATGCCCAGGCCCAGCTCTATGGCGGCCAGCACCTGGCGGCCGTGGGCCGCGAAATTGCCGGACAGGGGCAGGATCACCCCCACGGCCCGGGGAGGCAGGGTGGCGGCGCGGGTAAGCTCCTGGTCAAGGTCTTCCAGCTTGGCCCTGAACTCCGGGGGCAGGGGGTGGGTCTCGCGCACCTGGGCCGCCAGGGCCTTGGCCTCCTCGATCTGGCCGGCCTTGGCCTGCAAGCGTCCCAGGGCCAGCAGCAGGGCCAGGCGGGCCGGCACGTTGCGGGCCTGGCCCAGCAGGGGTTGCAGTTCGCGGACCGGCCCCTTGAGGGCCAGTTCGTATATGCGGCCGGCCAGTTGCTCGGCTTGGTCGGCGGGGCTTTCGTTGGCCAGGTTAACCAGTTGGGCCACCGCCGCCGCGTTCTGGTTCTGGGCGGCCAGGGCGCTGGCCAGCAGGTAGAGGGCCTCGCGGCGCTGGGCCTGGGAAATCTGCAAGGGTCCCAGGGCCAGCAGCCCGCGCAGGCGATCCGCGCCGGCCGCGTTTTGCCCCAACTGAATCTCGGCGCGGGCCGCCAGCAGACGGGCCTCCACCTCCTGGGGCGGGCGCGCGCCCACCGCCAGCAGGTCCTTGAGCGGCGGCAGGACTTCTGCCCAGCGCCCCGCCCCGGCCTCGGCCTTGGCCAGCCCCAGGCGGGCGGCCACGCCCTGTTCGCCAAAGGGCCCGCGCTTGATGGCCGCCCTAAAGGCGTCGCCCGCCTCGGGATAGCGTCCCTGGGCCAGGCGTTCCTGGCCCAGGTTGATAAGCGAGGATATTTCCTGGGCCGCCAGGGGCCTGGGCTGGTCGGGCGGCGGAGGCGGCGGGGTGACGCAGGCCGTCAGCAGCAGACCGGCCAGCAGCAACACCCAGAGCGGACGCAGGCGCGGAACCATGTTACTTCTTCACTTCCTCGAAGTCGGCGTCCACCACCTCTTCTTCGCCGGGCTTCTTGGCGCCCGCGCCAGGACCGGCGGCTCCGCCTTCGGGACCGCCCTGGCCGCCCTTCTGGGCGGATGCCGCGTAGATGGCCTCGGCCAGCTTGTGGCTGGCGTTGGTCAGATCGGCCACCGCCGCGTCGATGGCGGCCTTGTCCTCGCTCTCCAGAGTCTTCTTGACCGCCTCGGCCTTGGCCTCGACATCGGCGCGCAGGGCGGGGTCCACCTTGTCGCCCAGCTCCTTCAGGTTCTTCTCGACCTGGTAGACCAGGGCGTCGGCCTGGTTGCGGGTCTCCACCAGTTCGCGCTTCTTCTTGTCATCGGCCAGGTGCATCTCGGCGTCCTTGACCAGGCGCTGGATCTCCTCCTCGGACAGGCCGCTGCTGGCGGTTATCTTGATGGACTGCTCCTTGCCGGTCCCTAAATCCTTGGCGTTGACGTGCACGATGCCGTTGGCGTCGATGTCGAAGGTGACTTCTACCTGGGGCACGCCGCGCGGGGCCGGGGGGATGCCCACCAGCTCGAAGCGGCCCAGGGTCTTGTTGTTGCCGGCCATCTCCCGCTCGCCCTGCAGCACGTGGATGCTGACCGCCGGCTGGCTGTCGGCGGCGGTGCTGAATATCTGGCTCTTGCGGGTGGGGATGGTGGTGTTCTTCTCGATGAGCTTGGTCATGACCCCGCCCAGGGTCTCGATGCCCAAGGAGAGCGGGGTCACGTCCAGGAGCAGCACGTCCTTGACATCGCCGCCCAGCACGCCGCCCTGGATGGCCGCGCCGATGGCCACCACCTCGTCGGGGTTGACGCCGCGGTGGGGCTCCTTGCCGAAGATGTCCTTGACCTTCTGGGCCACCGCCGGCATGCGGGTCATGCCGCCCACCAGGATGACCTCGTCGATCTCCTTGGCCGACAGACCGGCGTCCTTGATGGCGGTGCGGCAGGGGCCCTCGACCTTGTTGATCAGGTCCTCCACCATGGCCTCCAGCTTGGCCCGGGTCAGCTTGACGTTCAGGTGCTTGGGGCCACTGGCGTCGGCGGTGATGAAGGGCAGGTTGATGTCGGTCTCCATGGCGGTGGAGAGCTCCATCTTGGCCTTCTCGGCAGCCTCCTTGAGGCGCTGCAAGGCCATGCGGTCGCCGCGCAGGTCGATGCCCTGGTCCTTCTTGAACTCGTCGGCCAGCCAGTCGATGACGCGCAGGTCAAAGTCCTCGCCGCCCAGGTGGGTGTCGCCGTTGGTGGATTTTACCTCGAAGACGCCCTCGCCCAGTTCCAGGATGGAGATGTCGAAGGTGCCGCCGCCCAGGTCGAAGACGGCGATCTTCTCGTCCTTCTTCTTGTCCAGGCCATAGGCCAGGGCCGCGGCGGTGGGCTCGTTGATGATGCGCAGCACGTTAAGGCCCGCCACCCGGCCGGCATCCTTGGTGGCCTGGCGCTGGGAGTCGTTGAAATAGGCCGGCACGGTGATGACCGCGTCGGTTAGCTTCTCGCCCAGATAGTCCTCGGCGGTCTGCTTCATCTTGACCAGCACCATGGAGCTGATCTCGGCCGGGCTGTATTCCTTGCCCTGGAGGGTGATATGGGCGTCGCCGTTGCTGGCCTGGGCGATCTTGTAGGGAAGTATCTTGATGTCGCCCTGCACCTCGGGAGCGGCGTACTTGCGCCCGATGAGGCGCTTGACCGCGAAGACGGTGTTCTGGGGGTTGGTGATGGCCTGGCGTTTGGCCACCTGCCCCACCAGGCGCTCGCCGCTGTCGGTGACGGCCACCACGCTGGGGGTGGTGCGCGCGCCCTCCTGGTTGGTCAGCACCTTGGGCTCGCCGCCCTCCATGATGGCCACGCAGGAGTTGGTGGTGCCCAGGTCGATGCCGATGATCTTGCCCATGTGAAATGCCTCCCTGTCGCTAATGGTGACGGCGGGCTTGAGGCCGCCGCTTTGTTTGCTAATGCCGCTCCCCGGGGCCATCCCCGGCGGACCCTCCGGCGCTAGTTGATCTTGACCTTGATCTCGGCGCCATCGTCGTCGCTGCCCGCGGGCTTCTTGCTGACCACCACCATGGCGGGGCGCAGCAGGCGGCCCTGGAAGAGATAGCCTCTCTGCAACTCGTTGATGACCGTGTTCTCCTCGCGCTCGGGGTCTTCCTGCTGCATCATGGCCTCGTGCAGCTCGGGGTTGAAGGGCTGCTCCAGGGCCTCGATTTTTTCCAGGCCGTGGCGCTCCAGCACCTTGCCCAGCTCCAGATGGGTCAGGCTGACCCCTTGGGCCAGGGGTCCCTGCTCGCCCTGGGCCGCGGCCAGGGCCCGCTCCAGGTTGTCCAGCACGGGCAGCAGGTCACGGGCGAAGGTCTCGTTGGCCCGGCGCAGGAAGTCGGCCTTGTCGCGCTCGGTGCGTTTCTTGAAATTCTCGGTCTCGGCGGCTATTCGCAGCAGGCGGTCCTTCAGTTCGTCGCGCTCGGCGGTCAGCGCCGCCAGGGGGTCCAAGGCGGCGGGGACAGAGGCGGCCGTTTGCTCCTGGGCCTCCTCCGGAATTTCCTGCTGGACGGGTTTGTCCGATTTGCTCTTATCGCTGGTCATCTATGCTCCCGCGCGCTGGGCGCAGTTGTCCGGGGTCTAGCGGGACCCCAGAATCTTGCTCACCAATTGGGCCGTGTAATCCACTATGGGTATGACCTGGGAGTAGTCCATGCGGCTGGGGCCTATCACCCCCAAGGCCCCCAGGGGCGTCTGCTGGCCGCCATAGGTGGAGGTGACCGCGGTAAGTCCCTCCAGGCCGGAGAGGTCGCTCTCGGCCCCGATGAAAATGCGCACCCCCGGCGCGGTCAGGGCCTTTTCCACCAGGCGCAGCAGGGTGGACTTTTCCTCGAAGGCCCGGAAGATGCCGCGTAGACGCGCCACGTCGGTGAACTCCGGCGCGCCCATCAGGTTGGCCTGGCCCTCCACCAGCACCTCTCCCCCGGTTCCTCCCCGCAAGGCCCGCTGGCCCAGGCTCAAGGCCCGGGAGAGCACCCGGTCGAACTGCACCTTCTCGCGGGCCATCTCCCGCGCCAGGCGGTCCCTCACCTCACTCAAGTTAAGATCGGCCAGCAGCTCGTTCAAGTAGTTGGAGTACTTGTCCAGGTCGTCCTGGGTCAGGTCGTTCTCGGCCTCGATGACCCGGTTCTGCACCCCGCCGCCCTGGGCCAGGAAGACCACCAGGATGAGCCCCGGCCTAAGCAGCACGAACTCCATGTGGCGGAACACCTCCTGCTCGGAGCCGGTCATGGCCACCACCGCCACCTGCTGGCTCAGCGCGCTAAGGGCCTGGCCGGTGGCCTTGAGCACGTCCTTCAGGGCATGGGCGGGCTGGGCCTGCAAGGCGCGGCCCAGCTGGGCCTTGGCCGCCTTGTCCAGTTCGCGCACCTGGAGGATGGTATCCACGTAGAAGCGCAGGCCTTTGTCCGTGGGAATCCGGCCGGCCGAGACGTGGGGCTGGCTGAGATAGCCCATCTCCTCCAGGTCGGACATGACGTTGCGCACCGTGGCCGGGGATACGTCTATATGACGCAGCCGGGAGATGGTGCGCGAACCCACCGGCTCGGCGGAGGCGATGTAGTTGCTGATGACAGCGGCCAGCACCAGGCGGGCTCGCTGAGAAAGCTCTTGTGTCACGGGCAGTTACCTGCTGGTTAGCATACCGGGTCCGACAATGCGCAGCAAAGGTAAGCACCCTGGCTCCTTTTGTCAAGGCGTGAGGCCATCTTGCCGCTCCTCCAGCCAGGCGCGCAACTCGTCCCTTGGCCCGGTCTGGCCCGCCCTGCCCTGCTCTCCGGCCAGCCAGGCCGCCAGCCTTAGCCGCGCGGCCTGGCGGCAGGCGGCCAAGAGCCCTGGCGCGGCCTGGGCCGTGGCCAGGGCGATGGCCGCGTCGTCCGCGCCTTGGGGCTTTTGCAAAACGCCATCCGCCCCGGCCAGGCACATGGCCACCGCGTCGGCATAGAGGGCCTTGCGCGAATAGCCCAGGGCCGCGGCCCAGGGATAATGCTCCCGCACCTGGGCCAGGTTGTATAGGCCATAGGACCGGCCCTGGCCCAGTTCCCCCGCCGCCAGCAAAAAGGCCCGCTGCCAGCGCTCCACCTGGCCATAGAGCCGGCGCAGGAACAGATTGCCCGCCTCTGCGCCGCCCTGCTCCAGCCCGGCGTAGAGCGCCTCCAGCTCCAGGCCCCGGCCCAGGGCCTGCTCCAGCTCCGGCAAGGGCAAGACCCGGGGCGCGCCCGCCTGGGGGTCGCCGCCGTAGATGTCCAGCAGAAAACACAGGGGCGGCCGGCCGGCCAGCTCGGCCTGGGCCTGCTCGAAGCTCTGGGCATAGACCATCTCCACCCCGGCGAAGGCCGGGGCGGCGTTTTGGCGGAAGTTCTCCAACTCGAAGCCAGCGTCGTCGATGAAGCAGAAAACAGGGTCCATGGGACTGCTCCCGGTGGGGGTGACGGGCTGGATTCTAGAGCTAGCACCCCCGCCCGCTCCAGGCAACCCCCGGCTTGACCAGGCCGGGGAGGCGTGCTATCTAAATCTCGCACAGACTATAGGGGATAACACGCTCCCGCATCCCAAATCCTGCAAGGAGGAAGCAAAGTGAAAAAGGTCGCCATCATTGGTTGCGGCTCCTACATGAAATCCGGTTATGGCTGTCCCGGCGAGTGGCGCTGCTTGAAGGCCGCGGCCCAGGGCGAGGGCAAGTTCGACGAGCCCTCCCAGGTGGTGGCCTTGATCGCCTGCGAGTGTCCGGGCCGCTCCACCGTGCCCAACCTGGGCATGGCCATGAAGCTCTCCGAGACCAGGCCCGAGGCGGTCTATCTGTCCTCGTGCATGGTGGGGGCCAAGCCCGACTGCCCCTACATGGCCCTGGAGGACAAGGTGGCCTTTATTCAAGAGAAGACCGGCCTGCCCGTGATCAAGGGCACCCACGACTACCACTAGGCTGACATGGGGCGAGGCGTGATACTTGCGCCTCGCCCTGCCCTGCCCTATTATTCCGCCATGGTTTTATTGCCGTTCCGGAGATGACGGGGAGAGGTGTTTTTAATGGAATGCGCGGCTGAGCCCCAGGGCTTCGATTACGTAGGTCAGTGCATCCGGCCCCCCAGCGAGGCCGACAGCATCCTCATCCAGGCCACCCTGGGCTGCTCCCACCACAAGTGCTCCTTCTGCGGCACCTACCGCGACAAGCGCTTCGCCATCAAGGACCAGGCCATCCTGGATTCGGATTTACGCTTCGCCCAGAAATACTGCCGCCGGCAGAACCGCCTCTTCGTCATGGACGGCGACGCGCTCATCATGCCCATGGATCGCTGGGAATGGCTGCTCACGGAGATCCGCGCCCGCCTGCCCTGGGTGCGCCGGGTGGGGGCCTATGCCAACGCCAAGGCCGTCTCGCTAAAAAGCGACGCCGACCTGGCCCGCCTCAAGGACCTGGGCCTGGGCATCCTGTACTACGGCGTGGAAAGCGGCCATCCCCAGGTTCTGGCCGAGATCAGCAAGGGCTCCACCCCCCAGAAGCTCATCACCCAGGGGCGCAGGGTCAAGGCCGCCGGCATCAGGCTCTCGGTCACGGTGCTCTTGGGCATCGGCGGGGCCGAGATGGGCCAGGAGCACGCCCGGGCCACCGGCGAGCTCTTAAGCGCCATGGACCCCGACTTCGTGGGAGCGCTGACCCTGATGCTGCTGGACAACACGCCCCTGGGGCAAAAGGCCTTACGGGGCGAGTTCAGCCTGCCCGACACCTATGGCATGCTGGCCGAGCTGCGCCAGATGATCGCCCACACCCATTTGAGCAACGGCCTGTTCTACGCCAATCACGCCAGCAACTACCTGCCCATCAAGGCCCGCCTGCCCCAGGACCGCGAGCGCACCCTGGCGCTAATCGACGCGGCCCTGGAGGGCCAAGTTGGCCTACGCCCGGAGTGGATGCGCGCTTTGTAACATGAAACTGCTTGGGGGGAGAAACTGTCACCGCGCCAAGCGGAGATCACCCCCATGACCTTTGCTCATCCCTCCCCCTATCTGCGCCCCAGCGATCATCCCGATTTTCTGCTCCTGGAGAGCCTGGATTCCCAGGTGCTGCGCCGCACCCCGCTCTACATACGCTCGGGGCAGGACTTCATCCTCTACAAGAACAACAGCGCCGAGCTTGATCTGGAGCGTCTGCGCGAAGAGGCTATGGAACAGCGCCTGTACGTTAGCCGTGCCGACCGCGCCCAGGCCATAGCCGACATCCAGGAAGAATTGGCCAACCAGCAGTTGCGCAACCTGTTGCGGGGGGGCGATCTGGCCCAGGCCAGGCTGGCCTTTGTCAACCTGCTGGAAGAGGCCCTGGCCGATCCCAGGGTGCAGGTGTTGGAAGGCTTCCAGGGCATGGTGGGCGTGCTGGCGGAGGAGTTCGCCCAGGACGACAAACTGGCCCAGGCCTTTCTGCTGGTGGGGGGCCAAAGCTATGGCCTGGCGGAAAATGCCGTGAACGTGCTGGCCCTGGTGGGGGGCCTGAGCGTGCGCCTGGGCCTCAGCCACTCCGAGCAGGTGGAACTGGGCCTGGCCGCCCTGCTGCACGATCTGGGAAAAAGCCGCCTGCCTTCCCGCTTGCGCCTGCCGCGCCGCCAGCTTAGCCGGGAGGAATTTTCTCTGCTGCGCAAGCACCCTCTGCTGGGCGGCGCGATGCTCAAGGGAGGCAATTTCGGCCCCCGGGTGCGCCAGGGAGTGTTGGAGCACCACGAACGCCTGGATGGATCGGGATATCCCAGGGGACTGCGCCAGGTCAGCCTGGCCGGGCAGGCGGTGGGGTTGGCCGACAGCTATGAGTCCCTGACCAATCCCTGGCCCGAGCGCCCCAACCGGCTGTCGGCCCTGGAGGCCTTGAGCCTGCTCAAGCGGGAAGTGGAGCAGGGCAAGTACGAAGCCCGTTTATTCGAGTGCCTTGCCTACAGCCTGATCCGCTGAGACAGGAGGACGCGCGCCCCAGGGGCGGCCGAGGCCTTATTACTTGCCGTTGGGGCTGGCGGCTGGGACGGCTGACTTGATCTTGTCGCGCAGGTGCTCTTCCAGCAAGGCCCGCAGGTCCTGGGCGTTGATCTCCACCACCCGCCAATAGCGGTCATCGCCGCGTTGCAGGCCCAGGCGCAGTTGACGCCCGTTCTGGCCGTCCTGGAGCAGAGCCAGGGCCGACTCGCCGCTCTTGTCCACCTTGGCCGCCCAGACCAGGGTCCAGGAGGTGGGCAGGTTCTCCCGCTCCTTGTCGGCCACCAGACGGGCCACCCGCTCCTTGACCTGCTCGCTCAGAGGGCCCATGAAGGCCCCCATGATCTGCCGGAGCATCTCGCGCTGGTCCTTCTTGACCTGCTCGGGCAGGAACATGTTGAGCAGTTCGTCCTTGGAGCCTTGCAGGATGCGGCTTACGTCCACATAGGTCATGAAGAGGCCGGGGTCGTGGCTATGGATGGCCTTGCCCACCTGATACAGGGCGAAGTGCGGCGAGCGCATGAACCACCAGGTGGCGCCAAAGCCTCCCGCCGCCAGGGCGGCCACCACAACCACGGCCAGAACCTTGTTGCGCACCGCGCTCACGCCTCCTTGAGGGGCGAGCCGCCGCCGCCAGGCTGGGCTATGCCTTCCTTGCCGAAGAGCACCTGACCCACCACCTTGTCGGCCTGGTCGGCCGTCTCCAGCAGCTCCTCGATGAGCCCCAGCATCTCCAGGCGCAGGTCTTCCTCGGCGTATTGAAAGGCGTCGGCCCAGCCCCCGCCGGCCAGCCACTCCTTGAAATCTTGCAGGTCCTTGAGCTTGAGCATGGCGGGAGTATACGAAGCGCCGGGCGGGCTGTCAAATGGGGGGCG
>CAZLSD010000014.1:0-30076 GCA_964561775.1 uncultured Desulfarculus sp. | reverse complement strand
GGCGGTGCTGCGCCTGGAGATCGAGCACATGACCGGCAAGCGGAACCTGCCCGAGCCGGCATAGACGCACAGGCGGCGGCAACGGGATATTCGCGCGGGCTCCAGGTCCTGGGGCCTGTGCGGATAGCGCTCCCCAAAAGCGGCCCTCTTCCCGTCAGGCGGGAAGGGGGCCGCTGTCAGGGGTGCGCTACTTTTTGGTTGTCTTGGCCTTGGCGCCGTTCCCGGCCGCCGCGCTGGCCGCTTCCTCTTTGATCTCCTCCACGGAGAACTCCAGGGGCAACGAGGCCAGCTGGCCGTCCACCCTGGGGGTGACGGTGACCTTCTTCTTGGCGCTCAAGTTTGTCAGCGCGATGTAGGTGATGCCCTTCTTCAGCACCTCCAGTTCGCGCAAACCCTTCACCTTGACCACCCCGTTCAGGTCGTTCTGGGTAGGTTGCAGGTCAGCGCCTTTGATCTCCAGCACCGCCTTTTCCGTGTTGTCGGCCAGGGTGACCTCCAGGGCCAGCTTGGCCTCTTTGTTGCCATAGCTGATGGTATCCACGTTGGCCGCTATCTTGAGCTTCTTGTCGGCGGTCGTGCTGCTGCTGGCGCTCACTCGGCGGTAAAGACAGGGATATAGTTTATTATTATCCTCGCAATTTACCGTTAGACTTATGTTGCTACGCAGAAGTGATTCTCCCAAGCCAAAATTAGACAATGACGGGAACATTGCCGTTCCGCTGCCATCTTTGGCAAAAGATATTTTTTCACTGCTTATGCATGCCTCTTTCTTGGCTGCGGTATTAAAAATCAAATATGCTACACTTGGCTGCTTACGGTTTTCTTTTTCTAGGATATTGGATTTACTAGTTGATTTAGCAAGCTTGCCGGTAGACTTATCGCAATTAGGTGAAAGAATACCATTTAGCCCCTGATCTTGTCCGAATGACACAGGTAGTTGACAAGACAAGTGTTGACCATCATCGATCAGTAGTACAGTTTGCTTTTCTTGTTGCTTCTTCTTTTTATCTTTGTACTTTTTATAAACGTTTGTGTCGTCATGTTCATAGGAAACTATGAAGCTATCAAAAGCGTCTTTTGCCCCTACCATTAGTTGTGTTGCGCGAATCCAGCCATGTTGATAGTCTGGTTCTGAATATATAATTCTTTCCCTCTTCTTTTCTTGACTTGTTCCTGATTTTTGTTTTTCTTGATATATTTCTACTACCTTATTTACAGCCTGCGTAAAACAGTCAAAGCGGTTAATCAAAGCAGTCTCCCATACCGCATTGTAAAATTCTTTATAGAGATTATTTTGCTGTTCCATTTTTAACCAGTCCAATATTTCCTTGGGAAGTATATCTGACAAAGCTTCATTTGTAAGAGTATCAATACGTTCTTCAGTACGTCTATCTGCACATGCTCCAGTGGATGTGTTGATAAAGCTTGCATGGCTTATAATATCTATTTTACGGAATATCGTTTTGTTCCCCTGGCCTGTATTCAATACATTCTTGGTTTCAGGGACTAACACCAAAAAATTGAGATATTGACTGCGAGGTACCAGTGAATATTTATTATCCCCAAGGCTGTATGCCCCGAGGCGTATGCGCAGAGTGCTTGCATTAATCCTGCCCACGCTCATGAGGCTGTTGCGCACCTGAGCCAATGCTTCCTTATAAGCGGCATCACTCTTGGCAAATCCGGCAGATAATCCACCATCGGAACCAGGAAAACCTAAATCAGCTCCAATGTCATAGCCCCGTTGTGATTGCTGCGCCCTGGTTTGCAATGTGGTTTCAAGTTGGTCAGCCAGCATCAAAGGTATTACTACAGGTGCGCTTCTATCTTTTAGGTCTTTAGTGACAAACGTCGGCGAGTTTGTTGGAGATTCTGAACCTGATAAATCAGGACAGCAAGGTTGTTTCGCTCCATCGCCACCATCATAAAAAGAAAGAGTCAAGAAGGCGTCGTAAGGAAGGTTGCGGCGTAGGGGAAGCAGGGTGAACTGCACACGGACAAAAAAAGCTTTATAACCTTCTCGGTTGGGCCAGTGGCTTAGATAATTGCTGAGGATTTGGGCCTCTTGGTAGAGGCCTGCGGCGGTAAGGTATTGCAACACCGGGTCTTGCTTCCGCGTGAATTCCTGTCCGGTGACATCAGGCAAGGTCGCCGTTTTGTTCGTATCTCCATTGCTGCTCAAGTCAGAGCCAGTCATGGTCTTCCCTTGGTAAAGACCAAGCTTGAAGTAGAACGACCGTAACGAGGCCGATTTATCCGTCTCGCTGGTGGTGGTGGGCATCACCAATTCCAGGGCTTTGCTGGTGGTGAGATCGAAAGAGGGTTGCAAGACCTCCACCACATCATCCCAAGGCGCCACCGCGACAACAGCTATATGGGTGGATGCGACATCTTCCTGTGCTTTGGGATCGTCCGAGCCTCTCATCCAACTCCCGACGCCATTGCACCCAGCCAGCAGCAGCACCGCCGCCAGGGCGGCTACCAAACGCACCCCAAGAGCCAACACCTTGTTTTTCATTATATTCCCCCCAAAAAAACGGCAAGCACGGGCGCACGGAAGCGGCGGCCCGCTGGCGGGGGATTACTCGGGGTGTGGGATCTGGCGGGCTATGCCCGGTCCACCCCAGTCATGAGGATGAACTGGAATAACCCATCATCGTAAGGGTAATGGGAGTAGTCAAGACAAAAATACCGGCTGAGGCCGGTTATTTTTGCCCCTACTTGATCTGGTTCCAGGCGCACCAGGCGGCTGGGGTCAGGCCCTTGTCCTGGGCCAGCAGGTCCAGGTGCACCAGGCCCAGGGCGGCCACCTCCCACAGGGGCGGCTGGTCCAGCCCCCTGGTGTCCAGGCTCACCAGATACTTGCCGCATTGTTGGCAGGATTCCACCCGCTCGCGTTCGCGCCCCTCGGCGAAAAAGAAACCCAACTGCTCCGGGTCCTCATTGGCGCAGACCGGGCAGACCGTGCGCGAAAACCGCCAATGGTGCCCGCAGAGCGAGCAGCGCAGCCAGCGCTGGCCGCCTTCGCCCTGCAGGAAGGCCATCTCGGGCAGGGAGCCGCATAGGGGGCAGGAGCCCTGGCTCCAGTCCTGCTCTGTCAGCAGGCCGGCCAGGGCTTGGGCGCGCTTCTCCAGCAGAGGCTTGGCCAATTGCAGCAGGATGAAGGCCAAGGAGGCCGGGCGCAGGCCGGTTTGCCCGGCGTGGGCCTCGAATTGTTCCTGCCTGCCGCTCAGCAGGTCTTCCAGGCAGGCCGCGGCGTTAAAGGTCTTGTTGTCCAGCGCGGCGCGCAAGGCCTGGGTCTCCGGGGTCATGGCGGTAAAGCCCTGGGCCAGGGCGGGCAGCAGCTGGCCGGCCGCCTGCTCCAGATAGTCGGGCAGGGCCAATTCCGGGTTGTGCAGGAAGTCATCGGCCCCGGCCAAGGGGACTCCCTGGGCCAGGCGGGCGGCGTCCACTTGGGGCAGACGCTGGTCCAGGGTGGGGAGTTGGGCCTTCAGGCTGGCCTGGGCCGCCATCAGGGGGCGGAAAGCGGCCAGCACCTCCCGCAGGGCCGGAGTATGCCGCGCCAGCGCGTCCAGGGCTTCATTGACCTTGTCGGCGGCTTGGCTGGGCGTAAGTTCTTGCTGCATTGACCGGCTCCGCGTGGGGTGGTTGGCAAAGGCCAGGGGAGAATCTGACGATTCTCCCCTGGCATAGCAATTCCTGGTCGGATTATCAAGCTTCGGCGTACTTGTGGTACTTCTCCGGTTCGTCGGTGACGATGAAGATGACCCGCACGTCCTCGGCATTCAGGGCCTTGGCCTTGGGGAACTCTTTCTTCAGCTCAGCCACCCTGGCCTCGACCTTCTTCAAAATCTCGTCGCGGTCTCCATACACGATGGAGCCGGTGGGGCAGGACAAGGCGCAGGCCGGGACCATGTTGGCCCGCTGGCGGTCTATGCACATGGTGCACTTGGCGATGACCTTGCTCTTGGGATCCTGGCGGGGCACGTCATAGGGACAGCCGCCGTGGACCTTCTTGTAGTCCAGGCTCTTGGTGGCGGCGGAGTAGACCACCGCGCCGGTCTGCTTGTCCTGGACTATCTCGTCCTTCTTGTTGCCCTCCATGCAGCCGGGCGAGAGGCAGTGCCGGCACATGTCGGAGAAGAAGTACCAGTAGGGCTTGCCATTGGGCGCCTTGCCCTCGGCGAAGCGCACCACCTTCCAGGTCTCGGGCGTGAAATCCGGCGGATTCTGATAGGTGCCGGTCTGCTTGGTTTTGATGCCGGGGTTTCCGTTCCATTGCTTGCAGGCCACCTGGCAGCCACGGCAGGCGGTGCAGCGGGAGGTGTCGACCATCATGGACTTGCCGTTAGACATGCTTCACCTCCTAGGCCTTGGCCACGTTGACCATGAACGCCTTGTACTCGGGCGTCATGGTGTTGGCGTCGCCCACCGTGGGGGTGAGCAGGTTGGCGCTGTCGCCGCAGTCCTTGGGGTAGCGCCAACCGTAGTTGAAGGTCAAACCCACCTGGTGCACGTCCTTGCCTTGGACCTTGAATGGCCGCAGACGGTGGGTGACCATGGCTACCGCCTCCAGCTGGCCGCGCGTGGAGGAGATGCGGATCTTGTCGCCGTTCTTGATGCCCCTGATGGCCGCCAGTTCGTGGCTCATCTCCACGTAGACCTGGGGCATGGCCTCGGTCAACCAGGACATCCAGCGGGTGCCGCCGCCGGTGCACCAGTGCTCGGTGCAGGTGTAGGTGGAGCAGACCAGGGGGAATTTCTCATCGGCGCTGGCGAACTTGTCTATGTCGCCCTTGAATATCTTGGCCGCCGGGTTTATGCGCTGGCCGGACATGGGGTTCTTGGCCAGGGGGCTTTCCAGCGGCTCATAATGCTCGGGGAAAGGACCCTCGGCCATGCCGGGGCCGAAGAGTGAGGAGATGCCGTTGGGCTTCATGATGAAGGGCAGCTTGCCCTTCTCCTTGTCGGCCATGGGCGGCCAGGGGCCGTCGGGCACGTCGCCCACCCACTTGTCGCCGGTCCACTTGAGCAGGGGACGGGCCGGGTTGTAGGGCTGGCCGTTCACGTCGCAGGAGGCGCGGTTGTAGATGATGCGGCGGTTGACCGGCCAGCACCAGGCCCACTCGGGGTAGAGGCCCAGGCCGGTGGGGTCGTTCTTGCCCCGGCGGGCGGCCAGGTTTTTGCCATCGGCGGTGAACATGCCGCAGTGCAGCCAGTTGCCCGAACTGGTCTTGCCGTCGGCCTGCAAGTTGGCGAAGCCAGGGACGCACTCGCCCTTCTTGTAGGTCTTGCCGCCTATGGTCACGTCTTCCAGGAAGTAGCCGTTCATGGCCTTGGCCACGGCCAGGGGATCGAAAGCGCCCTTGGCGTCGGCGTAGTCCCACTTAAGGGCCTTGATGGGCTCGGCGGCGTTGCCGCCCTCCTTGGCGTAGAGCTCCTTCACCTTGGCCATCAGGCGATAGATGATGTCACCCACGCTGATGGCGTCGCCCGGAGGGGCGGAGGCCACGTACTTCCAGTGCACCCAGCGCCCGCTGTTGGTCATGGAGCCGCCCTTTTCCATGGAGGCGGCGGCGGGCAGCAGGAAGACCTCGGTCTTGACCTTTTTGGGGTCCACGCCCGGGCCGTGCCAGAAGGAGGCTGTCTCGTTGTCGAAGATGTTGGCGTGCACCATCCAGTCCAGCTTGCCCAGGGCGGCGCGTATCTTGCCCGCGTTGGGCAGGCTGCAGGCCGGGTTCTGGCCAATGCTGATGAAGCCCTTCATCTTGCCCTCATACATGGCGTCGAAGGTCTCCATGATGGAGCAGCTCTGCCCCACGTCCAGCTTGGGCAGGTAGTTGTAGCCAAAGTCGTTGGCGGCGGTGGCGGATTCGCCGAACCAGGTCTTGAGCAGGCTGATGACGTACTTGGGGTAGTTGCCCCACCAGTTGACCGACTGGGGCTCCTTGGTCTTGGGGGTGACGGCGTCCAGGTAGTCCTTGAGGCCGGCGGCGCTGGCCCGGGGGGCGGCCAGATAGCCGGGCAGGATGTGGTAGAGGATGGCCTGGTCGGTGGAGCCCTGCACGTTGGGCTCGCCGCGCAAGGCGTTGACGCCGCCGCCGCAGATGCCGATGTTGCCCAGCAGAAGCTGGATCATGGCCATGGTGCGGATGTTCTGGGAGCCCACCGTGTGCTGGGTCCAGCCCAGGGCGTACATGATGGTGCCGGCCTTGTTGGCCACGCCGGTGGCCGAATACATCTCGTAGACCGACTTCAAGTCCTCCACCGGGGTGCCGGTGATGGAGGAGACCTGCTCCAGGGTGTAGCGTGAGTAGTGCTTCTTGAGGAGCTGGAGCACGCAGCGGGGATCGGCCAGGCTGGGGTCTTTGAGGACCACCCCCTGGGCGTCGGTCTTGAAGGTCCAGGAGGCCTTGTCGTAGTTCTTGGTCTCCGCCTTGTAGCCGGAGAACAGGCCGTCGGCGAAGTTGAAGCCGTCGTTGACCAGGTGGGCGGCGTTGGTGTAGTTGACCACGTAGTCCTTGAAGAACTTCTCGTTGGTCAGGATGTAGTTGATCATGCCGCCCAGGAAGGCGATGTCCGTGCCCGAGCGCAGGCCGGCGTAGAAGTCCGCCCGCGCCGAGGTGCGGGTGAAGCGCGGGTCCACGCTTATGATCTTGGCGCCCTTGTCCTTGGCCCGCAGCACCCACTTGAAGCTGATGGGGTGGTTCTCGGCGGCGTTGCTGCCCATGATGAGCACGCAGTCGCTGTTGGCGATGTCGATCCAGTGATTGGTCATGGCCCCGCGTCCGAACGACTCTCCCAGAGCCGCTACCGTGGGACCGTGTCAGACCCTGGCTTGATGATCCACGTGCACCAGGCCCAAGGCGCGGGCCATGGTGGTGATCACCCAACACTCCTCGTTGTCCAGCTTGGAGGAGCCCATGTGGCCGATGGTCTCCAGGCGGTTGACGGCCTGCCCCTTGGCGTTCTTGAAGATGAAGTCCTGGTCGCGGATGGTCTTGATCTTGCGGGCGATGCGGTCGATGGCCCAGTCCCAGCTCTTCTCCTCCCACTTGGTGGAATGGGGAGCGCGGTAGAGCACCTTGGTCAGGCGGTGCTCGTTGTTGGCGCTCATCTGGAACATGGCCGCGCCCTTGGCGCACAGGGCGCCCTCGTTGATGGGATGCTCGGGGTCGCCTTCGACGTTGATGACCTTGCCGGTCTTGGTGTCGGTGGAGCAGAGCAGGCCGCAAGAGACCGAGCAGTGATAGCAGGTGGAGATGGTGGTCTTGGCGCTTCTGATCCGGTCAGCCTTGGTAAGCTCCTGGGCATAGGCCTTGACCGGCCCCAGGGATATGCCCAGGGACGACAAGGCCAGGCCGCCGGCCAAAGCGCCGGTGGCTGCCAGGAATTCTCGCCGGGTGCATTTCTTCATACCCGCCTCCTCAGGGTTGGTTTCACTGAAATATGTTTAAATAAACACATGTTAGACTCGCTATGTCATTTAAGACATACGACTCCCTAGACATTCGTGTCAAGGCGCTTGAAAGATTGTGAATTGATGAACCTGATGGCTAAGGCAAGAAGGAGCCTATTTGATCAATAAATACGCGCTAACCCGCGAACCATGCTTGGCCAGGCCGCCTGGCGCGTTGGCCCGTGGCCAAAGGCGGGCTGGATGGCTTTACTTGCCGTCCAGCACGGCGCGCACGGTGCTGAGCAGGTCCAGGCGGCGGTAGGGCTTGGCCACGTAGCCCGCCCCGCCGGCCTCCAGGGAGGCCTTGACCTGGCCGTTGGCGGAGTATCCGCTGGCGATGATCACCCTGGCCTGGGGGTCAAGCTCCAGGATGGCGCGCAGGGCCTTGTGCCCGCCCATGCCCGGCATGCCCAGGTCCATCACCACCAGGTCCACGCTCTGGCCTTGCGACTGGTAGATGGCCAGGGCATCCTCGCCGCTGGCCGCCGTGAGCACGGCATAGCCCATGTCCTCCAGGACCTGGCGGCCGAGCTCGCGCAAGGTCTGCTCGTCGTCCACCAGCAGGATGGTTTCCGCGCCGCGCAGCAGCTGCTGAGGCAACTCCTGCCGCTGGCTGGGCTGGGGGGCGTCATCCCCGTGCACGGGCAGGTAAACCTTGAAGGTGGCGCCCAGACCGGGCTCGCTGTAGCAATACACTTGGCCGCCGTGGGCCTTGACGATGCCGTAGACCGTGGAAAGCCCCAAACCGGTGCCCTTGCCCACGCCCTTGGTGGTGAAAAAGGGGTCGAAGACCTGCTCCATGGTGCGGGCGTCCATGCCGTGCCCGGTGTCGGAGACCATGAGCAGGACATATTCCCCGGGCGGCAGGTCCAGGTGGTGGTCGCTGTAGGCCTGGTTCAAGGTCACGTTTTGGGTCTCCAGGACCAGGCGGCCGCCCTCGGGCATGGCGTCGGCCGCGTTGGTGGCCAGGTTGATGACCACCTGCCCCATCTGGTTAGGATCGGCATTGACCAGGTGCAGACCGGGCTCCAGGTGGGTCTCGATGGCGATCATCTTGGGCAGGGAGTGCTCCAGCATCTGCAAGGTCAGGCGCACCGTCTTGTTCAGGCTGAGCGGTCTTAAGTCGGCCTCGGCCTTGCGGCTGAAGGTGAGTATCTGGCGCACCAGATCGCGGGCACGCTCGGCCGAGCGCAGCACCTGGGCCAATTCCTGCTGGTGGGGACGTCCGTTGCGCTCCAGTTCCTGGGCCAGCTCGGCATAGCCCATGATGGAGCCCAGGATGTTGTTGAAGTCGTGGGCTATGCCTCCAGCCAGGGTGCCGATGGCCTCCATCTTCTGGGCCTGGCGAAGTTGGGCCTCCAGCCGGGTTCTGGCATCCTGGGCCTCCTTCTGGTCGGTGATGTCCATCAATACGCTGATGATGCAATCCTGATCTTCGAAGGCGAGCCGGTGCGCCGACCAGAGCATGACGTGGACCTTGTCGTCCTTGAAGCGCATCAGCGTCTCCCTGTTGCGGAAACTGCCCTGCTGGTCAAGGACTTCCAAGGCTTTCCGGCGGTCGTCCGGGTCCAGCCAAAAACCCAGATCCGCGGATGTGCGCCCCAGGGCCTCCTCGCGGGTATAGCCGCAGATGACGGTGAAGGCGTCGTTGACCTCCAAAAAGCGCCCCTCGGCCAGGGAGGAGATGGCCACCCAGATGGGGCTGGCCTTGAAGGCTTTGGAGAATTTTTCCTGGGACAGGCGCGACGCTTCCTCGGCGCGTTTGCGTTCGGCCATTTCCCAGGCCAGGTCAGCCAGGTAGGTGACGGTTCCCACGTCGTCGTTGGTGTAAAGGCTGGGTTTGTTGCCCACGCCCAGAATGGCCACGATCTTGTCCTGACGCTGAATAGGCGTCACCAATTCACGCAAAACCGGGGCGTGGCCGGGGGGCAAGCCCTTGCGGTGGGGTAACGCGTGGTAGTCGTTGTGTATCACCGGACGCCGCTCGTGTACGCAATCCACCCAGACCCCGGCCTGATTCAGGTCGTAGTGCTTTCCTTCTCCGCTGGCCGAGCAGAGTTCATTCCTCGTTTTGGTGGACCAGGCCTGTAGGCTAAGCGTTTTTTGATCGGCATCCACGAAGTGATAAAAGCCTATGGGGCTATTGGTCAGGGCGCACACCTCGTCCAGGGTCATGCGCAGCAGATCCTTAAGGGGATGAACGGCGGCGGCCTCCAGGAGCCTGAGCCGCACCTGGGTTAGCTCTTCGGTGCGTTTGCGTCCGCTGATGTCGGTGTACATGGCCATGGAGCCCACGTAGACGCCGTTCTCATACATGGGGGAGGCCGAGACCTGGGTCCAGAGGAAGCCGCCGTCCTTGGTCTTGAGCCGCCTTTCATACTGGGTGGCCTGCCCCTGGCGTCTCAGGCTCATTTGCTGATCCAGGTCGGCCAGCTCTTCGGGGACCACGAATTCTTCCAGGCCCCGGCCTATCATTTCCTGGGGAGCGTAGCCCAGCAGCTTGGCCATGCGCGCGTTGACAAAGGTGGTGCGCCTCTGATCGTCTATGGCCCAGATGCCCTCGCTGGCCGTGTCCACCAGCCGCCGGTATCTATCCTCGCTTTCCACCAGCTGGCGCTCGGTGGCTATGCGCTGCTCGCGGTCGGCTATGAGCAGGCAGAGCAGCAGGGTGGCCAGGGGATAGACCACGATGACCGGCAGGCCGATGTCGGAGAGCACCCGCCTGGTCAGGTCGCCGGGCAGGGCCAGGGTGCAGGCCAGCATGACCAGGTGGACCAGCAGCCCGAAGAGGTAGAATTGGGCCGCGCCCATGGGCCGGACGGCGTGTTTCCTGCGCAGGAAAAAGGCCGCCCCCAGGGCCGCCGAAAAGAAGCTGACCAGCACGCCCATCAGGGCTCCAGCCCCGCCCATAGAGACCCGGAAAGCGGAGGCCATGACAAAGGCTATGGCCGCGGCCCAGGGGCCGCCGAACAGCCCGCCCACGCTGATGACCACCGAGCGCGTGTCGAAGACCACTCCTTCCAGCAGATGGAGCGGATTGAGCATGACGGCGATGGCCACCGCGCCAAAAAGGACGCCGTTTATAGCCTGCCCCACCAGGCTGCCGCCCTGCCAGCGCCGGAACACCTGGACATAGCCAAACCCCAGCACTAACAATAGCGCCGCGTTGCTGGCCAGTTCTTGCACGATCATATGAGCCATTGCCGCCTCGAAGTTTCATGCATGGTTGTCTAAGCATTGAGACCGCGGCCCTGCCTGACTGGCGCAGGGCCTTTAACCCGGCTGATTTTCTAGTCCCGGCTGGGACGGGATCTCAGCCGCCAGGACAGAAGCGCGCCCAGAAGCGAAATCCCCGTGGCCAGATAGAGCGGGGGCGCGAAGGAACCGCTGGCGTCGGCCAGGTATCCCCCCACCGCCGGACCCAGGGCCTGGCCCAGGCCGAAGAACAGGGTAATGAAGCCCAGCCCGGCCGGGGCCAAGGCAGGACCCACCTGGTCTCCGGCGGCGGCGGCCATGATGGTGGGGATGCTCCAGGCTGTCAAACCGAAGATCACGGCCGAGACGACGAAACCGGTCTGGGCCCGCCAAAGGGCCATGACCAGATAGGCCAGGGCCAAGGCCAGATAGGCCAGGGCGGCTCCCCGGCCCCGTCCCAGCTTGTCGGAGATGCCCCCCCACAGCACCCCGCATAAGATGCTCAAGCCCCCCACCAGGGCCCAGAGGCCTCCGGCCAGGGCGTTGGACTGGCCCATCTCCTTGACCAGGTAGGCGGCGAAAAAGGTGGCGTAGATGATGTAGGAGAACCCGTACATCATGTAGACCAGGCCCAGGAACCACACCGCGCCCACCCGGTAGACCGAACCCCAGGCCAGGCCCCCGGGGCGGGCTGCGGGCGAGGCCGGAGCGGCATTGAAGGACTGGGGCGACGCCCCCACCGGGGCCAGGCCCATGTCCTGGGGCCGGCCGCGCACCAGCCAGGCGGCCAGGGCCGCGATGAGCAGCACCGCTCCGCCTAAGATGAACCAGGCCTGACGCCAGCCCTCCTGGCCGTGGGCCTGCAAGACCAGGGGCACCAGCAGCCCGGCGATCATGGTGCCGCCGCCTATGCCCGCCGAGACGATGCCGGTGGCAAAACCCCGCCGGCTGGCGGTGAACCAGACCGAGCCCAGGGCCATGGCCGGCACATAGGCCCCGCCATTGCCCAGGCCGGTCAGAAAGCGCATGGTCCAGGCCCAGGCGAAGCCCTGGGCCA
Organism: uncultured Desulfarculus sp.; assembly: GCA_964561775.1. Classification (GTDB taxonomy): domain Bacteria; phylum Desulfobacterota; class Desulfarculia; order Desulfarculales; family Desulfarculaceae; genus JACRDC01. The sequence goes on along the minus strand of CAZLSD010000014.1, from coordinate 18,365 downwards.
GGCCGGTCAGGAGCATGGTGATCCCCATCAGCCCCAGGGACAGCGCGATGACCAGCCGGCTGCCCCAGCGCGCGGCCAAAAAGCCGCCCGCCACGGCCATGATGAGATAGCCCACGAAGTTGCCGGTGCCCAACAGCCCCAGGTCGGCATAGGCCAGACCCAGGCCGTCCTTCATGGCCGGCAGGATGAGGGTGTAGGACATGCGCCCGAAACCGTGGGCGCCGATGGTCACCAGAAGCCCAGCCCCCACCACCACCCAGCCGTAGTGCAACTTGCCGAGCGCCATAGGCCTCTCCCCGTCCCAGGGTTGCCGGCGGCTTGGCGTCGCCGGCCCACGGGGCATAGTAACTCGCGGGCAGGCTCAAGTTCAACGCCCCCGCGTGGGCCGCGGAGTGGCCGGCCAAGAAATGCCTAGTCGCGGTCGAGCAGCTGGCGCACCGTGCCCAGCAGGTCGGCCAGGCGGAAGGGCTTGGCCACATAGCCCTTGGCCCCGGCGGCCAGAGCCTCCTTGACCTGTCCGCCGGCCGCGTAGCCGCTGGCGATGATCACCTTGGCCTCGGGGTTGGCGGCCAGGATGCGCTCCAGGCATCTTTGCCCGCCCATGCCCGGCATGCCCAGGTCCAGGAGCACCAGGTCGATGCTTTTGGCCGGGTCCAGGTACTTGTCCAGGGCCTCCTCGCCGCTGCGGGCGGTGATGACGGCGTAGCCCAGGCCGCGCAGAGCCTCGCTGCCCAGCTCGCGCAGGGCGTCCTCGTCATCCACCAGCAGGATGGTTTCCTTGCCCGCGTACTGGGTCTCCGTGGGTGGGGCGGCGGCCGGGGGTGACTCGGACCCGGCCTGGTGGGCGGGCAGATATATCTTGAAGGTGGCGCCCATGCCCGGTTCGCTGTAGGCCTGAATCTGCCCGCGGTGCCCCTTGACGATGCCGTATACCGTGGCCAGGCCCAGACCGGTGCCCTTGCCCACCCCCTTGGTGGTGAAAAACGGTTCGAAGATGTGCTCCAGGGTCTGGGCGTTCATGCCCTGGCCGGTGTCGGAGACCATGAGCGCCACGTATTCGCCGGGAGGCACCTCCAGGTGCCGGCGGCAATACTCCTCATCCAGGAACAAGTTCTTGGTCTCCATGACCAGCCTGCCTCCCCGGGGCATGGCGTCGGCGGCGTTGGAGGCCAGGTTGACGATGACCTGGGCCATCTGGTTGGGGTCGGCGTTGACCAGCTTGAGGTCGGGGTCCAGCTGGGCCTCCAGGGCGATCTCCTTGGGCAGGGAGTGGGCCAGCATCTGCATGGTCTCGCGGACCGACTTGTTCAGGTCCAAGGCCTGCAGGTCCGCCTCGGCCTTGCGGCTGAAGGTGAGGATCTGGCGCACCAGGTTGCGCGCCCGTTCGGCGGCTTTGAGCACCTGTTCCAACTCGTCGCCCGGCTGCCGCCCCAGCCGGCAATTTTTCTGGGCCAATTCGGTATAGCCAATCACCGCGCCCAAGATGTTGTTGAAGTCATGGGCTATGCCGCCGGCCAAGGTGCCGATGGCCTCCATCTTCTGGGCCTGGCGCAACTGGGCTTCCAGACGCATGATGGGGGTCACGTCGGTCAGGTTGACCACCATGCCGGTCACCCGTCCCTCCTGGTCGGTGATGCCCGCGGCGCTCAGGAAGATGTTGAGCATTTCGCCGTTTTTGGTGAGACGCCTGGTCTCCAGGGTGGTGGTGCCCCCCCGCTCGTACAGTCCTTTGATGACTCTGCGTACGGTAGGCATCTCATCCTCGGGCACGTAGGGAATGGTGCGCCCTAGCACCTCCTCGGCCTGCCAGCCGAAGACCCGGGTGAAGGCCGGGTTGAGGTAGGTGGCGCGGCCGGCGTTGTCATAGACCACCACGGGATCGGCGCTGGCCTCCAGGATGGCCCGCAGGCGGTTCTCGTTGGCCTTGGCCTCCTCCTCGGCCTTGCGGCGTTCGGTGATGTCCTCGTAGAGCACGAATTGGCCGTGGGAGACAATGGTCACCGGCCTGAACATGATGGTCTTGTCGCCGCCGTCCAGGCAACGCACCACGAATACGCGCGGCCGGGTCTCGCCTTCGGGATATGCCGCCAAGTCCTCCTGCCAGGCCGCGATGACTTCCCGGCGGTATTCCGGGTCGGGAAAGGCCAGGGTGAACCAGTCCTGGCCGGTCTTGATCTGCTGAAGGCCATAGCCGAACATCCTGACGAAGGCGGGATTGAGATAGCGGTAGCGCCCCTGGTGGTCTATCAGGCTTATGCCCAGCGGCGACTTCTCGCTCAAGACCTTGAAGCGGACCTCGGATTCGCGCAGGGCCTGCTCCACCTGGATGCGCTCGGTTATGTCGCGCGCCACGGCGTAGATCAGGTTGCCCGCGGGATAGGAGCGCCATTCCAGCCAGCGGTAGGTCCCGTCCTTGCGGCGGTAGCGGTTGACGAACAAGGATACTTCCTGTCCCTCCGCCAGGGAGCCCACGGCCCGCAGGGTGCCTTCCTGGTCTTCCGGGTGCACCAGTTCCATAAAGCTGCGATTCTCCAATTCGTGCAGCTCATAGCCCAGGGTGCGCCGCCATTCAGGATTCAGACGGCGGAAGAAGCCCTGGGTGTCGGCGATGCAAAGCAGATCAAGGCTGCCGGTGAAGTAACGGTCCAGTTCCTCGGTTTTTAGCCGTAGTTTCTCCTCGGCCTGGCGCTGGGAGGTGATGTCCTCGATCATGCCTTCGTAATAGAGGGTGTGCCCGTTTTCGTCCCGCACGGCGCGCGCGTTGAGCGACACCCATATCCTGGAGCCGTCCTTGCGCTGCAACTGGGTGATAAAGCCCGTAATCTTCCCTTGCTCCTCGATGACTCTCTTGAATGTGAGGCGGTCCTCGGGGCGCACGTAGACCTGGCGGCCGAGATCGGTCAGGGCCTGGTAGACCTCCTGGGCCGATTCATAGCCCAGCATGCGGCAATAGGCCGGGTTGGCGTTGATTACCCGCCCGCCGGGCGAGCTCTGGAATATGCCCTCGATGGAATTGTCGATGATTGAACGGTAGTGGGCCTCGCTGTGGCGCAGGGCCTGGTGCAGCTCCTCCAACTGCGCCACCTTGTCTTCCAATCCGGCGTATAGGCGTTTCAGCTCTCTTTGCATGTGGCTGAAGGCCTGGGAAAGGGCGCCCACCTCGTCGCTGCGCTGGGTCTCTTTGGTCTCTATGTCCAGGTTGCCCTGGGCCATCTCCTGGGCGGCCAGGGTCAGGTCCCTGATGGGACGCACCAGGCGGCGCGATACCAGCAACACCACTCCGCCCACCAAAAGGATGGCCAGCAAGGTGAGTCCATATAGATAGAATTGCATGCTGGCGATGCCGGCATAGGCCTGCTGGGTGGGCCATTCCACCACCACCGCCCAGGGAGTGCCCGGAATGCGGGCCTGGGCGCCTATGACCTTTTCTCCCCCCAGCCCGGCATATTCATGGGCCGGCCCGGGCGTGGATTGCCGCTCGGACATGAACTCGGCCACCGGAGGCAGGACCGCCAGGTCTTCGCCGTGCCGTTGCATCACCGTGGCCAGTTTATGATAGGCCACGAAGTGGCCCTTGCCGTCCACCAGATAGGCGTAGCCTCCACGGCCCACGTCGATGCGGGCGACATCCTGCCAGAGCTGGCTAAGGTTGACCTCCGCGCACAGAACACCCTCTATGGAGGCGGGCTGCAAAACGATGGGCATGGCCAGGGTCACGAACAAGAGGCCGCTGTCCATGGAGATGCCCACCGGACCCAGATAGGTTTCCCCGGCCATGGCGGCCAGGAAAGCCGGGCTGTCGGCCTGACTGCCCAGTTCCTGGGGCAGGTAGGTATGAAAACGGGAGACCTTGTGCAACTCCTTGCCCCCACGATCCAGCAGGCTGATCTGGCTGTACAGGGGCTGGCTGGTCGTGAGCATGGTGTCCAAGGTGTTCTTTTGCGCGCGCGGGGACTGGGTGATCAGGGAGGCTCTCTGCGAGAAGAAACGCAGCCTGCTGACCGCGGTGTTCATGTAGCTGGAAATAAGCTGGGCCACCTGGGCCGCGCTCTGCTGTTGCAGGCGGAAGGCGCTCTGGCGTTGGGTCAGGGTGGCCAGGTGAATGAGCCCGGCTCCCAGCACGCCAATGGCCAGGGTCACCATGAGCAGGGAAACCCAGGTCAAGCGGGTGGCCAGGCTGGAGCGCGCCCGGGGCGCGGAGAGGCCGCTAAAGTCCAGCTGGGTCATGGGCTCGGCTATCTCCTGATATTTATCTTGGCCGCGGAGTATTGGTCCGGCCAGACCGGCACCAACTCACCCGCGATGATCTGGGCCACGAAGAGCTTGGCGAACTGGTTCTGTCCCTGGGCGTCGAAGCGAAGGCGCTCGGCCGGCAGCACCATCTGGGGGCCCCGGCGCAGGTCCGTGACGGCCAGGGCCGCGCGCAGTTTTTCCCGGTTGGCAGAGCCGGCGCGCTCCAGGGCGTCTTTGAGCACTAGCACCGCCTGATAGGCGTGGGCGCTGTCGCCGGTGATGTCCACGCCGAAACGGGCCCGGAAGCGGCCGTTGAGCTCCCGGCCTCCGGCGGTGAACTTGGAGAACTCGGCCACCGTCAGGGTGTCCTCGGCCAGCGGACCCAGCATGGAGATGTATTCGGGGGACACCGCGCCGCCGGCCGTGTCCAGCAGAGGCACGCGCGATCCCTGCCGGGCCATGGCCTGACGGATGAGCACGCAGTCCTTGAGATAGGTGACGGCCAAAATGGCGTCGGGCCGGGCGGCCAGGGTCTGCCCCACCTCGGCGCTAAGGTCCTTCACCCCCTCGGCCTGGTAGCTGACCTCGGAGACCATCTCCAGGCCATGCTCGCGCAGGGCGGTTTTTTGGGAAAGAGCGGCGGAGGTGCCGAAATCGGTATTCTCGTGCAGCAAGGCCACCCGCTGCACGGAATAACCCACCAGACGCTCCATGTCTTTCAGGAACAGCACTTGATCCCGGGCGTAGAAACGCGCTTGGGGCTGGATGCGGAAGGTGTATTGAAAGCCCCTTTCGGTGATCACGTCGGCGATGGAGATGCTGACCAAAAAGGGCGTTTCCAGGCGTTCCGCCACTTGGGTGGCGGGTTTGGTCACGCTGCTCTGGTAGGTTCCGATGAGGGCGGCCACGCCCTCGCCCCGGATCAGGCGCTCGGCCTCCTCGGCCCCTATCTCGGGCCGACCCTGGGTGTCGCCCAGGATCAATTCCAGTTTGGCCCCGCCCAGGGCCAGGATCCCTCCTGCCGCGTTCACGTCATCCACGGCCAGGCGCACCCCGTTGGCGCTGTCCGCTCCCTTGTCGGCCAAGTCGCCGCTCATGGGGAAAAGCGCTCCCACCTTCACGGCCGCCGATTTTTGGGCCGGACCATTCTCAGAACACCCCTCCATGCCCAAAAGGAGCAGCATGAACAGAAATATCCAGGGGAGCTTTCCGCGTTTGTCCTTTTTCACGGCAACCTCCAGGTTGATAGGGCCAAGGGAAGCGCCGGAGACGATTGAGTCAGGGAAACTTGATCCTATGTCAAAATTATACTTGTTCGGGGCCAGATTATTCATAGGAATCACCGTCGCCAGGTCATATGCCGCCCCAACCTGGCCTCTTTGACCAGAAAACGGGGCCAGAATCGGATGTTGCCCCGGGGGGCCGGGTTGGGCGCAGTAGGGCGGAAAGAAAAAATTGACCAACCATGGTATCTGTGCTATGGGCGGATAGCGTTTCATACGCTGGAATCCACATAGTACGCGCAGGGCGCCCCTCGGGGCTCAATAGGGAAGACGGTGCGAATCCGTCGCGGTCCCGCCGCTGTGTCCGGAGACGAAATCCGCAGACAAGCCACTGCCTCTGTCAAGGGGTGGGAAGGCGCGGAGAGTAGGTCGACCCGGTAGCCAGAAGACCTGCCCGCGCGACATAAACCGCCAACCGGTCCGCGGAGGCCGGGCGGATGCCAGGGGCGAAGGAATAGGGTGCAGGCCCTGGAAACCATTTGATGGTTTCCAGGGCCTTTGGTTTTTCGGGCGGGCCGCGCTGGCGCAGCTGGCGTCCCATCAGCCCACGCTCTGTTTTCCCGCCTGCCGATTAGCGTCCTCCCGTCTTCCGCGGCAAGACCGCACGGTCCGTCTCCCTCCTCGCCCAGGGGGGTGACGAGCCGCGCGCCGGGCAGAAGGGAGGACGTCATGCCCTGAGAGCGCCAGAGCCGCCAAGCAATCATCCCCGTCCGGCCAGCGTCCGCTTTTTGGGAGAAAAGGAACCTTTTCAGCGCCGGGCGGAAGGACAACACCGATGGATTGTTAGGGAAATATCGGGAGATAACAATGCGTTTGTTTTGTTTTCGCGTTTTGTTTTCGGTTCTTCTGGCCCTGGGGGCGGCTCTGCCCGCCTTGGCCGCTCAGGAGCAACCCCCCAGCCAACTGGCCGAGGTGGTGGTCTCGGGCCGGCAAATCGAGGAAAGGCTCTCCGCCGAACTGGCCGAATATGGCCACCCGGTCACGGTCATCACCGGCCAGCAGATCGAGGAGGCTGGCTATGCCGACCTCTACCAGGCCCTGGAGGGGCTGGCGCCTGGCCTGTTCATCGCCGTCAAGACCGGCCGCGGCGACTACGCCCGCCAGTATCTGCACGGCAGCGAGACCATTCTCTGGCTCATCGACGGCGTGCGCATAAACAACCGCCTCTATGGCAAGGGCTATCTGGATCTCATCAGCGTGCACCTCATCGACCGGGTCGAGGTGCTATACGGCGGCGAGGGCCTGTTCTACGGTACCGAGGCCACCGCCGGAGTCATCAACGTCATCACCAAGCCGATCACCAAGCAGCTAAGCGGGCAGGTGGGCGCGGCGGCCGGCTCCTACCGCTTCCACGACACCAACGCCTACGTCTCGGAGAGCTGGGATAACCACGGGCTCATGGTCTTCGCCTCCAACGACGGCTGGCAGGGCTATCAACATTTCGACGACCAGGTTTTCAAGCGCATGGGCAACGGCAACTACGTCTCGCGCGAGTATTGGCGCACCAACCTGGGAGCCAAGTACAGGGGCGAGCTGGACCTGGCGGGCAAGGCCGTGATCAACCTCCACTTCCAGCGCGACGAGGGGGAATTCGAATACGCATATCCCAATATGCGTCAGGCCGTCAACGATCGCACCCAGGACCTGTTCATCTTCAAGCTGGACCACGACATCACCCCTAACTTCTCCTACTACATCAAGTCCTTCATGCACCGCTGGTGGACCGACTACACGCGCCAGCGCCTGACAGGCGTCTATGACTGGAAGGACGCCAACTGGGGCTTCCAGGACTGGGGCGTCAACCTCCTCTCCAGCTACCGCTTCGGCGATGGCCACGAGCTCTTGGCCGGCCTGGACTATCAGAACTACTACGGCGACGACGCGGTGACCGATATCTACACCGAGCACGAGGAGGTCAAGGCCATCTTCGCCCAACTGCGACCCCACCTGGCCTTCTTGCCCAAGCTCAAGACCGGCCTGGGCTTGCGTTATAACCAGACCGGTGAATACGACAAGACCATCTGGAACTTCAGCGCCCGCCATCCCCTGGTCAAGGGCGTCTTCGTGCGCGGCAACGTGGGCACCTCCTTCGTGCTGCCCACGGCCGAGCAGCTCTGGCGCAACGACCAGGACAGCGGCCGCTACGGCAACCCCGACTTGAAGCCTCAGGAGAGCTTCAACCTGGACCTGGGCCTGGAGGGAACCTGGGGCCTGTTCCACTGGGACGTTGGCCTGTTCCAGCAGGACATGAAGGACCGCATCTCCACCTCGGGCGACACCTACGTGAACATCGCGGGCGAAAGCACGGTGCGCGGCTACGAGGCCGGGGCCTCGGTCGGCCCCTGGCAGGGCTTCACCCTGGGCGGCAGCTACACCTACACCCAGGCCGAGGCCGACGGCAGCACCGGGCAGTTGGACCGCATCCCCGAGTATTTCGCCAAGGTGTACCTGGCCTGGCGGCAGCCGGTGGCCAAGTACCTGCTGGGGGCGGATATTACCGGGCGCTACGTGGGGCCCATGTGGGACTACGGCGTCCAGTACGGACGCTATTGGACGGCCGACTGGAGCGCCTTCGTGGCCTTTGGCGCGGACAAGCGGCACCGGGTCAACCTGCGCCTGGAAAACATCCTGGACGAGCGCTACGCCTCCCAGATCTACAAAGGCACCGACGCCCTGGGTCAGTCCTATATCTATGAAGGACTGGGAGTGCCCTTCAACGTGGTGCTCAGCTACACCTTCACTTTCTAGACGGGCGGCTTGGCGCCGCTTTTCGGCGGGCCTTCCCGGGCCGGGTTCGTCGCGGCCCGGGAAGGCTCCCTTCCTTCCGATGGAGACCAGGTCATGACCCCCAAACGCAAATTGATCAGGCTGCACCGTTTTTTTGGTTTGTGCCTGGCCCCCCTGTTCCTGGCCTGGCTGGTTTCTGGCGCGGTGATGCTGTTTTCGCCCATGCCCCGCGACCACGCCCGTCCAGAGCAACGTCTGGGCCTGCTGCCTCCGCTAGATCCCGCCGGGGTTAACATCGGCTTCGCCCAGGCCTGGTCCCGCAGCGGGCTGCCTGGGGCCTTCGACTCCATGCGCCTGGAGACCCTGGAGCAACGGCCGGCCTACTTCTGCCGGGATGGGCAGGGAGGCCGGGCGGTGGTCTGGGCCGACGACGGCCAGCTCCTGCCGGGCATGAACCAGGACATGGCCGGGCGGGTGGTCTCCCAGGCCTGGGGCGGTCAGCCCCGTTTGTTGGAGGCGCTTTCCCGCCCTGACCAGTGGAGCGTGGGCAGCGGCGGCGAGCCCAGGCTTTTCCCTATCTTCAAGTGGGCCTTGGACGACCCCCAGGGCACGCAGGTATACGTCTCGGCGGTCAGCGGTGAGATATGCTTAAGCTCCACGGCCCGCCAGCGTTTCTGGGGCTGGTGCGGGGCGGTCACCCATTGGCTCTATTTCACCCCTTTGCGCGCCGACAAGGATTTTTGGCGGCAACTCATCATGTGGCTGTGCGTGCTGGGCATGGCGCAATTGATCAGCGGGGGCGTCTTGGCCTGGCAAGGCTGGCGGGGGCAAGGCTGGTCGCCCAAGGGACGTAGACGCCGCTTCCTGTGGCTGGGGCCGCGCCGCGGGCATCTCTTCTTGGGGCTAATCTTCGGCCTGCCCTGCCTGACCTGGGTCTTTTCCGGCCTGCTCTCCCTGGGTCCCTTCCAGTGGCACCACTCCGAGCCCAGCCAGCGGCAATTGGCCCAGGCCCTGGCCGCGTCGCCCGCCCAGCCCCAACCTGTTCCGCTGGAGCCTGCCCAGGCCATGCGCGACTTTGCCCAGCATATGAAGGTCCGCCAGATGGAGCTGCTTTTCCTGGGCGGCCGACCTTGGTACCTGGCGCGAGGCCAGCAAGGCCGCACCATGCTGCGGGCGGCCGACCAGGACCGCGCCCTGCCCCAAAACAACCTGGGGCACGGCGAACTGCTGGCGGCGGCGCGGGGCCTGCCCTTGGCGGGGCAAGCGCGTGGGCAGGACATGCTCTGGCAAGCCGACCTGCACCTGGACCCCCGTCCAGGCAAGAACAAGTTCCCCCTGCTGCGTTTGCGGTACGACGACCCAGACCAGACCTGGGTCTACCTGTCGCCCGCCAGCGGTCGCCTGGTCCATTCCTGCACCCGGGCGCAACGCATGAACCGCTGGCTCTACCGCTTCCTGCACTGCTGGGACCTGCCCGCCCTGGCCAGCCAGCCCTGGGCGCGCGAAACTCTGTGGCTGCTCAGCCTGGCCGGAGGCGCGGCCATGGTCGGGCAAGGGGTGTTCTCTTGGGCGCGGCGCAGGGGCAAGTCCAGACGGGCGGCCAGGCCCTGAGGCCCCAAGGCTCTGGCTGGCCGGCGCGTTTACATGGGGCCGGCTGCGGGGTTATAGTTTCTGCCAGGCGGCCCGCCCAAGCCGCCTGGCTGCCCATCATGGGAGGAGGACCCATGCCTTCGCCGCGTTCATGTCTGCTGTGCGCCTGTTGGCTCTGCGGCTTGGTCCTCCTGACGGCCGGGCCTGTCTGGACGGAGGTTTCGCCGGAGCGCTCCATTCAGGGCGCGGCCCAGCCCGCCGCCGGCCAGCCCGTTGCTGGGCCCACGGTGCGGCTGCTGGAGCGGGAGCAGGCGATCCTGGCCAGCGCTGGCGGAAAAAAAGGCAAGACCACCGCTCCTCTACTTAAGCGCTTCCTGGGCAAGTACGCCTTTGAATCCGCCGAACGGGACAAACAGGTGCGTCAGCGCCTGCGGGATCTGTTCGGGACGGAGTATGTCGTCTACCAGCGGGTATCGGGCGTGCAGTCGCCCATCGCGGGCAACGACAGCTTCATCGTCCTGGATGGCTGCAAGGCCCATGACTGCGCCAGCAACGCCGCCTTGGTCATGCTCTGGCAGGAAGGGACCAGCCAGGCCGTCATCACCTTGGATGACGTCCACTCCACCTACTACGGCCCGCCCATCAAAGGCCCCCAGGATGTTGATAGGGAGAAGCGCTTCCTGCGATGGATGCGCGACACGGAGGTGCTGTCTCCCTGCCAGCGCAACGTGGATCATATCGAGGCGGCCTTGCGGCGGCGCTGGTAAACGCCCGTATTGCGGCCAAGCCGTTTGGCTGCCCATCATGGAAGGAGAAGCCATGTCGCAGCCGCGTTTTTACCTGTTGGGCGTCTGTTGGTTCTGTGGCTTGGCCCTTTTACTGGCCAGGCCGGGCTGGAGCCAGGGCTTGCCGGAGCGCGCCGATCAAGGCGCGGCCTCGACCGCCGCCGGCGAGGCCGCGCCGGCGTACACGGTGCAGCTGGTGGAACGGGCGCAAACTGATTACCTTGCCGCCAAGGAGGGCAAAGGCAAGGCGGCGGCCGAGGCCAAGCTGGAGCGGTACGTCGACAAGTACGCCCAGCACGGCATCGAGCGCGACAAACAGGTGCTAAAACGTCTGCGCGCCCTGTTTGGCGAGGACTTCTCCTTGTACTGGGAAGTATCGCGGGTGCAGACCCCCATCGATGGCGATGGCGAGGCCATTAGACTGCGGGGCTGCAAACCCCATGATTGCGACAGCAACGCGGCGGTGGTGGTGATTTGGCGGGATGGCGTCTACCAGGCCCTGCTCACCCGCGACGATATACATGCCACTTATTATGGACCGCCCATCGACGGCCCGGCCGCCGTGGAGAAGGAAAAGCGATTTTTGGCCTGGTTTGAGAAGGACGATATGTTTGGCCTGGGCAGGGTCAGCGTGGAACAGATCGAGGCCGTTTTGCGGCGGCGCTGGTGAGGGTCTTGGCCTCTGGCCTTTTCCGGCCTGCGCTTGGATGGGGAACATGAACCGGTTGCCTGCTTTGCTTATTGGCGTTTGGTTGTGCCTGAGCGGCCTGACCCCCCTGGCCTGGGCCGCCGAGCCTCCGGCCGGCCCAGCCGGCCGCCTGGAGGTGCCGCCGGGCTGGCGGGTGCATCAGGGTTCCCAGGGGCTGGTGGTGTTGCTGCCCTTGGGCTGGCAGGTGCGGGAGAGCGGGCAGGGGGCTTTCCTGGCCCTGGCCCCTGGCCCAGGCCAGTCCGGGGCCCAGGCCCTGGCCCTGGTCCAGCCCGTGCAAGAACATACCCCGGCCCCCGGTCTGTTGCAAAACATGGGCCGGGCCTTCCCCCAGGTGTTTCCCCAACTGCGCGTATCGCGAATCCAGGCGCTTTCCCAACAACCCCAGGTGGCCAGCGCGCGCCTGGACTATCTGGTCAACGGCCAGCCTTATCAGGGCCTGGCCCTGGCCGTGCAGGATAACGGCCGGGGCATGATCTACGCGGCGGCGGCCACCGGCCAGGCCTGGCCCTCCCTGGGTCCCCAGGCCCTGGGCGTGCTCAAAAGTTTCCTTTATGCCGATGCCTCCGGCCAGGCCGGCCAGGCCTCCGCGCCGGGGCTGCCGGCCATGCGCCTCTTCAGCGATCCCCTGGAGGGGGCCTTCACCTGCCAGGTTCCCCAAGGCTGGCGGGTGGAGGGCGGGCTCAAGCGCTTTCACGCCGTGGACGCCCGGCCCGAGCTGTTGGCGCAGAGCCCCGACGGCGGGGTGCTGGTGCGCATCGGCGACGCCCAGGTCCCCAGCATGGCGCTGCCCAACGCCATGCTGAGCCGTACCGGTTTTCATGAGGGCTCCACCTACGACTCTGGCTATGGCCTCAAGCAGATGGTCATGCGCTATCTGCCCGGTTCCCAGTTCGCGGCGCAATGGTATCTGCCCCGCCGGGTGGGGCAGGTCAGCCAGGTGCGGGAGAACCAGCTGGCCGAGCTGACCCGCCAGGTGCAGGCCGGCTATGCCGCCACCGGTCTGCCCATCCGGGCCGACCTGGGCGAGGTCTTCTTCGTCAAGCCCGGACCCCAGGGCGAGCAGCGGGGCTACGTCTTCGTCAAGACTTTGCTCGTCAGCGCCCCGGGCGGCAACCAGGTGGGAACCTGGCAGGCCGAGATGATCTGCGGCTATCTGGCCAAGCCCGATCAGGAGCCCCTGGCCCAGGCCCTGTTCAACGCCATGGTCCAGAGCTTCCGCATGGACCCGGCCTGGCTGGCCCGCCAGTCGCGCACCGCCGGCCAGGTCAGCGCCATCGTGGCCCAGACCCACGAGCAGATATCGAGCATGATCCACCAGGCCTTCCAGAATCGCCAACGGATCATGGACCGCACCATGGACCGCTACGTGCGGGGGGCCATCCGGGGCACGGTGCTGGTGGAAGACCCCAACACCCGGACGCGCCTGGAGGTGCCCGGCGGCAGCAACTACTACTGGCGCGGCGGCGACGGGGCGGTGGTGGGAACCCAGACCGACGACCGTCCCTATCATCCCAACCAGTGGCTGGAGCGCCTGAAGGTGCTGGACTGACGCCAGGTCATGCGGGCTTTACGCCTTGCTCAACAAACAGGGCGGGGACAACCCCCCGCCCTGTTTGTTGAGCGCAGGGCGCTTTGCCCGGCGCGGGACAGGCATGACCGGCCTGAGCTACATGCCCCGCCGGTACTGGCCGCCCACCTGGTAGAGCGCCTTGGTGATCTGGCCCAGGGAGCAGCAGCGCACCGTCTCCATCAGCTCGGCGAAGACGTTGCCGCCGGCCAGGGCCGCCTCTTGCAGCCGCTTCAAGGCGGCGGGGGACTCCTGGGCGTGGCGCTGCTGGAAATCGGCCAGGCGGGCGAGCTGGCTCTGCTTCTCATCCTCGCTGGCCCGGGCCAGCTCCACCCGGCACTCTAGAGCCAGCTCATCGGCATGGGGGTTCAGGAAGGAGTTGACCCCGATGATGGGTAACTCGCCGGTGTGCTTCAGGGTTTCGTAGTAGATGGATTCCTCTTGTATTTTGGAGCGCTGGTAGCCGGTCTCCATGGCCCCCAGCACGCCGCCGCGCGCGGTGATGCGGCAGAACTCGTCCAGCACCGCCTCCTCCACCAGGCGGGTCAGCTCCTCCACGATGAAGGCCCCTTGCAGGGGGTTCTCGTTCTTGCTTAAGCCCCACTCGCGGTTGATGATGAGCTGGATGGCGAGCGCCCGGCGCACGCTCTCCTCGCTGGGGGTGGTGATGGCCTCATCATAGGCGTTGGTGTGCAGGGAGTTGCAGTTGTCATAGATGGCGCATAGGCCCTGCAAGGTGGTGCGGATGTCGTTGAACTGGATTTCCTGGGAGTGCAGGGAGCGCCCCGAGGTCTGGATGTGGTATTTCAGCATCTGGCTACGCGCGGATGCCCCGTACTTCTCGCGCATGGCCACGGCCCAGATGCGCCGCGCCACCCGTCCGATGACGGTGTATTCGGGGTCCATGCCGTTGCTGAAGAAGAAGCTCAAGTTGGGCGCGAAGTCGTCGATGTTCATGCCCCGGGACAGGTAGTACTCGGCGTAGGTGAAGCCGTTGGCCAGGGTGAAGGCCAGTTGGCTGATGGGGTTGGCTCCGGCCTCGGCGATGTGGTAGCCGCTGATGCTCACGCTGTAGAAGTTCTTCACCTGGTTGGCGATGAAGTACTGCTGGATGTCGCCCATCATGCGCAGGGCGAAATCCACGCTGAAGATGCAGGTGTTCTGCCCCTGATCTTCCTTCAGGATGTCGGCCTGCACGGTGCCGCGCACGTTTTTCAGCACCATGGCCTTGATGCGCTGGCGCTCCTCGGCCGAGGGCTCGCGGCCGTTTTCCTGGCGCAGGCGTGTCACCTGCTGGTCGATGGCGGTGTTCATGAAAAAGGCCAGCATGATGGGGGCCGGGCCGTTGATGGTCATGCTGACGCTGGTGTTGGGGTTGCACAGGTCAAAGCCGTCGTAGAGGACCTGCATGTCCTCCATGGTGCAGATGGAGACCCCGCTGTTGCCCACCTTGCCGTAGATGTCCGGCCGCTCGTCCGGGTCCCAGCCGTAAAGCGTCACCGAGTCGAAGGCGGTGGAGAGCCTGGCCGCCTTGGCGTCACGGGAGAGCAGCTTGAAGCGGCGGTTGGTGCGGAAGGGGTCGCCCTCGCCGGCGAACATGCGGGTGGGGTCCTCGTCGGTGCGCTTGAAGGGGAAGCAGCCAGCCGTATAGGGGAAGCTGCCGGGCACGTTCTCGTAGCGCTGCCAGCGGTAGGTCTCGGCCGGGTCCTCCCACTGGGGCAGGCAGACCTTGGGAATCTCCGAGCCGGACAGGGAGCGGGTGGTGAGCGGCGCGCGGAACTCGCGGCCGCGCACCTTGTAGACATACTCCGCGCCGGAGTAGGCTTGGCGGAGCTGGGGCCATTGGGCCAGCAGGCGGTGGGTCTCCTCGCTGTAGCCTTCTTCAAGCTTGTGCACCTCGGAGCGCAGGCGGTCCAGGGCGGCCCGCATGCCCGGCTCATCCATGGCGGCCTGGGCCAGGTAGTCGTGGGTGTTCTTCATCTGCCAGACCCGGCGCGCCATGGCCGCCTGGGACTCGGTCTGGGCGTGATAGGCGCGCACGGTCTCGGCGATCTCGGCCAGGTAGCGGGTGCGCTCGGCCGGCACGATGATGGTCTTGTCCGAGGAGTGCCTGAGGGACGGGCGGGGGCGGGGGCTGGCCATCTCCACCCCGGTCTTGTCCTTGATGGCCGCCAGCAGGGCCAGATAGAGAGCGGTCACCCCGTCGTCGTTGAACTTGCTGGCGATGGTGCCATAGGCCGGCATCTCCTCGGTGGGGGTGTGCCAGGCCTCGCGGTTGCGCTGGAGCTGCTTGCGCACGTCGCGCAGGGCGTCCTCCGCCCCCCGGCGGTCGAACTTGTTGATGGCCACCAGATCGGCAAAGTCCAGCATGTCGATCTTCTCGAGCTGGGAGGCCGCGCCAAAGTCGCTGGTCATGACGTAGAGGCTCACGTCCACCAGGTCCACCACGGCGGCGTCGCCCTGGCCTATGCCGGCGGTCTCGGAAATAACCAAGTCATAGCCCGCGGCCTGGGCCACCTTGATCACGTCGGCCAGCCCGCGGCTGATCTCCATGCCGCTGCCCCGGGTGGCCAGGGAGCGCAGGTACAGCCGGGTGGACTCCAGGCTGTTCATGCGGATGCGGTCGCCCAGGAGCGCGCCGCCGCTGCGCCGGCGGGTGGGGTCAACGCTCAGGATGGCCACCCGGGCCTGGGGAAAGTCGTTCAAGAAACGCAGCAACACCTCGTCGGTCAGGCTGCTTTTGCCCGCGCCGCCGGTGCCGGTGATGCCCAGCACCGGGATGCGCCGTCCCCCGGTTTTGGCGGCCAGGGCCTCGCGCCAGGCGGCCAGTTCCGGCGCCTCGTCCAGGGCGGCCTTTTCCACGCAGGTGATGACCCGGGCCACCAGTTCGGGACGATCTGGGGAGATATCCGCCACCAGGTCGGGCTGGCCCTGCTCGGCCAGGGGATAGTCGATGGAGCGCACCAGGTGGTTGATGATGCCTTGCAGGCCCAGCTTGCGCCCGTCCTCGGGGGTGTATATCTTGCTCACCCCATAGGCCTCCAGCTCCCGGCACTCCTCGGGCACGATGACCCCGCCGCCGCCGCCGAACACCTTGATGTGGGGGCAGCCCATTTCCCGGAGCAGGTCCACGGTGTACTTGAAGAACTCCATGTGCCCGCCCTGGTAGCAGGACAGGGCCACGGCGTGGGCGTCCTCCTGCACGGCGGCCTCCACCACCTCGGCCACGGCCCGGTTATGCCCCAGGTGGATCACCTCCACGCCCGTGCCCTGCAGGATGCGGCGGATGATGTTGATGGCCGCGTCGTGGCCGTCGAATAGGCTGGCGGCGGTGACCACGCGCACGGGATTCTTGGGCTGATAGGGCTGGCTCTCGAAGGTCATGACGGCGCTCCCTTAAAGGAAAGGGGTGTTTACGTAAGCTCGCCCAAAATGAGGGCGCTTTGCAGGGCCAGGTATTGCTCCAGGCTGTAGCGGGGGCTCAAAGCCCAGCGGCGGAAGGTCCACATGTGCCCCAGCACGGTGATGTTGTGGGCCATGAGCCCGATCTGGGCCTGGTCCAGGGGCTTCAAGGAATAGTCGGCCACGCCTCGGCGCAGCAGGTCGGCGAAAATCTCGGTGATGCGCTCCTCGTGGGCCAGCACGAAGCGCCGGGGTTCGGGGGGCAGGCTCTTGGTCTCCTGGTAGATGAGCAGGATGTGGTCGCTCATCTGGTCGCAGACCGTGAAGTAGACCTCGATGGCGGCCTTGAGCGCGGCGGCGGCCGGTCCGGAGAAGCGCAGGCGCTCCTTGATGCGCGACTCCATCTCCAGGTGGATGGCCTGGCAGACCAGGTAGAGCACGTCCTCCTTGCTGGTGACGTACTCGTACAGGGTGCCGATGGAAAAACCGGCGGCCTTGGCTATCTCGCGGGTGGTGGTCTTGTGGAAGCCCTTCTGGAAGAAGAGCTGCACCGAGGCGTCCACGATTTGGCGGCGGCGCTTGGCCACCAGGCCAGCGTCCTTGACCTCGGTGGGGATGTCCCGGGTGGGTGAGCCGGGGGCGCCGGCCTCGGGCATGGTCATGGCGCGTGATGGTGTCATAATGACCCGGTAGTGAAATTTATAACCTGACTGAGCGCTCGCTCAGAAGAAAACATAGCCTTGCGGGCGAGAAGTGTCAACCAGTTTTTGCACAATGGCGCTATCGCGGTTGCCGCAAGAGGTCTGCGCGGCTAAACTAGCGTAATATCCCAGCAAGGAGCCTTCATGCACCCCCATACTCACGGCAGCGGCCACCCCCACGGCCACCCTGGCGGCCCAGTTCCCCAGCCTGGCCAGCCCCCGGCCCTGCGCTTGGTGGCCTGGGAGACCACCCGCCGTTGCAACCTCTCCTGCCTGCACTGCCGGGCCGGAGCTATAGACCAGCACTATCCCGGCGAGTTGAGCACCGCCCAGGGCGAGGCCCTGCTCACCGACCTGCGCACCTTGGGCCAGCCCGTCATCATCATGACCGGCGGCGAACCCCTGCTGCGCCCCGACATCTTCCACCTGGCCCGCTTCGGCGCCGATTTGGGCCTGCGCATGGTCATGGCTGTCAACGGCACCCTGCTCACCCCGTCCATCGCGGCCCAGCTCAAGGAAGCCGGCATCCAGCGGCTCTCCATCAGCATCGATGGCCCGGACGCGGCCAGCCACGACGCCTTCCGGGGCCAGGCCGGGGCTTTTGATGGCGCGCTGGCCGGCATGGCCGCCGCCCGCCAGGCCGGGCTGGAGTTCCAGATCAACACCACGGTCACCCGCACCAACCTGCCCTGGGTGGAGGCCATCCAAGAACTGGCCCAGGCCCAGGGCGCGGTGGCCCACCACATCTTCCTCCTCGTGCCCACCGGCCGGGGACGCGCCCTTTCGGCCGAGATCATCACCGCCGCCGAATACGAGGACGTGCTCACCTGGTTCGCCCAGCGCAAATACCAGATGCCCATGGAGATGAAGGCCACCTGCGCGCCCCACTTCTATCGCATCATCCGCGAGCAGGCCCACCAGCGCGGCGAGAAGGTCACTCCCCAGACCCACGGCCTGGACGCCATGACCCGGGGCTGCCTGGGCGGCATCGGCTTCGCCTTTGTCTCCCACCTGGGCCAGGTCCAGCCCTGCGGCTACCTGGAGCTCTCCGCCGGCGATGTCACGGAGCAACCCTTCAGCCAAATCTGGCGCGAGTCCCCCCTGTTCCTGCGCCTGCGCGACTATGACCAGCTAAAAGGCAAGTGCGGCCGCTGCCAATACCGCAAGGTCTGCGGTGGCTGCCGCGCCCGCGCCTATGAAGTCAGCGGCGACGAAATGGCCGAAGAGCCACTTTGCATGTATCAGCCTTAGGAGGGGAGGGGGAAGATTTGGGGGGAAACCCTTTTTGCAGCGCAAAAAGGGTTTCCCCCCAACCCCCCCTTCCTAAAAAACCGAGGGGGTGGGCGGAAAGCTTGAATTATCTTGGCG
>CAZLSD010000013.1:22047-30438 GCA_964561775.1 uncultured Desulfarculus sp. | reverse complement strand
TGCGCCCTCGGGGACGGCCAACCTGGGGGCTGGGCGCTGGCCGCCGGCGGCGGGCTGGGGCAAGGGGCCGTCGTGCAGGACCTTCTGGGTAAGCGCCAGATAGCATTGGGCCGCCACACCCTTGGGGTCGTGCTCGTAGATGGTCCTGCCAAAGGCCGGGGCCTCGCTGAGCTTGACCGAATACTTGATGCCCGGCGCGACCTTATCTCCATAGCGCGCCCGGAGTTGGGCCATGATTTCCTCGGTTTTGCGCACGCGGCCGTCCACGAAGGTTGGCACCACCCAGCGCAGGGTCAGGCGGGGGTTGTATTTTTGTATGACTTGCAGGCGCTCCTCGAAACGCATCAGGCCGGACAGCGCCATGGGCTCCATGGAGACCGGCGAGAGCACCTCGCGGCTGCAATAGAGGGCGTTGACCAGCAGGGTGTCCCAGCCCGGGGCGGTGTCCATGATCATCACGTTGAATTCCTGGTCGAAATCCGCCAGGGCCTCTTCCAGCACCGCCTCGGGGGCCATCTCCCGCCGGGCGATCTCCATCTTGACCGCGGCCAGGTCGTTGCCCCCGGCCAGCAGCCACAGGTTGTCCCTGGCCTGGGCCAGGGCCTCGAAGGGGCTGCACCAGCCGGCGATGATATCGGCCAGGCCGCGCGCCGGGGTCAGGCCCAGCATGTCGTTGCACTGGGCCTGCACGTCGGTGTCCACCAAGAGCACCTTCTGCCCGGCCTGGGCCAGGCCGTGGGCCAGGTTGACCGCGGTCTCGCTTTTGGCCACGCCGCCCTTGAGCAGGCTCACCACGATGCGGCGCATATGCTCCTGGCCAGGTCTCAAGGGACTGCCGCTTTCCAGGAAAGGCATGGGGACTCCTTGCTTGGCGGGGGAAGTGCTACGGCCCATGCCTAGCGCAAATGCCGTGCCAAGCAGCTTTCGCTCCGGCCCAACAGGGAGTGCGGCGGATAACTAATTAATAATAAAAAATAAATCGTGGCGTATCCGCAGAGCTGCCCTTTTGGGCCCAGGCATGGGCGCTGCCGCTGTGGCGCACGCTGTTACGAATTGGGAATTGGGGGCGGGATCGGGCAAGAAAAAAGGGCGGCCGTGATAAGGATCACGGCCGCCCTGGCAGCTACTTGGCTGGCTTGAAGCTCTTGACGGTCAGCACCAGTTCGGCCTTCTCATCCTCGCTGACGATGCCGGTGACGGCCAGCTTCTTGCCGGTCTGGCCGGACAGGTCCTGCCCCTTGAGCAGATAGTCGCCATCGGAGGCCTTGAGCAAGATTCCCTTGGGGCCGCTGATGATGGTGCCGGTGACCACCTCCACCTCGGGCAGCACTTCCTGGCTGGCCGGGGGATTGCGGTACTGGGCCAGCACGGGGGGCAACGGGAGCGCCAGCATGACCGTCAAGGCCGCGGCCGCCCCCCCCAGGGGCAGCGCCCCCCCCAGGGGCAGCAGCCGGGTAAAGGAGTATTTCACAATCCCTTCTCCGCCATGTAGTTGGCCAGGTCAGAGACCCGGCAGGAATAGCCCCATTCGTTGTCGTACCAAGTCACCAGCTTGGCCATGTCCTCGCTGAGCACCTGGGTGAACTCCAGGTCCACGATGGAGGAGTGGGGATCGCCCTTGAAGTCGCTGGAGACCAGGCGGTCGCTCTCGCAGGCCATGAAGCCCTTGAGAGGTCCGTTGGCCGCCTCGATGAGGGCCTGGCGCAGTTCGTCGGTGTTGGTTTTCTTGGCCAGGGTAACGGTGAGGTCCACCACCGAGACCGTGGGGGTGGGCACGCGCAGGGCGTAGCCGTCCAGGCGGCCCTTCATCTCCGGGATGACCAGGCCCACGGCCTTGGCCGCGCCGGTGGTGGTGGGGATGATGTTCATGGCCGCGGCGCGGGCCCGGCGCAGGTCCTTGTGGGGCAGGTCCAGGATGCGCTGGTCGTTGGTGTAGGCGTGCACCGTGGTCATGAAGCCCTTGATGATGCCGAAATGGTCATGGATGACCTTGGCTGGGGGGGCTAGGCAGTTGGTGGTGCAGGAGGCGTTGCTGACGATGTGGTGTTTCTTGGGGTCGTAGTCCAGATGGTTCACCCCCATGACGAAGGTGGCGTCGATCTCCTTGCCCGGGGCGGAGAGGATGACCTTCTTGGCCCCGCCGCCCTCCATGTGGGGCGTGGCCTTGGGGCCGGTCAGGAACAGGCCGGTGCTCTCGATGACCAGGTCCACGCCCAGTTCGTACCAGGGTATCTGCTGGGGATCGCGGAAGCTGAAGTTCTTGATGGACTGGCCGTTGATGACGAAGCTGTCGCCCACGATCTCCACCTGGCCGTTGAAGCGGCCATAGTTGGTGTCATAGCGGAACAGGTGGGCGTTGGTGGCCACGTCGCCCAGGTCGTTGACCGCCACCACGGACAGGGTCTGGGGATAGCGCTCCAGGATGGCTTTCAAGACCTGCCGACCGATGCGGCCGAAGCCGTTTATGCCGATGCGCACCATGTGCCACCTCTCCTTTAATTATCGTCCAAGCGGTTGCCGTGGGCCACCAGCAGGTCGTAGTCCTTCTTGAGCGCCTGGTGCAGGCGGGCGTTCTCCAGGGCGATGGCGCTAAGGTTGGCGGCGGCCTCCAGGAAGCGGGTCTCCTCCTCGCTGAACTGGCGGGTGGTGGCCGAGTAGACCCTGAGCACTCCGACCGCCTTCTTGCCCACCTTGAGCGGCACGGCCAGCACCGAGCGGATGCCCTCGGCCTTGGCCCGGTCGCCGTACTGGAAGTTGGGGTCGGTCTGGGCGTCCTTGAGGTAGACTTGGTCGCCCTTCAAGGCCTTCTGGTCGATGCCGCTCTCGCTGACCAGCACGGGCCCCTTGCGCAGATAGCCTTCGGACAGGCCCCAGCAGGCCCCCAGGAGCAGGCGTTTGCGCCGCGCCCCCAAGACGCGCAGGGCGCAGGCCTTGACCCCCATGGCCTCGGCCACCGCATGCACGATCTCCTCCAGCACCTGGGAGGGGTCCAGGGAAGCGTTTATCACCTTGGCCACTTCATACAAGGCATTGAAGTAGTCCGGCTTTTTGGCTGGCATGGCGCCTTCCTCCTGGCGGCCCGCGCGATAGGCGGGCTACGCGGACGTTTGGGTTTGCCTCATTACTATCGCCCCGGGTTCCCCCGCGCAGGCGGAAAGGAACCTGCTGCGCGTATTATAACTTGCCTGGCGATGATAGGGTGAATATTAGGCGTGCGCCGTCCTACTTGAAATCGGCCTTGTCCAGGACGTGCTTGGCCATCAGCTTGTGCAGTTGGCGGGTGGTGATGCCGGCCATGGCCGCGCTGGTCTTGATGCGCCCCTTGTTCACCGTGAGCAATTGGTGCAGATACTCCCGCTCCAGGCGGTCCACCCCTTGGCGGCGGGCCTGGGCCAGGGTCAGCTTGACGTCGGCCTTGGCCCCTGGCGGCCGCCCCCCGTCCATCAGGTCGCTGGGGAAGCCCTCGGGCGAGAGGGTGCTGGTGGTCTCCAGGATGTAGGCCCGCTCCACCAGGTTTTCCAGCTCACGGATGTTGCCGGGCCAGGAATACTGCTGCAAGGCCTCCATGACCTCGTCGTTGATGCCGCTTATGCCCTTGCCGTAATATTTGTTGAGCCGGGTCAAGAACAGCTCCGCGAACAGGGGCACGTCCTCGCTGCGATCACGCAGGCTGGGTATCTCGATGGGGAAGACGTTCAAGCGGTAGAACAGGTCGGAGCGGAAGCGCCCCTCCCGCACCATGGCGGCCAGGTCCAGGTTGGTGGCGGCGATGATGCGCACATCCACCTCGATGGTCTTGTCCCCGCCCAGGCGCTGGAGGGTTCTGTCTTGCAACACCTGCAGAAGCTTGATCTGGGCCGGGGCGGTGATGGCCGCCACTTCGTCCAGAAAGATGCTGCCGCCGTCGGCGATCTCCAGCTTGCCCAGCTTGCGGCGCATGGCCCCGGTGAAGGCCCCCTTCTCGTGGCCGAACAGCTCGCTCTCCAGTTGGGCGTCGGGTATGGCCCCGCAGTGCACGCTTATGAAGGGGCGCTCGCGGCGGTGGCTGTGGCGGTGGATCAGTTTGGCCAGCACCTCCTTGCCGGTGCCGGTCTCGCCGATCAAGAGGGCCGTGCTCTTGGTGGGGGCCACCGAGCGCAGCTTGTCCAGGGCTCGGCGCATCAGCGGGCTGTTGGTGCGCACCAGCTCCAGGGAGTCCTCGCGCCAGAAGGTGTCGCGCAGGTACTGCAACTCGGAGTGCACCCGGAAGGACTGCTTGATGCCTTCCTTGACGTGGGCCACCTCGGCCTGGTCCAGGGGATAGGTCAGGTAGTCCGCCGCCCCGGCGCGCACCGCGTTCACCGCCTCGCGGATCAACTGGGGCGGGGTCATCACCACCACCTGGGCGCCGGGAAAGTGATCGCGCAGGGCGTGCACCGCCTCGGCCAGTTGGAGACGCCCCTCCAACTTGGCCGTCTCGCCCAATATCTCCACGTCCACGAACAGGTAGTCGAAACGGCGGGTCTTGGGCAGGGCCCACAGGGCGGCCTGGCTGGCCACCTGCTCCAGGACGTATTGCTGGTCAAAGCAGTCGCGCAGGGCGGTCGACACCTCCGGCTGCTTGGCGACGATGAGGATGCGGTTCATATCCTGCCAGATTATTGAAGCATGGCTGGGCGCGCCATAATTATAGCAGCCACCGGCCGCTTGACACAAAGGCGGGGGCCAACCGGGCGGGCGCGGAGAATCGGCCTTGGTTACGAGGCCTTGAGACCTGGATCCTGGGCCAGGCGCTGGGCGGCCTGCATACCCATCTTGAGCGCCACGTGGGCGTTGACGTACTGGAAACGCCCCTGGCGGCCGGCGGTCTCCAGGTTGGCCATGCTCTCCACATAATCCAGGCAGCGCCCCAGTTGCTCCTCGTAACCCAGCAGATAGACCGGATAGGCCTCTCGCGAGCGGTAGACGTGGGCCTCGGCCACCTCTTCGGCGCGCAGCAGGCCCTCGGCCTCCAGTTCCTTGAGCACGCTGGCCAAGGCGAAGCCGTCGTCGGACCAGGGGCGGTCCTCTTCCTCGCAGGTTATCTCGGCCACCAGCATGGTGTGCCCGGCCGGGCGAACCTCTATGCCGAACTGGGCCAGGTCGGAGATGCGGTTGAAGCTGTGCTCGCGGAAGTACATGAAGGAGGCGGGCAGCACCTTGGGCCGCTTGACCAAAAGCCCCACGAAGACCGTGGGCCGAAAGCGCAAGGACTCCGCGGCCTGTTTGACCTCCTCGGGGGGCGCCGGCTCCAGGCCAAGCAGGAGCTGGTTAACGGGCAGGGTGCTGACCACCCCGGCGCAGGCCAGGGAACGCTCCTGGCCATCCTGCTGGTAGCGCACCTGGGTGACGCGCCGGTCCTGGCGCTCCAGTCCCAGCACCCTGGCCTCCAGGCGCAGGTCGCCCCCGCGGCTGGTCACGTCCCGGGCCAGGCGGTCGGTGATGAGGGAGAAGCCCCGGCGGGTGGAGTAGAAGGTTCCGTCCAGGGTCTCCACGAAGTCGTCGGGGCGCACCTGCTTGACCTGCCGCCCCTTGACGCGGCGCAACACGCCCTCCAGGAGTTCCATGATCTGCATCTTGGGAATGCGCTGGCGGGCGAAGGCCGGCGAGAAGGCGGCCGGCGAAAGCCCCCACACCCGCTCGATGTAGCTTTTGAAGAATATCTCGTAAAGCACCTGGCCATAGGATCGCCGGAGCACCGTCTCGGAATTCTCCTGGGCCGGGCGGCCAAAGCGCCCCAGGAGCAGGCTGTGCCAGGCCCAGCTAAGGCCGGCCTTGGCCACCGTGGCCAGCGGCAGCTTGGTGATGACGTCGGTGATGGCCAGGGGGAAGTTGAAAAAGGCGTCGGCGAACTTGATCTTGATGGTGCGCTGGTACTCGATGAGGGCGTCCCCGGCCAGGCCCTGCACGTGGGCCATGATCTGGGGGTCGCCGGTGTGGAACATGTGGGGGCCGTACTCGTAGATGTTGTCGCCGAAGCTGACCCCCCCGGCCAGGCCGCCCGGACGCGAAGCAGCTTCCAGGATGACCACGGGCAGGCCCAGGTCCAACAGGGCGCGCGCCGCGGCCAGGCCGGCGCACCCCGCGCCCAGCACGGCCACGGGCAGGGGATCGCCTTGGTTTCGTGGCGGAGCTGCTGACGCAAAGGTGTGGGGAGCGGCGGGGCTGGAGGTCACGGCTTCTCGACAATCAGGATCAGGTTGCTGGGCAGGCCCAGGAAGTAATGCCTGAAAAGCCTGACCCGGTAAGGGCCTGGCGGCAGCATACCCTTGAGCTCCCGGGCGGTCAACAGATTGAGGTTATCCTCGCGGGAGTAGAAGTCCATGCCCAGCCTGGCCAGGATGGCGCGGAAAATACGGGGAGGCAGCCAGTGCAGCAGGGGCAGGCGGGTGTGCAGCTCCAGGGGATAGAAGCGGTTGGGGGTGGAGATGAAAACCCGGCGCGAGACGCGCACCAGCTCGGCCAGAAAGGCGGCCTGGCGCTGACGGCTGCCCACGTGCTCTATGACCGCGTTGGAGAAACCCAGGTCAAACTCGTTGTCGGCAAAGGGCAGGGGATCGCCCGAGCTAACCCGCATGAAGCGCAGGCCCGGATAGCGCTCGGCCAGGAAGGAGCAGTCCTCGGTGCCCAAGGCGGTGATATTCTGCGGCCAGGGATAGCAGCACTCCAGGATGTTCTCCAGGGGCTCGGGCAGGGCGGCCACGCCCAAATCCAGCAGGCGCTCGTTCGCGCGGGGCTGGAGCAGCTCCAGGAAGCGTTGCACCAGACGCCGGCGGGGCCGGTGCTGGAGGTTCCAGATGAAACCGAAGTTGGCCGCCCGCTTGTAGTAGCGGCGGTCGCCCCGGGAATCGGACTCAATGCCTGGCAAGGAACCGTCCCTCGTAGGATGGATGGCGTCTCCACGGCGGCCGAGGCGCTCGGCCCACTACAGCAGCCGGGCCAGCCCGCGCACGGCGGCCACCACCTGGTCCACCTGCCCGGCGCTCAGGTTGGGGTGCAGGGGCAGATTGAGGCCCTCCTCGTTTAGCTGCTCGCTCAAGGGAAGCTTGGCCTGCGCCCCGTAGATGGGATAGAGGTGCAGGGGGTGATAGCGCAGGGTGGTGTAGATGCCCTGGTCGTAGAGGGCCTTGGCCATCCCATCGCGCTTGCCCGCGGGCAGGCGCGCGAAATAGGTGAAGTAGGAGTGTTGCTCATTGGGCGCGGGGTCCTGGGGCCGGATGAGCCAGTCCAGGCCGGCGAACTCGCGCTGGTATATCTCCCAGATTTCCTTGCGCCAGGCCTGGAGCTGATCCAGCTTGGCCAGCTGGGCCAGGCCGATGGAGGCCATGATGTCGTTGGGCAGGAACTTGGGCATGACCTGGGAGATTTGGTACTCCCACCAGCGGGTCTTGTCGGCCGAGGCCTGGAAGCCGCTCTTGCCGATGCCGCAATAGCGCCAGGTGCGGGCCTTTTCCACCAGGGCGGAGTCGCGGGCGGTGAGCCCGCCGCCCTCGCCCATGGCCAGGTTCTTGACCGCGTCGAAGCTGTAGATGCCCACGTCGCCCATGGACCCGCAGGGCCGGCCGT
Organism: uncultured Desulfarculus sp.; assembly: GCA_964561775.1. Taxonomy (GTDB): domain Bacteria; phylum Desulfobacterota; class Desulfarculia; order Desulfarculales; family Desulfarculaceae; genus JACRDC01. The sequence goes on along the minus strand of CAZLSD010000013.1, from coordinate 22,854 downwards.
CCAGGTATGAGTCCACGGCGTGGGCCGCGTCCTCCACCACGGGCAGGCCCAAGCCCAGCACCTCGTCCATGGCCACCGGCTTGCCCGCGTAGTGCACCACCATGACAGCCTTGGTCCTGGGCGTGATGTGGGGGGCGATCAAGCGGGCCGAGACGTTTTGGGTGTCAAGCTCCACGTCGCAGAAGACCGGCCGGCAACCGGCCAGCACCACGGCGTGGGCGCAGGCGATCCAGGTGAGCGCGGGCAGGATGACCTCGCTGCCGGCGGGCAGCTCCAAGAGCCTCAAGGCCATGACCAGGCTGTTGGAGCCGCTGTCCAGCATGGCCAGGCCGCTCAGGCCCAGACGCTGGGCAAAGGCCTGCTCAAAGGCGGCGGTCTTGGGACCGATGCCCATCCACTGGTTCTCCAGGCTGGTGCGGATCTGCTCCAGCTCCTCCTGGCCCACCTTGGATCCGAAGACGGAGATCATGGCGCTCCTAGGCTGGCAGCCGCCGGAAGGCCGGCGGCGCGAAGCGGTCGAGGTCCAGTTTCACCTCGTCATGCCCTTTTTGCCGGTCGGCGATGACGAAGCCATTCTTGAGGTACCAGCCCAGGGCCGGGTTGCCGGCCACCACCTTGGCCATGATGGGCCAGGGGCCCTGGGCCAGGATCTGGGCGCACATCAGAAGCAGGGCCCGGCCCATGAGCCCTTGGCCGCCGTAGCCGGGCACGCCCCACATGACATTGTAGATGTCGGCCAGGCCGGGCTCCAGGAGGCGCCAGCCCAGGCAGCCCGCCGCCCGGCCCTCCACCTCCAGCATGAACAGG
>CAZLSD010000013.1:20530-21947 GCA_964561775.1 uncultured Desulfarculus sp. | reverse complement strand
GAGGTAACGGAGGCGGTCATTTCCGCCTGGGCGCGTCTTGGCAAAGATTCCAGTAACCGGCCCGCTTGTCAACCCGCCTGGCCGGCGTACAATGCTGCCATGGAAAAAGTGATCAAAAACCCCCAGTTCATGCTCTCGGCGGTCAAGCCCCAGCATTACCCCCCGCCGGGGCCTCCGGAGCTGGCCCTGGCCGGCCGTTCCAACGTGGGCAAGTCATCGCTTTTGCGCGTGCTCCTGGGCACGCGCAAGATGGTGCGCATCTCCTCCCGGCCTGGCTGCACCCAGCAGATCAACTTCTTCAGCCTGGGTGGCGACAGCTTACGCCTGGTGGACCTGCCCGGCTATGGCTTCGCCAAGGTGCCCCTGGAGGTCAAGGCCACCTGGGGGCGCATGATCGAGGCCTATCTGAGCGGGCGTCCCAGCCTCAAGGGAGTGGTGGTCATCCTGGACGTGCGGCGCGAGCCCAACCCCGACGACCTGAACCTGCTGGCCTGGCTGCGCGCCCAGGAGAGACCCATCGTGCTGGCCGTCACCAAGGCCGACAAGCTCTCCCGCGGCCAGGCCGCCGCCAGCTTGGCCAAGCTCAAGTCCCAGCTCAAGGCCTATGACCCGGCTCCGGTGCTGTTCTCAGCCCTGAGCGGCCAGGGGCGCGAGGAGCTTTGGGCGCGGCTTTTGGCCCTGGCCGGTCTGGCTTGATGCCCCCGCCCGTCCAGTCCCTGCGGCTGGTCCTGCCCCAAGGCGAAGTGAATTACCTGCTGGAGCGCCGTCCCCGCCGGCGCGGAGTGGCCATCCTGGTGGACCCCGCCCGCGGCATCGTGGTGCGTGCGCCCTTAAGCCTGGGGCGGCGGGCCATCGAGGAGGCCCTGGCCAGCCGGGCCTCCTGGCTGCTCAAGCAGCAGGCCTGGCTAAAGGAGCAGGGCCTGCCCCGGCCAGCCCGGCTCTTTGCCGGCGGCGAGGCGCTGCTGCTGGCCGGCCAGGCCTATCAACTGCGCCTGGGCGGGACTGAACAGGGTCCGCTGTGGTCGCCGCGCCTGGATCAAGGCGGCATCTTGTTGGCCGTGCCCCCTGGCCTGGAGCCCGGCCAGCAGACCGAACAGGTGCGCCGGGCCTTGCAGCGCTGGTACCTGCGCCTGGCCGCCCGTGACCTGCCGGGCCGGGTGGCCGGTTTCGCCCAGGCCCTGGGCCTGGCCCCGCCCGTGGTGCTCGTCCGGGATCAGAAAAGCCGCTGGGGCAGCTGCGCGGCCGACGGCCGCATCCGCCTCAACTGGCGTCTGGTCATGGCCCCGCCCGAACTGGCCGACTACGTGGCCGCCCACGAGGCCTGCCATCTGCTGGCGCGCGGGCACTCGCCCCGCTTCTGGGGCCTGGTGGCCGGTCTGCTGCCGGATTACGCCGCGCGCCGGGCCAGCCTGCGCCG
>CAZLSD010000013.1:0-20430 GCA_964561775.1 uncultured Desulfarculus sp. | reverse complement strand
TGAGGCCATCAGCGCACGATGACCGAGCGCTCCGGATCAAAGGGATTTAGCCGCACGGCCAGGGAGAAAAGATAGGGGTAGTTGCTCTTGAGGTGCTTGAGATAGCCCAGCCAGCGGGTGGAGAGAAGCTGGTACATCCTTTCCGTGTCCCCGCGCAGGTGATGCAGGTCGCTCTCGGGCAGGCCCTCCAGGCTGGGGCGGTGCATCAGTTCTTCACGCAGGTGCAAGGTGGCGCGCAGCAGGTCGGTGAAGGTCTCGTGCTCCAGCAGTTGGGGGTTTTCCAGCAGGCGCAGGAGCAGGTCGTGTTTTTCCTCCAGCATGGAGCGCACCTGGGCCAGGTCGATGAGATGGGGGTCTATTCTGGCCTTTCTCTGCCGCGAGAAGGCCGAGGCCGCGGCGAAGTCCTTTTCCTGCCAGGTTCCCCGCACCAGGAAATGGCCAGCCGCCTGCTCCCGCTCGGGGTCGGCGGCCACGCACAGGGACATCAGCCGGTTGCCCAGCTCGCTATAGAAGATGCCCGAGACCAGGTTGACCTTTTCCAGGCGCTGGGCCGCTTCCTCGCGGCTGACCATGGCCTCGGTGATGTTGGCCACCAGTCCGGTGAAGGTGCCCACCCCGCTAAGGATGAGCACCGAGGCCAGGAGTTTGCCCAGGGGCGTGACCGGGTGGATGTCGCCATAGCCCACGGTGGCCACGGTGACCACCGTGAAGTAGAGGGCGTCGCCCCAGGTCAGGTTCTCCACCCAGGTGAAGGCCAGGCTGCCGCCCGTCAGCAACCCCGCCATGATGTAGAGGAACAGACGCAGCCGTTGTCTAACGTCCTGCATGGGCCGGCCTCCCCGCGCCCGGGGCGCGTTTTTTCCCGCCCCCTAAAATGCCCGCGCCGGGGTGGCTTCAACCCCGGCGCCGCGCAGATCATGCCTGAAGGGCGGTTCAGGCGGGAGACGTGTGCTGGTTCAGGATCAGGTCCAATTGGGCGGCCTGGTATTCGCTGACCGGGCCGAAGAGAACCCCGCAGACGCGCTTGTGTAGATGGGCCTGCTCCAGAGGCTCCTGCTGGGCCTGGCGATCATAGACCAGTTGGAAGGGCAGGGCGGAGAGATAGTCCTTGGAGTCGGAAAGGAACAGGTTGACCTCTTCCCAATGCCGTCCCTCGGTGCTGCCTTCCAGGTATTCCAACCCCAGGCCGGTCCGGCTGATGTCCTTGACCTTGGCCATGGTGGGGGTCGGCGCGAAGATGGCCACCATGTCCTTGCGCGGGATCAGTCTTTCGTGTTGTCTGCGCTCTGCGCCCATGACTTGCTATACCCTGCCGGTTCCAGGCCGCCACGGCGGCGTTTTTTTTATCAGGCCCCTCCAGCCCACATCCGCGCGCCACAGCGGGAAAAACACCGGCGGCAGACACAGGGTTCAGGACGCCAGCGGGGCGGTGAAGGCGGCCGATTATCTCGAAACCAAGCTTATAGAACCCATTACTGATCAGTCAAGGCCTTAATGCCTGTTAGTTAAAACTGGCCATATTCCTTCAGGTTGGCTGGGCAAGCCGCCACGTGGCCGTGACCCGCGGCGGCTTGCCCGCCGTCATGTTATTCGCTGACCCCGGCCAGGCTGGCGGCCAGTTTCTTTTTCATGTCAAGTTTGCCCAGGCGGCCGTACATGACCTTCTGGGTCTGGGGCGAGCCGGCCCCGTGCATGGATTCCACCAGGGCGGTGCCGCTGGTCATGTTCTCGATGAGGCGCAGGATGCGCATGCGGTTTTCCGTGGATATCCCGCCCACCCCGGCCATGTACTTCTGTACGTACTTGCCCACCGCGGCGCTTTTAAAGTCCTTTTCCGAGGGCATGGTGGCCAGGATGCCGCCGGCCACGTCGTGGGCCAGGCGGGATATCTCGTAGATGTGGCGGGTCACGTTGTGCTTGGTGCAGTTGGCCAGCAGCGGGTCGGGATAGAAGGCCCCGCTCTTGGTCTTGGAGCCCATGGCCGAGCAGGCCACCGATCCGGCGTAGATGGTCTCGGCCAGGTGCATCATCTCGGCCAGCTTCTCCTTGATATGGGAGGCCTTGGCCGTGCCCTGGTACTCGGTGGCCAGGGCGCAGGCCCCGATGAGCACGTCGCTGACCCCGCCCTTGCAGCCGCCGTAGTTCTGGCGGTGCATGGTGGCGAAGCGCTCCACCAGCAGGCCGGCGAACTCGCTCTCGCCGTCCATGAAGACGCGCTCGTTGGGCACGAACACGTTGTCGAAGACGATGAGGGTCTCGCCGCCCACCAGGCCGTAGTTGTAGTTGCCCGCGTCCATGACGCTGGTCAGCCTGCGCTCGTCGTTGGTCTGGCGTCCGAATATCTGCACCACGCCCGGCGCGTTCAAGGGCACCGCGCAGACCAGGGCGAAGTCCTTGTCCTGGGGGCGCATGGCCTGGGTGGGCATGACCAGGATTTCGTGGCTGTTGGCCCCGCCGGTCTGGTGGGCCTTGGCTCCCCGGATGACCACGCCGTCGGGGCGGCGCTCAACCACGTGGGTGAAGACGTCGGGGTCGGGCTGGTCAGCAGGCCCCAGGGAGCGGTCGCCCTTGGGGTCGGTCATGCCGCCCACCACCATCAGATTCTCGCGCTGAATCATCTTGAGGTATTCCAGGAAGCGGGCGTGGTAGCCGGTTCCGAATTTCTCGTCGATGTCAAAGGTGGTCATGTAGGTGGCGTTCAGGGCGTCCCAGCCCACGCAGCGCTGGAAGCAGCTGCCGGTCTCGTGGGCGATGAGGCGCAGCAGACGCACCTTCTTGATCAGGTCCTCCACCGACTGGTGGATGTGGGTGAAGCGGTTGACGCGGCTGCCGGTCAGGTGGCTAACCGCCGTGGCCAGGTCCTCGTTCTCGGGCTTGAGAGCCAGCTCATAGGTCTTGGCCGCGGCGTTGATGTGGGGGATGAAGGCCGGATGGGCGGTGAGATCGGCCACTCGCTCCCCGTTGAAGTAGATGACGCTGCCCAGGTCGCGCAGGCTTTGCAGATAATCCTCTTTGGTCCTGATGGTCATGGCGTTACTCGCTTTCCAATAACTTGGCTATCACTTGCTGGGGCGGGGTCTGGGGGTCGCGCAGGCAGACCACCGGCAGGCCCGTGGAAATCTCTTGCTCTATGCAGGCGCAGGCGCAGCCGCAGATGAGCAGCACAGCCTGGTTGCCTGGGTCTTCCAGCCTGGTCCAGGTCACGCGCTGACCGGCGGCCTGGCCTATCTCTTCCCAATACGCCACCCGCTCATAGGCCGGGTCGCAGCCTCCGCAGAATTTGACCGCCACGCGCATGGGCTATTGCTCTGCCATGCCCTATCAGCGCCGGGGCGGGTCGCCCGGGGGCACCTGCTGGCGCAGGGTTTTTTTAAGCACCTTGCCCCCGGGGTTGCGGGGCAGGGCCTCCACGAAGCTGACCGAGGCCGGGGCCTTGTAGTCGGCGATGCAGCCTTTGCAGTGGGCGATGATCTCCTCCTCGCTGGCCGCTCCTCCCGGCTTGAGCACCAGGAAAGCGTGCACCACCTCCTGGAAGATGCTGTGCGCCCGGGGCACCACCGCCGCCTCCAGCACCTGGGGATGGGTGAGCAGGGCCGCCTCCACCTCGATGGAGTAGATGTTCTCGCCGCCCCGGCAGATCATGTCCTTCTTGCGGTCGGCGATGTAGACGAAGCCCTCGGCGTCGATGCGGGCCACGTCGCCGGTGCGCAGCCAGCCGCCGGTCAAATTGGCGGCGGTTGCCTCGGGCTTGTTCCAGTAGGAGCTGACCACGTTGGGGCCCTTGACCCACAGCTCGCCGGGCGCGTCGGCGGGCAGCTCGCTCCCCTGCTCGTCCACCACCTTGAGGCGCAAGCCGCTGACCGGCAGCCCCACCGAGCCGGCCTTGCGCAGGGCGTCGCAGCAGGGCAGCACCGTGGTCAGCGAGCTGGTTTCGGTGAGCCCGTAGGCGTTATAGAGATCCACGCCCAGCTTTTGCTGCAAGGCCTCTATGGTGGCCGGATCCATGGGCGCGCCGCCATAGGCGGCCAGGCGCAAGCAGGACAGATCATGGCCGGCCAGGTTCGGGCTCACCAGCATCAGGGTGTACATGGTGGGCACCTTGAAGGTCACGCTCACCTGGTGGCGGGCGACGAGCGCGATCATGGCGGCGGTGTTGTAGGCGCGCATGAGGGCGCAGGCGCCGCCCACGTAGAAGAAGGCCACCAGTTGGGAGTTAAGCCCGGTGACGTGGAAGAGGGGCACCACGATGAGGGTGGTGTCGCTCTCCTTGTAGCCCAGGTGCGCTCCGCAGTTGCGGGCGTTCACGAAGATGTTGCCGTGGCTCATCACCGCGCCCTTGGGCAATCCGGTGGTGCCGCTGGTGTACATGATGCAAGCGGGGCTGCCCGGGGTCAGGCTGGGCTGGCCGGAGGGGCGCGCCCCGGGAAGGCTCAACTCGGCGAAGGACTCCGCGCCGTCCTTTTCCTCCGCGCCGGCGTAGATGACCCGGGGCGAGAAGGCGATCCGGTCCTTGAAGCCCAGCCAGGCTTCCCAATAGGGCTCGCCCAGGATGAGCACGCTGGGGTGGGCGTCGCCCATGATGTAGGCGAACTCGGCGCTGGCCAGGCGGTTGTTCAAGGGCACCACCACCGCGCCCAGGCTGAGCGTGGCGAAATAGGCGATGCAGAACTCGATGCAGTTGGGAAAGAGCAGGGCCACCCGGTCGCCGGGCTCCACGCCGCGCTGGGCAAGGTGCGCGGCCAGGGCCTGGGCCCGGGCAAAAGTCTGGGCATAGGTCAGGCTGGTCTCGCCTTCCAGCAGGGCGATCTTGTCGGGCAGGCGCGCGGCGGCGCGCTCCAGGATTTCGTGCACCAGCATGGAAACGTCTCCTACCAGGTGGTCCAGCCGCCGTCGATGTAGATGGTCTGGCCGGTGATGAAATCCGAGGCGGGCGCGGCCAGGAAGATGACGATGCCCTCCAATTCCTCGGGAAAGCCCCAGCGCCCCATGGGGGTGCGCTCGTTGATGAAGTTGAAGCGCTCCGGATCGTTGCGCAGCTGCTTGACCAACTCGGTCTCGAAGTAGGTGGGGCCTATGGCGTTGACCCGCACCCCCAGCTTGGCCCACTCCAGGGCCATGACCTTGGTCATCTGGTCCACCCCGCCCTTGCTGGAGGCGTAGGCCACCTGGCCGGGCAGACCCACCGCGCCCAGGATGGAGCTCATGTTGATGATCTTGCCGTAGCCTTGGGCCAGCATGTGGGGGGCCACGGCCTGGGCCACCAGAAAGTAGCCCTTCAGGTTGGTGGCCAGGATCAGGTCCCAGGCTTCTTCGGGGTAATCCAGCACGGGCTGGCGGTTGTTGACCCCGGCGTTGTTGACCAAAATGTCCAGGCGGCCGAAGCGCTCCATGATCTTTTGCACGGTCTGCCCCACCCGCTGCTTGGAGAGCACGTCCAGGTGGAAGCCTTGGGCCTCCTGGCCCAGCAGTTCTATGTCGCCGGCCACCCGCGCCAGGTCTTCTTGATTGCGGCCGCAGACCGCCAGCTTGGCCCCGGCCTTGGCCAGGGCCTTGGCCGCGGCCTCGCCCAGACCCCGCGTGGCGCCAGTCACCATGGCCACCTTGCCGCTCAGATCAAAAATGTCCAGCATGGCGAATTCTCCCGCTTGTCCGGCCCGTCTAGAGGGCCAGGTACTTCTTGACCACGGCCTCGTCGGCCCAGATGCCCTCCATGCTTCCCTCGTGCACGATGCGGCCTTTTCCGATTATGTAGCCCCGGTCGCAGACCTGCCGGCAAAATTTGAGGTTCTGGTCGGCCAGCAAGATGGTGATGCCATGGGCGCGGATCTCGGCGATGGCCTGGGCCAGGGCGCGCACGATGAGCGGGGCCAGGCCCTCGGAGGGCTCGTCCATGAGCATGAGCTGGGGATTGGCCATGAGCGCCCGGCCCATGGAGAGCATCTTTTTCTCCCCGCCGCTCATGTTCAGCCCCTTCTGGGTGCGGCGCTCGGCCAGCACCGGGAACAGCGCCTCCACCTTGGCCTGGTCCCAATATCCCTTGCGCGGCGAGAGCCGGGCGGCGATCTGCAAATTCTCCTCGCAGGTCAGGTCGGGAAAGATGCGCAGGTCGTCGGGCATGTAGGCCACTCCGCGCCGCGAGATGGCATAGGCGGCCTGGCCGCGCAGTTCGCCGTCCTCCAGCCGCACGGAGCCGCTTTTGGGCGGGGAGAGCCCCATCACCGAGCGCAGGGTGGTGGTCTTGCCCACCCCGTTGCGCCCCAAGAGCGCCACCACCTCGCCGGTCTGAACGCCAAAGGAGACATCCTGCAGGATGTGGCTGGTGCCGTAGAAGGTGTTGATTTTGTCCACCGCCAGCAGCATCACATCACCTCCTGGCCCAGGTAGCACTCGCGCACGTTGTCGTCGCACTGCACCTTGTCGGGAGGACCGTCGCAGATCACGTCGCCCCGGTGCAGCACCACCACCCGGTCGGAGAGCGTAAAGACGATGTCCATGTCGTGCTCGACGATGATGAAGGTGGCGCCGCCCTCCTGGGAGATGCGCCGGATGTGGGAGAGTATCTCCACCCGTTCCACCGGGTTCATGCCCGCGGTGGGCTCGTCCAGGAAAAGCAGCTTGGGCCGGGCCGCCAGGGCGATGGCCACCTCCAACAGGCGCTGGTCGCCGTGGGAAAGCTCGCTGGCCAAGATATCCGCGCGCGGGGCCAGCCCCACCCGGGTCAGCACGGCCATGACCTCGGCGCGCACGGCCTCTTCCTTGGCCCGGGGGCGGAAGAACCCGCCCGCGCGTCGCAAGGCCACCGAGACGGGAATCTCCACGTTGTCGAAGACGCTGAGCCCGGGGAAGACGTTGACCACCTGGAAGCTGCGGCAGATGCCCAGGGCGACCCTCTTGTAGATGGGCAGCCTGGTCACGTCGCGGCCCTGGAACAAAATGCTGCCGCTGTCCACGGCGAGGGCGCCGGACATCATGTTGATGAAGGTGCTCTTGCCCGCGCCGTTGGGGCCGATGATGGAGGTGATCTCCCCGGCGTTAAAGGCCAGGCTGATCTCGCGGGCGGTTACCACCTTGCCGAAGGCCTTGCTCAGACCACGCACTTCCATGAGGGGCGCGTTCATGAGCCCACCTCCTTGCGTCCGCCCATGAGCTTGGCCAGGGTGCCCACCACGCCGCCGCGGAAGCCCAGCAGGATGACCAGCAGCACCACGCCGAACCAGAGCATCCAGTAGGGGGTGAAGCGGATGACCAGCTCCTTGAGCACCACGAAGACGAAGCTGCCCACCAAAGGTCCGGCCAGGGTGTTGATGCCGCCGATGAGCCCCACCAGCACCGGCTCGGAGGAGTGGGACCAGTGGGCCGAGAATGGCCCGGCGTTGCTTTCCAAGAGCACGCTCAAGGCCCCGGCCAGGCCGGCCATGGCCCCGGAGACCACGAAGGCGGCCAGGCGGTAGTTCTTGATATTGACCCCGGCGAACTCGGTGCGGCGCTCGTTCTCACGTATGCCGGCCAGGATGAGGCCAAAGGGCGAGGAGCGCAGGCGGTGCATGACCCACAGGGCCAGGCCGAAGCAGGCCAGCACCAGGAAATAGAACTGGCCTTCCTTGCGCAGGGGCAGGCTGGTTAGCCCCAAGTTGATGGCCCCCCGGCCGATGCCCACCAGGCCGTCGTCGCCGCCCGTGATCTCACGCAGGTTCCAGACCAGGGAAAAGACCATCATGCCGAAGGCCAGGGTGAGCATGGCGAAGTAAATCTCGGTGTGGCGCACGCAGAAGAAGCCGATGATGAGAGCCAGGGCCGTGGCCAGCAATAGTCCCATGAGCAGGCAGAGCAGAGGGTCCTTGGCCAGGTGCAGGTAGCACAGGGCCGCGCCATAGGCCCCGCCCGCGTAAAAGGCCCCGTGCCCGAAGGAGAGCAGGCCGGTGCGCCCGAAGATGAGGTCGAAGCCCAGGGCGAAGATGGCCAGGATCATGACCCGCATGGCCACGTAGAGCAGGAAGCGGTCGCCCATAAGACCCAGCGCCGCCAGGCCCGCCAGCAGGACCGCGAAGAGGATGTAGGCGCGTTGGCTGTTCATCGGCGCGCCTCCCCGAAGAAGCCCTGGGGCCGCCACAGCAGCACCCCGGCCATGAGGATGAAGGTGAGGAACATGTCGAAGGTGGGCAAAAAGCGGGTGCCGAAGGCCGACAGCAGCCCGATGACCAGAGCCCCCAGGAAGGCCCCTTTAAGACTGCCCAGGCCGCCGATGACCGCCACCACGAAGGCCTCGATGATGACCTGCTCGCCCATGCCCGGGGTGAGCAGACCCAGGTAGGGCACGGCCAGGCCGCCGCCCAGGGCGCCCAACCAGGTGCCGAAGACGAAGACCCCGGTGAAGAGCGCGGGCACCCGCACGCCCAGGGCCGAGGCCATCTCGCGGTCAGAGGAAGAAGCGCGGATGATGCGTCCGGCCCAGGTCTTTTCCAGAAGCGCCCACAGACCTAAGGCCACCAGCGGTCCCACCGCGATGACGAAGAGGTTGTAGACCGGAAACTGCCTGCCCAGGATATCCACCGACCCGGCCAGCCCGGGCGCGGGCGGCGCGCCGATGGAGCCCGCCCCCCAGATGATCTTGACCAGGTCGTCGAAGAGCAGCACGAAGGCGAAGGTCAGGAGCAGCTGGTAGGGTAGGTGCAGGCTATATACCCGGCGCAGGAAGAAGCGCTCCACCACCGCCCCCGCCAGGGCCACGCACAAAGGCCCCAGCAGAAGCCCCCACCAGAAATTGCCGCCAAAAGCCTTCAGCACGGTGAAGCATAGATAGGCCCCCAGCATATAGAAGCTGCCGTGGGCGAAGTTGAGCACCCCCAATACGCCGAAGATGAGGGTGAGCCCGCTGGCCACCAGCCAGATGAACATGCCCAGCGAAAGCCCCGCCAGACACACGTGCACGATTGATTGCAGCATGAGGCGTCAGCTCCACTAAGGCCCCGGCCGCGCTAGACGCGGCCGGGGCCGGTTGTTAAGCTTAGGCTTTGAAGGGCGGCTTGGAGGCCGCGCCCTCGAAGGGCGGCCGGGCGAAGCAGTCCTTGGCCGGTATGATCACGGTCTTGCCCAGCACCTTGAAGGGGTACTTGGGATCGGCCTTGGTCAGCCCCCAGGGCACGTCGTACATGGCCTGGTGGTCCTCCTTGCGGAAGACGCGCTGGCCAGCTGGCGAGTCCAGGGTCATGCCCTCCAGGGCCGCGATGACGGCCTTGGTCTCCTTGGAGCCGGCCGCCTCCACGGCCTTCTTGAAGGCGAACATGGTGGCGTAGGCCGCCTCGGAGACATAGGCCGGATAGTGGTTCCAACGCTTGAAGAAACGGGCCACCCAGTCGTTGTTGGCCGGGGTGTCGGGATACTGGAAGCAGTAGCGGCCGCTGACCCACAGGTTGTCGGGCATCTCCGCGCCCATGCCCTCCAGCACGTCCATGGCCGCGCCCACCGGCAGCATCACGTGCTTGATCTGGTTGAAGAGCCCAGCTTGCAGGCCCTGCTTGAGCATGGTGATGAGCTCGCCCGCCCACTCCACCGAGTAGAGGCCCTCGGGCTTGGCGTCCATGATGGTGTTGATGTGGGAGCGGAAGTCGGTGGTGCCAAAGGGCGCCCAGGACTCGGCGGTGAAGCTCACGTCGGGTTTGACCGCGGACAGGGTCTCCTTGAACATGTTCCAGCAGGTGAAGCCGTATTCGTACTTGGGGCTGATGGTGGCCCAGGTCTTGACCGGCAGATCCTTGGCCACCAGGGCCGCGGCGTAGCCGTCCTGGTAGGTGGGGGTGACCATGCGGAAAACTTGGCGGACCCCGTTTTTGAAGACGTGCTCCTCGGTCAGCTTCTCGGTGGCGGCATGAGTCACCATGAGCACCTTGTCCAACTCGGCCATGACCGGGGCCAGGGCCAGGGCCTGCCCCGAGCTGTCCACGCCAGCCAGGAAGTCCGCGCCCCAGGAGTCCACGAAGTAGCGGGCGTTCTGGATGGCGTCGGGGGCCTTCAAGGTGGAGTCGCGGAACTCGATTTCCAGCTTGACCCCGGCGATGCCGCCGGCGGCGTTGATCTCCTCGGCGGCCATGACCGCGCCCATCTTGTGAAACTCGCCGTAGCCGGCCAAGGTGCCGCTCATCACGGTCTGGTAGCCCAGCTTGACCGGGCCTTTCACCTTGGCCTCGGCCGCCCACAGCCCGGTGGGTTTTAGCACGCCCGGGCCCAAGGCCGCGGCCGCCGCGCCCAACAATCCGGCTTTGACGAAATCCCTGCGGTTCATGTTCTTCTTAGCCATGCGACGCCTCCTCCTATGGCTGGATTGACCAGAAGCTGTCCGTAACTGGCGTTTTGCCGGGGCCGAACACCAGAAATCAGCTCCGCGCGCGCTCTGGGCAGCTTTTTTCATCGTGGCAGCGGGTCATGACCCTGGGGGTCGGAGCGTGACACCTCCCTGGGCGATGCCTTGCCGGGCGCGCTGCCCGGCAAGGCGCATTGGCGATAGAGGGTGGCCCGGCCCGGGGCCGAGCCCCGTGGCGCGCTAGTCGCGGGGACGCCCCTGGCTGTCCCAGCCGCGCACCTCATAGTATTCGCGCAGCATCACATCCATCTGCTCGGCCGAGATGCCCGCGCCGCTCGGCAAAAGTTCACGGGTGAAGCGCACCGGCAGGCGGTCGTCATCCGGGGTCAGGCCTTCGCGCAGGTTGAAGCGGCGGGTGTCGTCGGTTATGCCCTGGGCCAGGGCTTGCATCTGCTCGGGACTCAGGTCCAGGCCGGTGACGCCCTTGACCATGACGCCCAACTCCGCCCACTGGTACAGGTCGCGGTAGAAGCGGCACAGAATGAGGGCGTCGAAGAAGGTGAGCCGATCCTCCCACTGCACGAAGACCTCCGCCTTGCCCTCTATCTGCTCGCGGTCGATCATGCCGGCCAGTTCGGGCTTGTAGAAGGTGGAGCGCAGGTGGCAGGCCCCGCGGTCGCTGGCGCCATAGGCCAGGCCCATGCCCTTGAGCACGCGCGGGTCATAGCCGGCCGGCTCCACGCCCTTGACGTGGATGGCCTGATCCTCCATGCCCCAGGCCTTGGACGCGGCTATGATGCCGTCGGCGAGCACCGCGCCCGCGCCCCGGCGATAGGCCATGTCGGTGAGCAGGGCGGCGATCTGCTCGGCCTGGCCATAGTCGATATCCAGGTCCAGGCGCTTTTGCCGGGCGGCTTCTATGGCCAGGCCCGCCAGGTTGCCGGCGGTGATGGTGTCCATGCCCAGGCGGTCGCACAGGTCGTTTAAGTAGGCGATCTCCTCGATGGAGTCCACCTCGCACAGGCCGCCGAAGGAGTAGATGGTTTCGTACTCGGGGCCTTCTATCTTGAGCCCCTGATGGCGGCCGCCCTTGACCACGGCCAGGCGGCTGCAGGCGATGAAGCATTTCTTGCAGGCCACGGCGGTGACGTCGCAGCGCTCATGCAGAGCCGCCGCGTTGATGGACTCGCGGTGGTCGCAAGCGCCCTTGGCCCAGTAATGGGTGGGGAAGCTGCCCACGTTGCTCATGATGTCCACCATCATGGGGGTGCCCAGGCTCTTGTAGGCCTGGGCGCCCTTGTCTTCCTTGCCGCGGGCGGCCATGGTCTTGGCGAAGTCGCGCACCAAGGCCGGGTCGGCCAGCTCCTTCTTGCGGTTGCCCCAGAAGGCGATGGCCTTGATCTGCTTGGAGCCCATCACCGCGCCCACGCCGGTGCGCCCGGCGCTGCGCCAATACTCGTTTTCTATGACCGAAAAGCGCACCAGCCGCTCGCCGGCCGGGCCTATGACCAGGGCGGCGCAGCCCTTGGCCTCGGGGCGGTTTTCCTTGATCCAGGCCTTGACCGCGTCCTCGGTGGCGTAGGTGTCCAGACCCCAGAGGTGGCTGGCGTCGTGAAAGCGCACCATGTCCTCGCTCACCTCGATCCAGACCGGGGTGTCGGAGGCTCCGTGCACCATCACCGCGTCGAAGCCGGTGGCGGCCATGTGCTCGGCCGCCGCTCCCCCCGAATAGGACTCGGAGTAGAAACCGGTTTGGGGGCTCTTGGTGAAGATGCCGTGGCGGCAGGAGCCCCAGACTTGGGTGCCGGTCACCGGCCCGGTGGCGAAGATGAGGTGGTTGTCCGGCCCCAGGGGATCGACCCCCACGGGGTTGTGCTCCAAGAGCAGGCGGGTGGCCAGGCCCTTGCCTCCCAGGGTTTGGCGCAAGGTGTCGTCGCTGATGATCTTGAGGTCGAAGGAGCGCGTGGTGGCGTTGACCCTCAGCACCATGTTGTAGAAGCCTTGCATGGCCTCGTTCTCCAGTTCTAAAGGACTCGGCGGTATATTTCCTCGGCGTCGGCCTGGGTGAGGGTGCGCGGGTTGTTGGCCAAAAGCCGGGTGACCTTCATCACGCCCTCGGCCAAGCCGGGGATATCCTTTTCCTTGATGCCGAACTGGCTCAGCTTGGCCGGCACGCGCAGGTCGTCGGCCAGGGTGCGCAGGGCCTCCACGGCCAGGCCAGCCGCCTCGCGGTCGCTCAAACCCGAGGCGTCTTCGCCGAAGATCTCGGCCATCCGCGCGAACTTGGGCAGGTTGCCCAGCAGGTTGAACTCCATTACCGGGGCCAGCATGATGCTGTTGGCCACGCCATGGGGGATGTGGAACTCGGCCCCGATGGGATAGGCGAAGGCGTGCACCGCGGTGACCCCGGCGTTGGCGAAGGCCATGCCGGCCAACAGGCTGCCTTCCAGCATGGCCGCGCGCGCCTCCAGGTTGCTTCCGTCGGCATAGGCCGTGCGCAGGTTGTTGAAGCACAGGTCCATGGCCTGGCTGGCCAGCATGTCGCTCATCGAGTTGGCGTTCTTGCTGGTATAGGCCTCCACGGCGTGGATCAGGGCGTCCATGCCCGTGGCCGCGGTCACGGCCTGGGGCAGGCCCAGGGTCAACTCGGGGTCCAGGATGGCCACGGCGGGGAACAGGTGGGGCGAGACGATGCCTTTCTTGAGCTTCTCGTGGTGGTCGCTCAAGATGGCGATGGGCGTGACCTCGCTGCCGGTGCCGGCGGTGGTGGGGATGAGGATGGTCTTGAGCCCGGGCTTGGGCACCAGGTCGATGCCGAAGAAGCTGGCCACCGGCTGGGGATTGGCGGCCAGGATGGAGGCCACCTTGGCGATGTCCAGGGAGGAGCCGCCGCCGATGCCGATGATGACCTGCACGCCGGCGGATTTGACCTGCTCCGCCGCCTCCACCGCCACCTCATAGGGCGGGTCCGGGGGCACCTGGCTGAAGCGGCTGGACTCGATCTTGGCCGTGGAGAGCAGTTCTTCCAGACGGGTCACGATGCCGCTGGCCACCAGGCCCTCGTCGGTGATCACCATGACCTTCTTGCCGCCCAGACGGCCCACCTCGGCGGCTATGGAATTGAGAGCGCCCGCGCCCATGATGAGGCGCGGCGTGCACTGAAACATTCTCACCGTGCGATCCATGACTAAATCCCCCTGTGACGAAAAGGAAACCTCTGGCCAGGCTAGACGGCCAGGTACTTTTTCTGCACGTCGGTCTGCTGACGAAATTCCTCGATGCCGCCGGCGTAGACCGCGTGGCCCTTGTCGATGACCACCACCCGGTCCGAGACGGCCATGGCGAAGCGGATGTTTTGCTCGGAGAGCAGGATGGTGGTGTTGGCCACCTTGAGGGCCATGACCAGGTCTTTCAAGGTGCCCACGATGACCGGGCTCAAGCCCTCGGTGGGCTCGTCCAGCACCAAGAGGTCGGGGTTGCCCATGAGCGCCCGGGCGATGGTGAGCATCTGCTGCTCGCCGCCGGAGAGGGTGCCGCCCAGGCGGTCCAGCATGGGCACCAGAGAGGGGAAGTGCTCCAGCACGCTGCCCAGGGACCAGTGCCCCTTGCGTCCGGGTATCACCCCCAGCTCCAGGTTTTCCCTCACCGTGAAGGGGCCCAGGATGCGCCGGTCCTCGGGCACGAAGCCCAGGCCCAGGCGGGCCATGCGGTAGGAGGGGAAGCGGGTGCAGTCCTGGCCCTTGAAGCGCACGCTGCCGCTCTTGGGCGGGGTCAGCCCCATGAGCGAGCGGAAGGTGGTGGTCTTGCCCGCGCCGTTGCGCCCCATCAGGCAGACGGTCTGGCCGGCGGCCACCGAGAGGCTCACGTCGAAGAGGATGTGGCTGCGCCCGTAGAAGGTGTTGAGCCCCTGGGCCTCCAGGATGGCTTCCATCACAACTCCTCCCCCAGGTAGGCGGTGATGACCTCGGGGTTGGACCGGATCTGGTCCGGCGTGCCCTCGGCCAGGAGCCTGCCCTGCTGCAACACCCTCACGGTCTGGGCGATGCCGAAGACGGTGTCCATGTCGTGCTCGATGAAGACCAGGGTCAGGTCGAAGTCCTTCCACAGCTTCTGCACCAGCTCGCGGGTGAGCAGGCGCTCCTCCGGGCTCATGCCCGCGGTGGGCTCGTCCAGAAGCAGCAGCCTGGGCTCCAGCCCTAAGGCCACGCCGATGTCCAGGAGCTTCTGGTCGCCGTGGGCCAGTTCGAAGGCCAGGCGCTGGGCCCGGTCGGCCAGGCCCAGGCTTTGCAGGATGGCCATGGCCTTGCTGGTGGCCTCGCCGTAGAGCGAGACGTGGCGCATCAGGTTGCGGGTCTGGCCCAGGCGCGACAGGCAGGAGACGCGCACGTTGTCCAGCACCGTCTCCTCAGGAAAGATGGAGGTGATCTGGAAAGCGCGGCCCATGCCCCGGCCCACGATTTCCTGGGTGTCCAGGCCGCCGATCTCCGAGCCCTGGAAAAGGATGCGCCCGGAGTCGGGGGTGAGGTGCCCGGTGATCTGGTTGAAGAGGGTGGTCTTGCCCGCGCCGTTGGGGCCGATGATGGCCGAGATTTCCCCGGGCATCACCTTGAAGCTGACCTGATCGGTGACTTTCAGGCCGCCGAAGGCCTTGCTCACGTTGTCCAGTTCCAGGATGGGTTGGGGCTCGTGGAACATCTCTAGACCCTCCCCGCGTCCTGGCCCAGGCCGCGCGCCTTCATGCGGGCGGCCAGTATCTTGGCCTCGCCCACCACGCCCCGGGGGAAGATGAGCACCATGGCCATCATGACCAGGCCGATGATGAGCGGCCAGTACTCGGTCTGCGAGCCGATGACATCCTCGATGATCTTGATGATGGCCGCTCCAATGAAGGGGCCGAAGAACTGGTGGATGCCGCCCAGCACCGACATGAGGATTACCTCGCCCGAGGTGGTCCAGTAGAACATGTTGGTGTGCACCGAGGCGTCCACCCCGGCCATCAGCCCGCCGGCCAGGGCGGCGAAGACCGAACTGATGACGTAGACCCGGCGCTGGTTGCGGCGCACGCGCCGGCCCAGGAAGCGCACCCGGGAGGGATTCTGGCGCACGCAGCGCAGGATGAGCCCCAGGGGAGAGTGGACCAGGCGGCGCATGAACCAGATGGAGGCCACCACCAGCACCAGGCAGAAATAGTAGTAGAACACCTGGTTTTCCAGCAATCCCGGAGGCATGAGCCCCTGGATGCCGTCGTCGCCGCCGGTGACCCGGTACCAGCGGAAGGTGATCTGCCAGGCCAACTGGCCAAAGGCCAGGGTAAGCATGGTGAAGAACACCCCGCTGACCCGGATGATCAGAAAGCCCAATAGATAGGCCAAGACCGCCGCGGCCAGCACCCCGATGGCCAGTCCGGGCAGGAACATGCTCTTGCCCAGGTACTTGACCATCAGCCCCACCCCGTAGCCGCCCACTCCGAAGAACAGGGCCTGGCCAAAGGAGAGCATGCCGGTGGTGCCGAAAAGCAGGTTGAAGGCCACCGCGAACATGCCCCACACGATGATGCGGTTGGCCATGGCCAGGTGGTAGTCGCTGGAGCTGGCCACCGGCACCAGGGCGAAGATCAGGATGAAGCTGAGCCAGAAGGCCAGGTCCTTGCGCTTGTCCAGGGTCTCCATGTTCATCAAGCCTTCCTGACCTGGCGGGGGGCGAAAAGCCCCTCCGGCTTGAAGATCAAGGTGATGACCATCACCAGGTAGCTGAAGAGCGAGGCCCATTCCGGCACGATGGCCACGGCGAAGGAGTTGACCTCGCCCAAGAGCAGGGCCGCCAGCCAGGCCCCCCAGAAGTTGCCCATGCCGCCCAGCACCACCACGATGAGCGAGTCGATGATGACCTCGATGCCCGCGCCGGGAGTGACCGAGCGCAGGGGCGCGGCCAGGGCTCCGGTCAGGCCGCCCAGGGCGGTGGCGATGCCGAAGACCATGGTCATGGTGAGCGGCACGTTTATGCCCAGCATGCCCATGGTCTCGCGGTCCAGGGCGGTGGCCCGGGCGATGCGCCCCGGCCTGGTGTGGGAAAGAATAAGCCAGGAGGCCACCACCACCAGGAGGCCGATGCCGATGATGGCCAAGTTGTAGGAGGGCAGGGTCAGATCGCCCATGATCAGGGAGCCGCCGAAACCGGCAGGCCGGGAGATGCTCTTGTATTCGGTGCCCCAGACGATCTTGACCAGGTCGTCCAGGATGAGAATGAAGCTGTAGGTCAGAAGAATCTGGAAGCCTCCCTCTTCCTGGCGGCCGTAGATGCGGCGCAGAAAGAGCGCCTCGGCGATCATGCCCAGGATGCCCGCCCCAATGGCCGCGCCCAGGGCGGCCAGCCAGAAGCTGGCCTGCATCTGGGCCACCACCGTGTAGGCCAGGTAGGCGCCCAACATATAAAAGGAGCCGTGGGCGAAGTTGAAGACGCCGCCCACCCCGAAGATCAGGGTCAGTCCGCTGGCCACCAGGAACAAGAGGGTGGCCATGGTCAGCCCGCTCACGAATTGAACAAAAATGAAGGAAAGGTCCATCCTGCCCTCGGCTGGCCCCGGGGCCGCGCTCTGGCGGCCCCGGGGTTGGGAAGGGGGTAGTCGCGAGCCGGTTTACTTCAGGCGGCCCTTGAGGTAGTCGCTGCCGTTTAGCTTGAGGTACTCGGGCGGGGGCAGCAGTTCCTCGGCCTTGTATATCTTCCAGTTGCCCAGCATGCGGGTGGCCGGGGGGAAGTTCTTGTTGGCCACGGTCTCGCCCATGGCCTGGACCTGCACGATTTGGTGGGTCAAGGGGTCGATGTAGCTGGTGAAGCCCTCGGGGTCCTCGGGCAGCTTGAGTTGCATGCCCTCCAGGGCCTTGACCAGGGCCTCGGCGTCGTCGGGGTTGCCCACCTTTTCCACGGCCTGGGCGATGGCGTAGATGCCGGCGTAGGCGCCCTCGGCGGCGTAGGAGGGATAGCGGTTGGCCTTCTTGAAGAAGGCCTGCACGAAGGCCTGGTTGGCCGCGGTCTCGGGCCAGTTGTTGTGGTGGCGGGCCGAGAGCACCAGGCCGGTGGGCAGCTCGTCGGCGGTGGCGCTCATGACCTCATAGTTGCCGCCCGCGTCGGGGCTGAAGAACAGGGTCTTCTGGAACAGGCCATAGGGCAGGGCCTGCTTGATGAAGGCCACGGTGTCGCCGCCCCACAGGCCGCTGACCAGGATGTCGGGCTTGTCCTTCATGATGGAGGTGATGAAGGCGGTGTAGTCGGGGGCGGAGAGCTTGGGCCAGTACTCGCCCACCACCTTGTACTTCACGCCGAAGCGGTCCAGGTTGTACTTGAGCTCGTTCCACTGGTCGTGGCCATAGGCATAGTCGGGACCAACATAAGCGATGGTTTCCCAGGGCTTGGCGGCCTTGCGCTCCTTGAGGAAGAGGGCGCCGGCGGCCATGGACTGGAAGGTGTTGTTGGCCACGCGGAAGTAGTAGGGCTGCAGCTTGTCCACCGTGAGCTGGGTGGAGGCGTGGTCGGTGCCGATGAAGACCTTCTTGTACTGCTTGGAGACCTCGGTCACGGCCAGGCCCACGCCGCTGGAGACGATGCCGAAGAGGAAGTGCACGTTGTCGCTGGTGATGTAGCGCTTGGCCACCTGCACGGAGTAGTCAGGCTTGGCCTGGCTGTCGGTGGAGAGCAACTCCAGCTTGTAGCCCTTGACCCCGCCCTTGCCGTTGATCTCGGCGATGGCCATCTCGGCGGCGGCCACCGAGTCCAGGCCGTAGAGGCCCGGGCGTCCGGTCATGGGATAGAGCGCGCCGATCTTGATGGTTTTCTCCTGGGCGGCCACCAGGGTGGGGAGCGCCAGCAGGGCCGCCAGCGCCAGGGCCAGCAGGGTCCAAGCCTTACCTTTCGCCATAGCTTTCCTCCTTTGACAACGTCCAAGGGTCAAACATGGATACCCAATCGGGAAGGCGGGCGTCCGCAGGCGCGCCACCCTTTCGCGGCTTAGTCGCTTTGTGAAAAGCAATGGCCATGCCAGGCACGGAGCCGGCGGGAAAACGTACGTTATTGTTGTTTAAAGCCGGAAGGCTTGGGAAACGCGCTGAAAGCGCCCTATTGCGGTTTTGCAATGGCATGTGCGATTGCGCAAATATTCACTTGTAAATATATAATATATTTAGCGCTTAGTCCTGTATTGCAAATTAGCAATACATTTGCATTATTGCAATGAGGGCTCGTCCTGGTTGCGTGTGAATTTGCGCCAGAGGGTGGTGGGATGCACGCCCAAGGCCCGGGCGGCCAGGGCCATGGAGCCGTGGCGCTGCAAGGCTCCGGCGATCATGCGCTCCTCCAGGGCCGCCACCGCCGCCTTGAGGCTCATGCCCTCGGCCAGGGGATCGGCCAGGGGCTCGGGCGCGGCCTTCAGTTCGGCGGGTAGGTCGGCCAGGGTCACCAACTGGCCGTCGCTCATGATGATGAGCCGCTCCAGGAGGTTGAACAGCTCGCGCACGTTGCCGGGATAGTCGTGCAGCATCAGCCTGTCCAGCACCTCGGGGGCCAGGCGCTTGTTCAGGCCCATGCTGCGGTTGAACTTCTCCAGCAGGTTCAGGGCCAGGGCCGGCACGTCCTCGCGCCGTTGGCGCAGGGGGGGGATGCGCAAGGGGATGACGTTGAGCCGGTAGTAGAGGTCCTCGCGGAACTCGCCCTTGGCCGCCATATCCTGGAGGTCGCGGTTGGTGGCGGCGATGATGCGCACGTCCACCGCCGTGGGCCTGGTGCCGCCCACCCGGGTGAAGGTCTTGTCCTCGATGACCTCCAGCAGCTTGACCTGCATGGCCGGCTTCAGTTCGCCCACCTCGTCCAGGAACACGGTGCCCAGGTGCCCCATCTCCACCAGGCCGGCCTTGCCCTCGGGCGCGGCCCCGGTGAAGGCCCCCTTGCTGTAGCCGAACAACTCGCTCTCCATGAGCGAGTCCGGGATGGTGCCGCAGTTTATGCGCACGAAGGGGCGGTCCTTGCGCGGCCCCATCTGGTGGATGATGCGGGCCAACATGCTCTTGCCCACGCCGGACTCGCCCTGGATGAGCACCGAGGTGTTGACCGCCGCCACCTTGATGGCCTTGCGCACCACCTGCATCAGGGCGTTGCTTTTGACCACCATGTCCTGCAGGGCGTGCTCCAGTTTTTCGTGCTCCAGGATGGATTCGTAATATCGCGAGCTTAAACGCCGGCTCTCCTCCAACTGGCCGCGCAGTTCGTTCAGACCGGTGAGATCGCGCACGTTGGTCACCACCAGGGCGATCTCGCCCTCCTCGTCGCGCACCGGGGTGCCGGTGACCATGACCTGCTTGCCGCCGCGGACCTGCTGCATCAGGTTGACCTGGGCGCCTTTCTTGAGCACCTCCAGAGTCACCGACTGGTCGATGAAGCCTTCGGCCACCAGCTGCTTCAGGCTCTTGCCCAACAGGTCCTGCCGGCGCAAGCCGGTTATGCGCTCGTAGGCGCTGTTGGCCCGGATGCCGATGGCCTGGCCGTCGGCGATGAAGAGCCCGTCCTGGGAAGTCTCGAAGATGGCCTCCAGTTCGCGGGTTAGCTGCTTGAAGCCCTGCAACTCGCTGATGATGGCCTCGTAGGCGCTGATGTCCTGGAAGATGCTGATGACCCCCGCCACCTGGCCGCCCATGAAGATGGGGTTGCGGTTGGCGATGATGGTGGCCTGGGGCAGGGCGATGCGCCGGCCTATCTGGGGCTGGCCGGTGCGCAGGATATCCTGCATTTCCGGCCAGGTATCCGCGCGCACCTCGCTGAAGCGCCGGCCGGTCAGGGGCTGGTCCAAGGCCCCCAGCATGCGGCGGGCGGCCTGGTTGAAGACCAGGATGACGCCTTGGGCGTCGATGATGACTATGCCGTTGTGGCTGGCGTCCAGGACCGCGGCCCAGAGCGGGGCGATGGGCTCCAGGCTGCTCATGAAAGGCTATTGTTCCCGGGCGGCGAAGGCCTGGGCCGCGGCCACCAGGCCGAAGCAGCCCGAGAGCATGACGTCGCCAAAGGGCACGGCGGTGCGCCAGCCCAGGCCCTGGGCCAGGCGGCGCCGGGGTCCGGTGATGACCACCGGCCACGGGGGGCCGCTGGGGGCC
>CAZLSD010000012.1:23609-30491 GCA_964561775.1 uncultured Desulfarculus sp. | reverse complement strand
GCAAGAGAAGATGCAGCACACCAAGAGCAACTCCGACTTCCTGGACTCCATGAGCCGCTAGCGGCGGGCCGCCGCGGCCTTAGCGGGTCGGGAGAGGTTGCGGCGGGATATAAGCGGCCCGGCTCCCGTTGGGAGCGTGCCCCAATAATAAAAGTCGGGCGGGGATAAACCCCGCCCCTACATTAAGAAATAGCCTTTTATTCGTAGGGGCGGGGTTTATCCCCGCCCGTCTTCGTGAAAATGACCTTGGGAGCCTGGCTGGTCCAAGCGGGATAGAGCGGCTACCGGCCCGATACAGGAGCCGAGGTGCTCGGCCCCTTGAACACGCCAAGCAGTTTGCGCCAGGAACGGGGCGGCGTGGCCGGGGCTTGCTGCTCCATCCCCAGGCTGGCGGCCAGTTCGGGGCGCTCCCGCAGGATGATTTGGGTGGCGTGGGCGGCGGCTATCTCGGTCAGCTCCCCGCACATGCGGGCGCGGCCCTGGCGGTCGCCGGCCTTCTTGGTCAGCGCCCGGCAGCAGGTGGAGCCGTAGGCGGCCTTGAAATCATGGTGCAGTTGGCGGGCGGCGGACTTGACCGCGCGCCCCTGACCCAAGAAAAGCCCCAGGGCCAGCATGCCCCCGTTCAAGGCCCCGCAGGCGCAGCCCGAGCCGTGCATGCCCACCGGCAGGGCCGCGGTCAGGCTGGCCACCAGCTCCGGGCTCAACCCCCCGCCCAGGCGCTGGTTGAGCACCCCCAGCACGGCCGGGGCGCACAGGGCCTGGCCCGTGTCCATGAGTTGGCGGGCCTGGGCGCCCAGCTCCCGGGCCGCCGGAGGCAAGTCCTGTTGTGGGACGGGCGCGGCAAAGGGGACGGGCTGCACGGGGTTCATGGCATTGCTCCGGTTGGCGTGGGGCTTTATCATTTTGATACCCAGGCCGGGCCGGGGCGTCCAATAAGTAATATCGCGGCATGCAAGGCAAAGAGATTCATATTGCCGATACTTGGCCTTGCCGCCTGAACCAGCGGACCTGGCTTGCAAAAGCGGCCGGGGGCGTTATACTACACGGGTTATCAGACAAGCCACTGGGAGTCCGTCATGAAAGAGGGTATCCATCCCAACTACAAGCCGATCAGGGTGCGCTGCGCCTGCGGCAACGAGTTCGAGGCCGGTTCCACCAAGAAGGAAATCCGGGTGGAGATTTGCTCCGCCTGCCATCCCTTCTTCACCGGCAAGCAGAAGCTGGTCGACTCGGCGGGGCGCGTTGAGCGCTTCTACAAGAAATACAGCCATCTGGACAAGTTCAGGGGCAAGGCCGACGAGTTGGAGGCCGCCCGCCGGGCCAAGGCCGAGGCTGGCGAAGAGTAAAACGCGCGCCAGCGTTAGCCGCCCATGAACGCGCAGACGGTAGGCGGGCAGGCGGTCATCGAGGGGGTCATGATGAAGGCCCCCCGGAGGCTGTGCGTGGCGGTGCGCCGTCCGTCCGGGCAGATCGTGGTCAAGAACGATCCCCTCTCGCCCCTGGCCGCCCGCTACAAGTTCCTGGGCTGGCCCTTTTTCCGGGGGCCGGTGGTGCTCATCGAGACCCTGGTCCAGGGCATGCAAGCGCTTAACTTCAGCGCCCAGCAGGCCCTGGAGGAAGAGGGCGAGTCCTTGGGCAACTGGGCCCTGGGCCTGACCCTGGCCGTGGCCTTGGCCGCCGGCCTGGGGCTCTTCGTGGCCCTGCCCCATTTGCTCAGCCTGTGGGTGGGCAGCCTCTCCTGGGCCGGTTTCGGCACCGAGAGCCTGTCCTTCCACCTGCTGGACGGCCTGATCAAGACCGCGCTCTTCGTGGCCTATCTGGGCGGCATCTCCATGATGGCCGAGATCAGGCGCGTCTTCGAGTATCACGGGGCCGAGCACAAGAGCATCTACTGCTTCGAGGCTGGCCAGGAGCTGACCGTGGCCAACGCGCGCGAATACTCCCGGCTGCACCCCCGCTGCGGCACCGCCTTTTTGCTGGTGGTGCTGGTCATCTCCATTTTGGCCTTCACGGTGATCTTCCCCCTGCTGCCCCGCCTGGCCGAAGCCGCCTGGCTCAACCAGTTGGCCCAGATCGGCCTCAAGATAATGCTCATGCTGCCCATCGCCGGGCTGTCCTACGAGGTCATACGCCTGGCCGGCAAAAAGGGCGGCAAGGGCTTCTGGGCGGCCATGTTGTGGCCGGGGCTGCAAATGCAGCGGCTGACCACCCGCGAGCCCAGCGACGAGCAGATCGAGATCGCCCTGGCCGCCTTGCGCGCGGCCACCTGCACCGGCGAGGGACAGCCCAGCTCGCTGACCTGCCTTTAACTTAAGCTCATT
Source organism: uncultured Desulfarculus sp. (assembly GCA_964561775.1). Taxonomy (GTDB): domain Bacteria; phylum Desulfobacterota; class Desulfarculia; order Desulfarculales; family Desulfarculaceae; genus JACRDC01. Next base: position 28,170 of record CAZLSD010000012.1, on the reverse strand, counting down.
TTCCGGGGAGGCCTCTAGCCATGTCCCTTAGTCCGTCCTTGGCCCAAAAACTGGAAGAGGTGGAGGCCAAGTACCTGGAACTGGAAAGCCGCCTGGCCGAGCCCGCCGTGCTGGCCGACAACGAGGCCTTCCAGAAGGTGGCCAAGGAGCACGCCGATCTGTCCGACCTGGTGGAGGCCTTCCGCGCCTACAAGACCATGGCCAGCCAGATGGAGGAGAACCGGGCCCTCATGGAGGACCCCGACCCCGAGATGGCCGAGATGGCCCAGGCCGAGGTCGAGGCCGCCCAGGAGAAACTGCCCCGCCTGGCCGACCGCCTGGCCCTGCTGCTCCTGCCCAAGGACCCCCGCGACGACAAAAACGTCATCCTGGAGGTGCGCGCCGGCACCGGCGGCGAGGAAGCCGCCTTGTTCGCCTCCGATCTGTTCCGCATGTACGCCCGCTTCGCCGAAGGCCGCCGCTGGAAGGTCGAGATCATGAGCAGCCACGAATCCGCCACCGGCGGCTTCAAGGAAATCATCGCCATGATCACCGGCAAAGGCGCTTACAGCCAGCTCAAGTACGAATCGGGCGTCCACCGCGTCCAGCGCGTCCCCTCCACCGAAACCCAGGGCCGCATCCACACCTCCGCCTGCACCGTGGCCGTGCTGCCCGAGGCCGACGAGGTCGAGGTGGACATCCGCATCGATGACCTGCGCATAGACTTCTACCGCTCCACCGGCGCGGGCGGTCAGCACGTCAACACCACCGACAGCGCCGTCCGCCTCACCCACATCCCCACCGGACTGGTGGTCACCTGCCAGGACGAGCGCAGCCAGCACAAGAACCGGGCCAAGGCCATGAAGGTCCTGGCCGCCCGCCTGCTGGACATCAAGCAGCAGGAGCAGCAGCGCGAGCAGGCCGCCGCCCGCAAAAGCCAGGTGGGCACCGGCGACCGCTCCGAGCGCATCCGCACCTACAACTTCCCCCAGAACCGCATCACCGACCACCGCATCGGGCTGACCCTCTACAAGCTGGAAATCATCATGAACGGCGAGATGGACGAGCTCATACCGCCGCTTACCGCCCATTTCCAGGCCGAGGCCCTCAAAGCCTCCCAATTCTGACGCCCCGTTCACATATGCGCTTGCCCGCCCCTGCCAAAATTGACATAATGCGGGCATATGGCAGAACCCAGCGCGACTCCCAGCATGAAGCCCTTCTTCCAGGTCCAATCCCTGGAGCAAGTCCTTTCCCAAGCCCAGGAACTGCCCGCCCTCCCCAGTGAGGAACTGGACCTGATCGAGGCCGCCGGGCGCACCTTGGCCGCCGAGCTGCTGGCCCCCCACGACCTGCCCGGCTTCCCCCGCGCCACCATGGACGGCTTCGCCGTCATCAGCGCCGACACCTTCGGAGCCAGCGAGTCCATTCCCGGCTACCTTGGCCTGGCCGGCGAGGTGCGCATGGGTCAGGCCCCCGGCTTCTCCCTGGCCCCTGGCCAGTGCGCCCGCATCGGCACCGGCGGCATGCTCCCCATGGGCGCCGACGCCGTGGTCATGGTGGAGCACACCCGCTACCTGGACCAGCAGACCGTGGAGATAGGCCGCCCCGTGGCCCCCGGGACCAACATCCTGGGCCCCCGCGACGACGCCGCCCAAGGCCAACTGCTGCTGCCGGCCGGCCAAAGCCTGCGCCCCCAGGACATAGGCCTCCTGGCCGCCTTGGGCCAGGCCAAGGTCCGCGTCTTCCGCCGCCCCCGCGTGGCGGTCATCAGCACTGGCGACGAGGTCATGCCCATCACCAGCCAGCCCGGCCCCGGCCAGGTGCGCGACGTCAACACCTACTCCCTCTGCGCCGCCCTGGCCGCCGCCGGAGCTGACCCCCTACCCCTGGGCCTGGTGGCAGACGACCCCGACGCGCTCTGCGCCACCGTGGCCCAGGCCCTCCAAAACTGCGACCTGCTGCTGCTCTCCGGAGGCTCCTCGGTGGGCGGCCGCGATCTCACCGCCCAGATATTTTTGAGCCTCCCCCAGGCCGAGTTGCTGGTCCACGGCGTGGCCGTGGCCCCAGGCAAACCCTTCATCTGGGCGCGCGCCGCCGGTTGCCAATTGCTGGGCCTGCCCGGCCAGGTGGCCTCTTGCCTGGTGGCCTATCACCTCTTCGCCGAACCCATGATCGAGCGCCTCCTGGGCCGCCCCGCCACCCCCTTCACCCGCTTCGGCCGCCAGCAGGCCTTGCTCACCCGCAACCTGCCCTCGGCCTCCGGACGCCAGGAATACCTGCGCGTAAAGCTCGCCCTCAACCCGGAAGGCGGCTGGCTGGCCCAGCCCGTGCTGGGCAAATCAGGTCTGCTGCGCACCCTCATCGAGGCCGACGGACTGGTGGATATCCCCCGCGACGCCGAAGGCATACCCGCCGGCCGCCAAGTGACCGTCCTCACCTTCCCCAGGACCTGACCGCCCCAAGGGAAGATGCAGCGGCCGCCAAGGACCGCGGCGGAAAAAAGAGGGCTGGCGGCGGCCGGCAAGGCTGGCGCGGCGCTTGCGCGCAACAGGCCGCCGGCCACCCTGGGCGCATATGCAAGCGCCGTGACAGCCGGGGTAAGACGCCAGAGGTTAACCCGCGCCCCTCTAGTCCATAAGGCTTTTCTTCAACCCGTTAAGGAAATGTCATCCATGGAGCGTCACATCTACCTGGAGATGCAGCCCCTGCCGGTCGCCCGCCAGGCCTTCCTGGAAGCCTTCGCCTGGACCGAGCTGGCCGGCACGGAGACTATTCCCACCGTGGAGGCCCTGGGCCGGGTCACGGCCCAGCCGGTCTACGCCAATCTCTCCTCGCCCAGCTACCACGCCGCGGCCATGGACGGCCTGGCGGTCAAGGCCAGCGCCACCTTCGGGGCCAGCGAGGAACGCCCCCTGGAACTCAGGCTGGGCGAGCAGGTCCACCCCATCAACACTGGCCAGCCCCTGCCCGAGGGCTGCGACGCGGTCATCATGATCGAGCAGGTGCACCAGCCCGGCCCCCAGACCGCCCAGATCCAGGCCGCCGCCTTCCCCTGGCAGCACGTGCGCAAGGTGGGCGAGGACATGGTGGCCCGCGAGATGATCCTGCCTCACCACCACCGCCTGGCCGCGGCCGACCTCTCGGCCCTGCTCACCGCCGGGGTCTTCCGCATCGAAGCGCTCCAGCGCCCTCGGGTGGCCATCATCCCCACCGGCACCGAGCTGCTCTCCTGGCAGGAGGCGGAAAAGAGTCCACCCCGCCCCGGCGACATCATCGAGGCCAACAGCGCCTTCCTGGCCTCCTTGGTGGCCGAGTGCGGGGCCCAGCCGCTCATCCTGCCCCAGGTGGAGGACCGCTACGAGCTGATCAAGGACGCCGTGGCCCAGGCCCTGGCCAGCGACGCCCACATGGTCATGCTCAACGCCGGGGCCTCGGCTGGCAGTAAGGACTACACCGCCCATGTATTCAAGGAGTTGGGCCAGGTGCTGGTGCACGGGGTCACGGCCATGCCCGGCAAACCCTCCATCCTGGGCCATGCCCAGGGCAAGCCCCTGGTGGGCACTCCCGGCTATCCCGTCTCGGCCTGGGTCTGCTTCGACCAGCTGGTGCGTCCGGCGCTTTATCTCATGCAGGGCCAGAGCCCGCCCCAGCGCCAGACCATGGAAGTCAGCGTGGGGCGCAGGCTCCCCTCCAAGCTGGGGCAGGAGGAATTCCTGCGCGTGCACCTGGGCCGGGTGGGGCAGCGCGTGGTGGCCACACCCTTGAAGCGCGGGGCGGGCGCCATCACCTCGCTCACCCGCGCCGACGGCATCCTGCGCATCCCCGCCGAGAGCGACGGCCTGGAAGAGGGCAGCCAGGCCATGGCCGAGCTGCTGCGCCCGCGCCAGGTGGTGGAGCGCACCCTGCTCATCGTGGGCAGCCACGACGTCACCCTGGATCTGCTGGCCGACCACATGAAGCGCCGGGACAGCCGCATCTGGGTCTCCTCCTCCAACGTGGGCTCCCTGGGCGGGCTCATGGCCATCAAGGCCGGCCGCTGCCACCTGGGCGGCACCCATCTCTTGGACACCCAGACCGGCGGCTACAACGTGAGCTACATCCAACAGCACCTGCCCCAGGTGCCGGTGGCGCTCATCACCCTGGCCTGGCGTCAGCAGGGGCTCATGGTTAAAAAGGGCAACCCCAAGGGCATCCATACCCTGGCCGACCTGACCCGCCCCGAGGTGCTCTTCGTCAACCGCCAGGGCGGCTCGGGCACCCGGGTGCTCCTGGACTATTACCTGGCCAAGGAGGGCATCCAGCCCGCCCAGATCAACGGCTACCGCCAGGAGGAATACACCCACACCGCGGTGGCGGTGCAGGTGCTCTCCGGCGGGGCCGACTGCGGCCTGGGCATCCTGGCCGCGGCCCAGGCCCTGGGCCTGGACTTCATCCCCCTGTGTCCAGAGCGCTACGACCTGTGCATCCCCCAGGCCTATCTTGACGACCGCCGGGTGCGAATCCTGCTGGAGGTGCTGGCCGATCCCGCCTTCCGCTCGGCTGTAGAGGCCATGGGCGGCTACGACGCCTCGCCCATGGG
>CAZLSD010000012.1:0-23509 GCA_964561775.1 uncultured Desulfarculus sp. | reverse complement strand
CGAGGGCGAAATCCTTGGCTAAACCCAATCCGGCGCGCCTCCGGCCCTGTATCGACGCCCCCCGCGGGTGTTCGGTTCGCGCAAGCGTCCGGGCTGGCAAGCGCCATGTTCAGGTTTTTCCAGGTGAGCGAACCCGGTCCCCGGTCGTGCCGCCCGCGAACATTTAGCGCCTGGCTGTGGCAAACAGCTTGACCCAGGAGGAGATATGATGGGAATAACTCGCAGGGATTTTCTCAAATGGACCGGTGGCGCCACCTTGGCGGGAGCGGCCATGGGCCTGGGGCTGGACTTGCGCCCCCTAAGGTCCTATGCGGCCGGCTTGCCCATCAAGGAGGCCAAGCAGACCTACACCATTTGCCCTTATTGCGCGGTGGGCTGCGGCCAGATCGTCTTCACCGACAAAGCCACGGGCAAGATCATCAACACCGAGGGCGACCCTGACCATCCCATCAACGAGGGCGCGCTCTGCGCCAAGGGGGCGGCGCTCTACCAGCTGGCGGTCAACCCGGCCCGCGTCACCAGCGTGCTCTACCGCGCGCCCTACAGCGACAAATGGGAGACCAGGTCCTGGGACTGGGCCTTGGATAGAATCGCCGCCAACGTCAAGCGCGACCGCGACGCGGCCTTCGTGACCAAGAACGCCAAGGGCGTCACGGTCAACCGCACCGAGGCCATCGCCCACGTGGGCTCGGCCGCCCTGGACAACGAGGAGTGCTGGATACTGCAAACCATCATGCGCGGCCTGGGGCTGGTGTATATCGAACACCAGGCGCGAATATGACACAGCGCCACGGTAGCGGCTCTGGCAGAGTCGTTCGGACGCGGCGCCATGACCAATCACTGGATCGACCTCAGAAACTCCGACTGCATCCTGATCATGGGCTCCAACGCGGCGGAGAACCATCCCATCAGCTTCAAGTGGGTGACCAAGGCCCAGGACAAGGGCGCCACCCTGATCAGCGTGGACCCGCGCTTCACCCGCACCTCCTCCAAGGCCGACATTTACGCCTCCTTGCGCTCGGGCACCGACATCGCCTTCCTGGGCGGCATGATCAACTACATCATCGACCGCAAGCGCTACTTCCCCGAGTACGTCATCAACTACACCCAGGCCCCCCTCATCCTGAGCGAGAAGTTCAACTTCGCCGACGGCCTCTTCAGCGGCTATGACGCGGCCGGGCGCAAGTACGACAAGGCCACCTGGAGCTTCGAGCTGGACGACAAGGGCCTGCCCAAGCGCGACGAGACCCTGGCCCATCCCCGCTGCGTGTTCCAGCAGCTCAAAAAACACTATTCCCGCTACACCCTGGACAAGGTCAGCGCCATCACCGGCACCCCGGTGAACGACCTGCTCAAGGTCTACGACGCCTACAGCCGCACCGGCCAGATGGACAAAAGCGGCACCATCATGTACGCCATGGGCTGGACCCAGCACACGGTGGGGGTGCAGAACATCCGCACCATGAGCATCATCCAGCTGCTCCTGGGCAACATGGGCATGGCCGGCGGCGGGGTCAACGCCCTGCGCGGCGAGAGCAACGTGCAGGGCTCCACCGACCAGGGCTTGTTGTTCCACATCCTGCCCGGCTATCTGCCCACCCCCAACACCGGCCTGCCCAACCTGGCCGAGTACAACGACAAGACGACGCCCAAGACCAAGGACCCCATGAGCGTCAACTGGTGGAGCAACCGGCCCAAGTACCTGGTGAGCCTCTTGAAGGCCCTTTACGGCCAGGCCGCCACCCGCGACAACGAATTCGGCTACCAATGGCTGCCCAAGATCGACGCGGGCAAGCCCTATTCCTGGCTGGACATCTTCGACGAGATGTACAAGGGCAACTTCAAGGGCTTCTTCGCCTGGGGCCAGAACCCGGCCTGCTCGGGCGCCAACTCCAACAAGACCCGCGCCGCGCTGGCCAAGCTGGACTGGATGGTCAACGTCAACCTCTTCGACAACGAGACCGGCTCCTTCTGGAAGGGGCCGGGCATGGACCCCAAGAAGATCAAGACCGAGGTCTTCTTCCTGCCCTGCGCCGCCAGCGTGGAAAAAGAGGGTTCGCTCTCCAACTCCGGCCGCTGGATGCAGTGGCGCTACAAGGCCGCCGAGCCGCCGGGCCAATGCCTGCCCGACGGCGACATCGCGGTCAAGCTGTGGGAAAAGATCGTGGCGCTCTACAAGAAGGAGGGCGGGGCCTTCCCCGAGCCCATCTTCAACCTGCGCTGGGATTACGTGCACGGCGGCCATTTCGATCCCCACGCCGTGGCCAAGCTCATCAACGGCTATTGGGAAGAAGACAAGACCATCGGCGACAAGACCTATAAAAAGGGCGAGCCGGTGGCGGCCTTCGCCATGCTGCAATCCGACGGCTCCACCAGCAGCGGCAACTGGATCTACTGCCAGTCCTATGGGGCCAAGAACCTGGCCGCCCGCCGCGGCAAAAGCGACCCCACCGGCCTGGGGCTCTATCCCGAGTGGTCCTGGGCCTGGCCGGTAAACCGGCGCATCATCTACAACCGGGCCTCGGTGGACCCCTATGGCCGTCCCCTGGCCGCCGACAAGAACATCCTGGAGTGGAAGGACGGCAAGTGGGTGGGCGACGTGCCCGACGGCCCGGCCCCGCCCATGGCCCTCAAGGGCGGCAAGCTGCCCTTCATCATGCGCGCCGACGGCCTGGGGGCCATCTTCGGCGCGGGGCTCAACGATGGGCCCTTCCCCGAGCACTATGAGCCCCTGGAGTGCCCGGTGGAGAAGAACCCCTTCTCCAGCCAGCGCATCAACCCCGTGGCCCCGGTCTTCCAGGGCGAGGCCGACGCCCACTTCACCTGCGACCCGCGCTATCCCTTCGTCTGCACCACCTACCGGGTCACCGAGCACTGGCAGACCGGCCTCATGACCCGTTGGCAGCCCTGGCTCTTGGAGTGCCAGCCGCAGAACTTCGTGGAGATGAGCCTGGAGCTGGCCAAGCTCAAGGGCGTCAAGAACGGCGACAAGGTCCTGGTCTCCTCGGCCCGCGGCCAGGTGGAGTGCGTGGCCATGGTCACCGGCCGCTTCAAGCCCTTCCAGGTCCAAGGCCAGACCGTGCACGAGGTGGGCATGACCTGGCACTTTGGCTGGATCCATCCCAAGGACGGCGGCGATTCGGCCAACCTGCTAACCCCCTCCACCGGCGACCCCAACACCAGAATCCCCGAGTCCAAGGCCTTCATGGTCAACCTGGTCAAGAAAGGGGGTAAGTAAGCCATGGCTGGCAAGTTCTTCCTGGTAGACACCACCCGCTGCACCGCCTGCCGCGGCTGTCAGGTGGCCTGCAAGCAGTTCAACCACCTGGAGGCCACCCCCACCAAGAACACGGGCTCCTTCCAGAATCCGCCCAACTGGGACAGCGACACCTACCGCGTGGTGCGCTTCGCCGAATATCCGGCGCAGAAAAACTCCATGGTCTGGTACTTCTTCACCGACGCCTGCCGCCACTGCATCGACCCCCCCTGCAAGCAGGAGGCCGACCAGATCGTGGCCGACGCCATCGTGGTCGACCCCAACGGGGCGGTGATCTACACCGAGAAGACCAAGGAGCTGGTCAAGGACTTCCAGCAGATCCAGGACGCCTGTCCCTGGTCCGTGCCCCGCCTGGACCAGAAAAACAAGGTCTTCAACAAGTGCCACATGTGCTACATGCGGGTGAACGAGGGGCTGGTCCCGGCCTGCGCGCAGGCCTGCCCCACGGCGGCCCTGGTCTTTGGCGACGAGGCCGCCATCAAGAAGCTGGCTGAAGAGCGCCTGGCCCAGGCCAAGAAGCGCTACGGTGACAGCGCCCCCCGCATCCTGGACGCCGAGGACGTGCGCGTGCTCTACCTGACCCTGGATACCTATGCCAAGTATCTGCAAGCCTCCTAGTCTCTGAAAACCCAAGGGCCCCGGCCGCTAATGGCCGGGGCCTTTTGTTTTCCGCCAGGTTCAAGGGCCGCCGGGGCATGTTCTCCCCCAAAAAACCAAGCCGCGCTCGGGTCGGGCGCAGGCGTTGGCTGCCGCGCGGCCGCCCGCCGGTCCTTGGCCAGCCTCCTTGCGGGAAGGGGACGGCAAGCGCTATATTCATTGCAGCGCCTGCGAGACGGCCTGGGCCTATTACCGGCTGCGCTGCCCAACTTGCGACAACCAGGACACCCAGACGGTGCGCCGTCTGCAAGTCGAAGGCGAGGAGGGAATAGCGGCCCAGGTCTGCCTGCGCTGCGGTTATCACCTCAAGGAATTCGATCGCCGCGTGCTGGCCGGACCGCTCATCCCCTGGCTGGACGACGCCGCCACCTGGCGCCTGGACCTGGCGGCCGCCCGCCTGCTGGAAGAAACGGAGACCGCAACCATGGTCTCCTAGAAGGAGCTGGATGACCATGGCCCTTGGAACGCTGTCTAGAATGGCCTGGCTGGCCTTGGCTTTCACCCTCCTGGCCTCTGTGGCCTGGGCGCAGCAGGATACCTCCTCCGCCGGCCTGAAGGCCGAGCTGGAAAAGCTCAGGGTGCTCTACACCGAGGATCATCCCGACGTGCAGCGCACCAAACACCTGCTGGAGCGCGCCCTCAAGGTGGAGGCCGAGCGCAGGCAGAGAACCGGCGCGCCCGAACCGGCGGCCAGTTCGTCCGTCAGCGATTCGCTCTCCAGCAAGAAGGCCATCAGCCTGCCCGCCGGCACCGAATCGCGCCACGCCGCCGAGGAGCGCAAGAAGGAACGCAAGTCCCTGGAGGAATACCGCAAGACGCGTAAATTCCCCAGCCAGCCCTGATCAGGCCGGCTTCCGGTAATAGGCCTGGCCCGCGCAGGCCGGGCAGAGGTCGCCGAAACGCTCGGGATAGGATTCGCCGCAGCCCGCGCACTCCCGGGTGGCCACCTTGGCCGTGGGCTTCAAGGCCTGGGGCAGACTGACCGCCGCCACCCGCACCAGGCCCTCGCCCCGGGCCAGCAGTTCGCCCACCACCACTTCCTTGTCCACCGGCTTGGCCAGGGGCTGGCGCATGAACCAGGCGGCCACCACCGGGTTGGCGGCCACCTCCCGGCGCAGCACCCAGGCGCGCGCGCCTCGCAGGCTCTGCCGGTCATAGAGCGTCACCGCGAAGATGCCCCAATCCAGCACCTGCAAGAAACCGTTGCCCAGGGTGCAGCCGGTCATGACCTGCACCGCGTCGGGCAGGCAGACCATGGTTTCGGCCACCGCGTTCAGGTACTCGCGGGGGCCCAGCACCCGCCAGGCCGCCTGGGTCAAAAATCCGCCCAGCACCAGGCCGGGTGAGATGTGGCCGTGAAACTGCTCCACCCGGCCCAGGAATTCTTCCAGGTCCTGGGGAGGCTGGGCGGGCTGGACGTGCTGCGCGGAGTTCATGGCTGCCTGGCCTTTGGCTTGAGGTAAAAAAAGCGGAGCATCCTGCTGGCCGGGGTGGGGCTCAAGGCGGAAGGGCGGCCCGAAAAGCCCCCGGCGTCTCCAGCGCTTGCCGGAGACGCCGAGTCTTTGGACGCCCGCGGACTACTTGCTGGGATTGAGCAGTTCCTTGATCTGGGCGGCGGACTTGAAGGACATGCGCTTCTTGGCCGAAATCTTGATCTGCTCGCCGGTCTTGGGATTGACGCCCTTGCGCGCCTTGACCTTCTTCAGGGAGAAGGTGCCCAGTCCCGCCACGCGCAGGGTGCGCCCAGCCTTCACTTCCTTTACCACCATGCCCACGAAGGATTCCAAGGCGGCCTTGGCCGCGGTTTTGGCAATCCCAGCCTCTTTGGCAATCTGGTCTATCATTTCCAGTTTGGTCAAAGCCTTCTTCGTAGCCATACGCCCCTCTCTCCTTTATGAAGTCCTTGGGGAAATCTAAGCATCTTTTGGGCTGGCAAGTCAATTATTCAATGCGGAGCGCGCATGCCGGATTGAAAATACCACGCCCAGCGCCGCACCGGCTGTTAAAAAGCTCGCATAAACGCAGGATGGATGGCAACTGCAAAATGTTGATTCATTCAGTTTTTACATAGCCGGCAAGAGGCGCTCCGCGGCAAGGCGCATGAACAAAGAGGTTCCGCGCCGGCGCGGGTGGACCTAGAGCGCCACCTGCATGCCCACCTCGATGACCCGGTGGGGCGGGATGCCGAAGAAGGCGGTGGGGTTGCTGGCGTTGCGCGACATGAAGACGAACAGAAGCTTGCGCCAGGACGGCATGGCGCTGCGTCCGCTGGTCAGCAGGGTCTCGCGGCCCAGGAAATAGGTGGCGGTTAGCGGGTCCACCTCCAGCCCCTGGGCCGCCGCCTGCTTGAGTATCTGGGGCACGTTGGGGGTTTCCATGAAGCCGTGGTGGGCCAGCAGGCGGTAGAAGCCCTGCCCCAGGTCCTCCAGTTCCACGCGCTTTTCGGCCTCCACGCTGGGAATGTCGGCGGAGAGCATGGAGAGGAAGACGACCTTCTGGTGCAGCACCTTGTTGAGCTTGTAGAAGTGCAGCAGGGTGGAGGGCGTGCCCTCCGGCGAGAGCGAGAGCACCACCGCTGTGCCTGGCACGCGGTGGGGCTGGGTGGCGGCCACGTCCTGTAAGAAGGCCGTGACCGGCACGCGGGTGTCCGCCAGCATGCGCGCCAGTTCGGAGCGGCCCCGCTTCCAGGTGGCCATGCCCACCGTGATGACCAGGGCCACCGAAAGGGTGAACCAGCCGCCGTCCAGTATCTTGAGCAGGTTGGCCCCGAAGTAGGTCAGGTCAAAGGCCAGAAAGAGCGCCACCAGGGGCAGGGTCTTCCATAGCGGCCAGCTCCATACCCGCCGCGCCACGAAGTAGAACAAGGCGCTGGTGATGGCCATGGTGGCGGTCACCGCGATGCCGTAGGCCCCGGCCAGGCGGCTGGATTCCTGGAAGGCCAGCACCAGGGCCAGGCAGGCGGCCATCAGGCCGTAGTTGGCCCCGGGCACGAAGATCTGCCCCTCGGTGTCGTGGGAGGTGTGCACCACGCGCAGGCGGGGCGAGTAGCCCAACTGCATGGCCTGCTGGGTCAGCGAGAAGACCCCGCTGATCATGGCCTGGGAGGCGATGACCGTGGCCATGGTGGCCAGGGCCACCATGGGATAGAGCAGGGCCTTGGGCACCAGGCCGTAGAAGGGATTGAAGGCCATCTCCGGTTGGGACAGGAGCAGCGCGCCCTGGCCGAAGTAATTGAGGAGCAGCGCCGGATAGACCAGGCCGAACCAGGAGGCCCGGATGGGTCCCCGCCCGAAATGCCCCATGTCGGCATAGAGCGCCTCGCCGCCGGTGATGCACAGCACCACCGAGGCCAGCACCACCAGCCCGTGCAGATGGTGCTGCATGAAAAAATTCACGGCGTAGACCGGATTCAAGGCCGCCAGCACCCGGGGATTGAGGAAGATGTAGCGCAGGCCCAGCAGGGAAATGGCCGCGAACCACACCATCATCACCGGGCCGAAGACCCGGCCTATGCCCGCCGTGCCGTGGCGCTGCACCAAGAAAAGCGCGGCGATGACCAGGCAGGTCAGGGGCAGCACCAGCGGCTTGGCCGCCTCGGTGGCCACCTCCAGGCCCTCGATGGCCGAGAGCACGCTGATGGCCGGCGTGATGATGCCGTCGCCATAGAGCAGGGCCGCGCCAAAGACCGCCGACAAGGCGATGATCGCCTGGCGCTTGCCCCGTGATCCCTTGCCACCGCCCAACAGGGCCAGCAGGGCGAAGATGCCACCCTCGCCCCGGTTGTCGGCCAGCATGATGAAGGCCACGTATTTTACGGTCACCACCACGGTCAAGGACCAGAAGACCAGGGAGAGCACCCCCATCACGCTGGCCTCGTCCACGCCGATGGCGTGCAGGCCGTGGAAACACTCCTTGATGGCGTAGAGAGGGCTGGTGCCGATGTCGCCATAGACCACGCCCAGGGCCGCCAGGGCCAAGGCCGCCTGGCGTGACTGTTGCGGAACCCCCTGGGTCAGTCCACCTGCCTGATGAGTCATCTCTTCGCCGCCTGCTGGAGTAACGCCCGGCCTTTCCCCGCTGCTTTAGAGGGCCGGGTTGGCCAAAACCCCAGCTTACCATCTGCGCCAGCGCCGCGCCTAGCGCCGACTCGCCTAATGATGATGATGATCGCCCCCCGGCGTGTGCCCGCCGGCCGCCACGTAGCGCGCCTCCAAGGGGCCGGGGCAAACAGCGCTGTAGCTCTGCTCGCCCTGCAAATAAATGGCTTGGCCCGCCTGCAAGGTCAGGCTGTGTCCGTGCCCCTCCAGTTCCAAGACCCCGCTCAGCACCATGATGATTTCTTCGTGCCCCGGACCAGGGCGCAAGGCGCGCGCCGGCTCACCCGGACCCACCACCCCGTACACCATGTAGCAGGCATGGGTCCCCAAATCCTTCAGCCCCAACACCGTCTCGCCACCCTCGCGCAAAGCCCGATCCGCCAAGTTGTACACCCGCATGGTCTGTCCCTCGTTGGTTGTGGTTTAAGGAAGTGAGGAGTTGGGGGGAAACCCTTTTTGCAGCGCAAAAAGGGGTTCCCCCCAAACCCCCCTCCCCAAAAAGGCGTAGGGGCGTCAAGCGCGGGGGCACCGCGATCAAGAAGGGCGAGGATAACCCCGCCCCTGGAATCCAGGATAGCCTCATACCAAACAAATGGCGTCATTGCGAGGAGCTTTAGCGACGAAGCAATCCACCACACTTTTACCGCTTCCAGGAAAATGGGTGGCTTCCTTCGCTTTCGCTCGCAATGACGGCCATCAAGATGAGTGTCCAAATGGTTCAGCCCCTCGTCTCGCCCCGCCCCCCATCACTTTTTTAGGAAGGGGGGTCTGGGGGGAAACCCTTTTTTGGTACAAAAAAGGGTTTCCCCCCAGTCTTCGCTTCTTAATGCTTAAACGCGCGTTGGCCGGTGAAGACCATGGCGGTGGGGGGGTTGGTTTGGTTGCAGGCCTCGATGGATTCCCAATCGCGCAGGGAGCCGCCGGGGTGGGCGATGCAGGCGACGCCTTCTTTCAGGCCCACGTCCACGCCATCGCGGAAGGGGAAGAAGGCGTCGCTGATCATGACGGAGCCGGGCAGCCCGGCGCGGTCGGCCTGGGTCTGGGCGTCGATGCTGTCCAGCTCGGCCTGGCCGCGCTGGCCGGCCTGGCAGGCGCGCACAAGCTCGTCGTATTTGAGGTGGTGGCGTTGCCAGGCCAGGCGGTTGGCGTATTTGGCGTAGGCCTTGTGGACGGCGATGCGGGCCACGCCGACGCGGTCCTGCTCGCCGGTGCCGATGCCCACGGTGCAGCCGTCTTTCACGTAGATGACGCTGTTGCTGGTGACGCCCTGCTCCACGGCCCAGCCGAAGACCACGTCGTCCAGCTCGCGGGGGGTGGGCTGGCGGGCGGGTTCATAGAGGCGGCCCTGGTGTTCGCAGCGGGCGGGCAGCAGGTCGGCGGCGCTCTTGATGCGGTTGGAGCTGGAGGTTTGCAGGATCATGCCGCCGTCCATGAGGCTTTTTATGTCCAGGAAGCGTTCGTCGCGGTAGGAGGCCAGGCGGTCCATGCGGCCTATGCGCAGGATACGCAGGTCTTTGCGCTTTTTGAGGATGTCCAGCGCGCCTTCCTCGTAGTCGGGGGCGGCCACCACCTCCAGGTACAGCTCGCCCATCAGCTCGGCGCAGGTCTTGGAGACGGGGCGGTTGAGCACGGCCGCGCCTCCGAAGGCGGCGATGAGGTCGGCCATGAAGGCCCGGTGGTAGGCTTCCGCGATGTCGCGCCCCAAGGCCGCGCCGGAGGGGTTGTTGTGCTTCATGATGGCGGCGGCGGGGGTGTCGGTCAGGTAGCGCAGGATGTGCAGGGCGTTGTCCACGTCGGTCAGGTTGGTCTTGCCCGGGTGTTTGCCGGCCTGGAGCATGTCGGCCTCGCTGATGGCGCTGACCAGGCCCCGATTGGGGTCGATGAGCTTGACGTCGCCCAGGGAGAGGTTGCCGCCCACCAGCTGGTAGAGGGCGGCCTCCTGGCCGGGGTTCTCGCCATAGCGCAGGCCCTTTTCCTCCAGCACGCCGTCGGAGGCGGGCAGCTTCCAGGCGCGTTTGACGTATTTCATGACCACGTCGCCCAGGGTGATGGTCACCTCGGGTGGGAAGTGGTCGTCCATGACGGTGCGGTACATGGCCTTTATGTCGCTCACGAGGATACTCCCTTGCTAGAAGGCTTGCGTTTATCGGGGTTTTTGCGGGCGGACCGCCATGGCCCGGGCGGGCACGCCGGCCACCTTGCCGCCGGCGGGCACCTGGGCCACCACCACCGCTCCGGCGGCCACCAGGGCGCGCTCTCCTATGGCGACCACCTGCCTTACGGTGGCTCCGGCCCCGATGTGGGTCAGGTCGCCCACCTGCACGGCGCTGCACAGGCGCGCGCCGCTGGCCACGTGGACATGGTCGCCCAGGCGGCAGTCGTGCTCCACCAGGGCTCCGCTGTTGACGATGACATTGGCCCCCAGCCAGGCTCCGGCGTTGACCACGGCCTGGGGCAAGACCTGGCAGCCCGCGCCCAGGCTGGCCCGGGGCGAGACATAGGCGTGGGCGTGGATGAAGGTCAAGGGGATGAGCCCGGCGGCCAGGCCCCGGGCGAAGACCCTGGCCCGGGGCTGGTTGTCGGCCGCGCCGCCCAGGCCCACCAGGAAGTGGCTGGCCCCGCGCTCGCGCAGGCTGGCCAGCAGGCCGTCGCCGCCCAGCACGGGCACGCCGTAGATTTCCTGGCCGCGCAGGCTGGTGTCGGGGTCCAGCACGCCCATGAGCCGCGCGCCGCCCTGGGCTTGCAGGCCGTCGATGAGCACGCGGGCGTGGCCGCCCCCTCCCAGGATCAGGCAGACCGGCTCGGGCGTGTTCATGATCCTTGCTCCAGCGCGGGCAGATCGTGAAAGCGCTTGGCGGTGAGCCGCTGGCCCAGTTCCACGCCTTTAAGGCGCTCCAGGATGAGGGGCGCGGCCCCGCCTTGGTGATAGGGGTTGGCCGCTCCGGCCAGGCCGGACTTGAAGGCGGGGTCCAGGGCGCGGGCCAGGGCGGCGGCGATGGCCGCGGCTTGGGGCGGCGCGTCGATGACGTTGGTCCCGCGCAGGCGGCCTTCCTGGCGGTCGCCGATGTTGACCACGGGCAGCCCGAGGCTGGGGGCCTCGATGATGCCGCTGGAGGAGTTGCCGGCCATGGCCGCCGCGTGCTTCATCAGACTGAAGTAGCGCAGGCTGCCCAGGTTGTCGCGCAGATGGGCCTGGGCGTGGGTCTCCACGAAGGCCTTGACCTGGGCGGCCAGGCCGCGCCCCTCGGGGTCGGCCCCCGGCAGGGTGAAGATAAGCGGGCGCGCCGTCCCCTCCAGGGCCTGGAGCAGCTCTTCCATCTGGGCGGCGGCCTGGCCGGGCTGGCGGGTGGCCGGGTGGAAGGTTATCAGGAGCGGCGCTGGCGTGAGGGATAGATCCAGCTCGGCCTCCAGCTGGGCGCGGGAAAGCAGTTCCATGGCCGCCAGGTTGTCCAGGCTGAGCGCGCCGCAGACCGTGACCCGCCAGGGCTCCTCGCCCATCTGCGCCACCCGGCGGGCGTACTCGGCGCAAGCGACGAAGTGCAGATGGCTCAGTTTGGTCAGCGCGTGGCGGGCGGCGTCGTCCATGGCCCCCAGGCTTAGCTCGCCGCCGTGCAGGTGGGCCACCGGCAGGTTGAAGGGCAGGGCGGCCAGCGCCGCGCCCAGCATCTCGTAGCGGTCGCCCAAGAGCACCAAGAGGTCCGGGGCCAGGGCCGCATAGGCCTGGGCCAGGCCGGCCTGGCCCAGGGCGTTGGAGGCGGCCGCGCCCTGGGGGGTGTCGGAGCTAAGCAGCATCTCCACCCGAGCGGCGATGGGCCAGCCCTCGGCCTCTATCTGGCGCACGGAAAGCCCGAACTCGGGGGCCAGGTGCTGGCCGGTGACGATGAGCTGGAGGGTCATTTGCGGCTCGGCGCTGATGGCCTTTAACAGGGGCCGGTAGATGCCGAAATCGGCCCGGCTGCTGGTGACCAGCGCGATCTTTCTCACGAGAGCATCTCCAGGCCCAGCAGCGCGCCGGCCGGGATGTCCTGCTTGGCCACGCGGCCCAGGAGCTGCTCCAGCATGGCCGGGGGCAGTCCGGTGCCGGGGCGGCGGATGGCCAGCATCTGGCTGGTCAGGGCCGCGCCGGCGGGGATGTCCACGGCGGCCACCAGGCTGCGCCGGGCCACGGCCATGGCGTCGGCCTCGCCGGGGGTGGGCTCCTTGCGGCCATGGCCCAGGGCGGCCTCCACCACCCGCATGCCGGAGGCCAGGGCGCGCAGTTCGGCCGGCGTGGCCGAGGCCCGGTGGTCGGGGCCGGGCAGGGAGCGGTCCAGGGTGAAGTGCTTCTCTATGATGCAGGCCCCCAGGGCCACGGCGGCCAGGGGAACCTCCACCCCCAGGGTGTGGTCCGAGTAGCCCACGGGCAGATCGAACTCCTGGGCCAGGGTCAGCATGGCCCTGAGATTGACCTGGCGGGGGTCGGCGGGATAGCTGCTGACGCAGTGCAGCAGGGCCAGCTCCCGGCAGCCCGCCTCGCCCAGCACGCGCACGGCGGCGGCCACCTCCTCCAGCCGGCTCATGCCGGTGGAGAGGATGACCGGCTTCTTGGCCGCGCCTATCTGGGCCAAAAAGGGCAGGTTGGTCACCTCGCCCGAGGGAACCTTGAGGGCCGGCACGCCCAGCTCCAAGAGCAGGTTCAGCGAGGGCGGGTCAAAGGGCGTGGAGAGAAATAGCACCCGGGCCTGGCGGCAGGCCCGCAGGATGGCCTGGTGGTCGGCGGCGGTCAATTGCAGGGCGCGGATCATCTCCAGCTGGGATTGGCTGGGGTCGCCGCCCTCCTGCTGATATTTGGCCTGGGGCGCGCCGGGGGCCACCAGCTCCTCGGCCACGAAGCTCTGGAACTTGACCACCTCGGCCCCGGCGGCGGCGGCCGCGCCCACCAGCTTCAAGGCCATGTCCAGGCGGCCGTTGTGGTTGACCCCGGCCTCGGCGATGAGCAGGCAGGGCTGGCCAGGCCCCACCAGGCGTCCGGCGATGCTCAGCGGCTGCGCCATGCTCTCCACCCTTTCCCTATTAGCTATCGCTGGCGGCGGGACCTGGCCCGCCTCAGGAGCGGCTGTCCCTGTACCCCATCATAAACTCGGCCAGGCGGAAATCAAACTCGGTGTCGATATCCACCGCGCGCTCGCGGGGCACGCTCACGGTGATGACCCGGCCGGCCAGAAGCCAGGGCGCGCTCAGCACGTAGGAGGGCCGGGTCACATAGGCGGCGGGGACCAGGTCGAAGACCTTGGGCGCGTCCTGGCGGCGGGCCAGGGGAGGATCGGGGGTGATGGCCAGGCGGGCCAGGCCCTTTTCATCCAGCACCACCTGGCTGAAATAGGGGTTGCTGGCCGCCGGGGTCACGGTCAGGGCCAGGTCGGCGTCGCTGTTCAGGAGCGCCTCGATGCAGGCGTCCAGGTCTTCCACCGCGCGCAGGGGGGCGGTGGCGGGGATGGCCGCGAAGACGTCCAGGGGCGGGTAGTCCGGCAAGGCGCGCACGGCGTTGATGGCGTGCCGCCAGGCCAGCCACTCGGGTGAGTTGTCTCCCGCCAGCTCGGCCGGGCGCATGAAGGGAACCTCGGCCCCCCACTGGCGGGCCACCTCCGCTATCTCCTGGTCGTCGGTGGAGACGACCACCTTCTTGACGTGGCGGCTTTTTAGGCCGCACTCGATGGCCCAGGCGATGAGGGGCTTGCCGGCCAGCATGCGGATGTTCTTGCGGGGCAGGCCCTTGCTGCCCCCGCGCGCGAAGATGAAGCCGATGACCGATGCGCTCACCAGATTACCTCCCGGCCTTGGGCCGTGGCGATGACGGCCTCCATGATGCGTTGGCCGCAGCGCCCGTCAAAGGGCGAGAGCAGGGGGGCCCAGCGCTCTTGCCCGGCCACCAGGCGGTCGTACTCCTGGGGGTCGCCCAGCACCTGGGCCAGGGCCGGGGCGAACTGGTCCTTGTTGTTTATGAAGCGCGCCCCGGTCAGGAAATCCCAGTTGGCGTAGCCATAGCCGTAGAAATCGAAGTTGAGCACCGGGACGCGGCAGAGGGTGGCCCAGAAGATGGTGGAGGAATAGCAGCACAGGAGCAGGCGGGCGCGGGGCAGGAACTGGGCCAGGCGCTGGCTGGCGATGGTCAGGCCATAGTCGCCGCTGATGAAGCGGTAGCGCTCCGGGTCCATGCGCGGGTGCAGGGAGACCCAGACCTGGCTGGGCGGCAGGCCCATGGCGGCCACGGCCTGGGCCAGCGTGCGGCAGAGGAAATGAATCTCCTCCATGGCGCGCTCCGGCTCCAGCATGCCCTCCTCGGCCAACTGGGGCAGGGCCAGGGCCAGGGGGCCTTGCCTCCGCTCCTGCTCGCTCACCCCTTGCCACAGCTCGTGCAGCCGGTCGTGGGCCAAGAGCCCGCTGACCAGGATGCGCGCGGGGGGCGCGCCCTGGGCCACCTGGCGGGCATAGGCCTCCTGGCTCTCGGCCAGCACCCGGTCGGTCAGGCTGCCGCCCAGCACCCAGGGGTTGGGGGGCAGCATCTTTAGCTCGGCCAGGGCGGCCATGAGGGGGGCCTCGTAGAAGAAGACCTTCCCTCCCGCCTGGGGGCTCTCCACGGCCTGGGCCGGGAAGCGCCGCGCCAGTTCGGGGAAGTTGCGCGCCAGATAGTATTCTCCGGTGCGCCGGGGCAGCAGGCTCTCGCGGTCGCCCAGATAGGCCGCCGGGGCCATCAGGCTGGGGATGCCGCGCTGCCGGCACAGACTGAGCAGGGGCAGCTCCCAGTGGGGCAGGCGCTCGTCGGCCACCACCACCACCGTGGGGCGCAGGCGATCCAGGGCGGCGGCCAGTTGCTCGCGCTGGTGGATCAGGCGGCGCAGGTGCCCCTGGCGCTGCTCCTCCAGCTGGGCGGCGGGGCCGCGCATACGCCAGCGCAAGGAGCTGAGCAGGCGTCCCGGCCAGAGCCCGGTCCGGGGCGGCGGCCCGGCGGGGGCGTCGGGCAGGCAGGCCGCCTCCAGGCCCAAGGCCCGGGTCTCCCCCTCCCGGGCGGCCATCTCCGCCCCGCAGAGCAGCAGGCTGGCCGAGGCCAGGCCCCGCTCCTTGAGCAGGCGGGCCAGGTCGGTCAGCTCACCCCAGGAGGCGGCGTTGTAGGGAAAAAAGAGGGCGCGTTCCACCTGCCAGCCTATTCCCCCGGCGCCAGCTGGCGGGCCAGGTTGGCGTACATGTCCAGTCCGGCCGGGCCGCTGCGCTCGGGGTGGAACTGGCAGGCCTGCACGTTGCCCTTCTTGAGCGCCGCGCAAAAGCGGTTGGGCCCGTAGCTGGCTTGGGCCAGCACCACCTCCGGGTCGGCCGGCGCGCAATAGAAGGAGTGCACGAAGTACATGAACTCGTTCTCGGCCAGGCCTTGCAGCCAGGAGCCTTGCCAGGGGCGGGCCTGCTCCAGGCGGTTCCAGCCCACCTGGGGCACCTTGACCGTCTCCGCTCCGGGGCCGCTGTTTTCCAGGCGCAGCACCTGGCCCTCTATCAAACCCAGGCCCTGGTGGTGGCCAAACTCCTGGCTCTCTGAGAGCAAAAGCTGCATGCCCAGGCAGATGCCCAAAAGCGGCTTGCCGCTAAAGGCCACCTCCTGGAGCACGGCCAGCAAATCCAGGGCGCGCAGGTTGGCCATGGCGTCGCCAAAGGCCCCCACCCCGGGCAGGATGACCGCCTCCGCGCCCAGCACCTCGGCGCGGGCGCTGGTGATGCTGGCGGAGAGCCCCACCTGGGCGCAGGCCCGGGCCACGCTATAGAGGTTGCCCAGGCCAAAATCCACGATGGCCACCTTGGGCGCGCGCTCAGGCGGCATGGGCTTCTTCCTTTCCCGCCGGGCGGCAGGCCACGCCTTGTTGGGCCAGGTGGGCCTTGACCTGGGGCAGGGAGGCCCCCTGGATGGGGCCGAAGGCGCGCCCCGCCTTCAGGTACTCGATGTTGCCTTCCGTTTTGAAGCGCCCCGGGTCCAGGGCCATCCTACGCACCAGGTCATAGTGCAACAGCGAGGCCAGGCATATTGCGTCGGCCTTGCCCTGGGCCGCCACCTGGGCGGCGTGCTCCAGCTGCCCCGCCCCGCCGGCGGCGATGACCGGGATGTCCACCGCGGTGGCGATGGCTTTGGTCAGCTCCAGGTCGAAGCCCTTGCCCGTGCCTTCGCGGTCGATGGAGATGACCAAGAGCTCGCCCGCGCCCAGCTGGGCGGCGCGCACGGCCCAGGCCACCGCGTCCAGCCCGGTCTCCTCGCGGCCATAGTCGGTGAAGTGCCGCCAGCCCCCGCCCGGCTGGGCGATGGCCTCGATGCTGACCACGATGGTGGAGGAGCCGAAGCTGGAGGCGGCCTCGCTTATCAGCTCCGGCCTCTTGACCGCCGCCGTGTTGAGGCAGACCTTGTCCGCCCCGGCCCGCAGCACCTCCTTGATGTCGGCCAGGCTGCGCAGGCCGCCCCCCACGGTGAGAGGGATGAATATCTCGGCCGCGGTGGCCGCCACGATCTCGGTCAGGCAGTTGCGGCCATAGAGGCTGGCCACGGCGTCCATGTAGATCAGCTCGTCGGCCCCGGCCTGGTAATAGGCGCGGGCGAAGTCCTGGGGCTGGCCCAGCACGCGCAGGCCCTCCATGTGGATGCCCTTGACCAGGTTGGGCCCCTTGATGTCCAGGCGGGGTATGACCCGGGCGTACATGGCCCTAGCCCTTCGCCCCGGCCAGCTCGTGGATGGCCGCGATGACCCGGTCCTGCTGGGCGGGGGCCAAGGTTGCCGAGCTGGGCAGGCTTAAACACTGGCCGCACAGCAGCTCGGCCACGGGGAACTGGCGGGGCTCGCGCCTGGGGTCGTCGGCCAGGGCCTGGGATTGGTGCAGCGGCTCATAGAGGGTGCGCGACTCGATGCCGCGCAGGGCCAACTGCTCACGCAGCTGGCGGCAATCCATGCCGAAGCGCTGGGCCGCCACCCGGGGGGTGTAGAGCCAGCAGGCGCTGACGCAGTCCGGCGCGTTCTCGGGCAGGACGAGCTGGCCGCGCTCCGCCAGGTCTTTGAGGCCCTGGCCATAGCGCCGGGCCGCCTCCTGCCGCGCGCCCACCAGATGGTCAAGGCGGTCCAGTTGGGCCCGGCCCAAGGCCGCGGCCAGGGCGCTCAAGCGGTAGTTGTAGCCTATTCTGTCGTGGGCGTACTCGGCCTTGTCAGAGATGGCCTGCTGGCTAAGGTGGCGCGCCAGCTCGGCCCATTCCCGGTTGGCGGTGATGATCATGCCGCCGCCGCCCGTGGTCATCATCTTGTTGCCGTTGAAGCTGAGCACGGCCACATCCCCCAGGCGGGGCAGGGGCAGACCGTGATAGAGCGCGCCCAGGCTCTGGGTCACGTCGGAGACGACCGCCAGCTGGTGGGCGCGGGCCAGCTCCATGAGCGGGTCCATCGCCACCGGGTGCCCCAGCAGATGCACGGGCAGGACGGCCTTGACCCGGCGGCCGGAATGCAGGTCGACCAGATCGCCCCCCCGGCGCGCGCATTTCTCCTCCACGAAATGGCGCAGCAGGTCCACGTCCATCTGATAATGGTGCGGCTCGGAGTCGATGAAGACCGGCCAGGCCCCGCAGTAGCGCACGGCGTTGGCCGGGGCGATGAAGGTCAGGCTGGGCAGCAGCACCTCGTCGTCCGGCCGCACCCCGGCCGCCAAAAGCGCCAGGTGCAGGGCCGCGGTGCCGCTGGCGCAGGCCACGGCCTGGGGCGCGCCCAGATAGGCGGCCATTTCGGTTTCGAAGAGCCCCACGCTGGGCGCGCGCGAGGAGACCCAGCCGCTGGCCATGCACTCCGTAACGTACTTCATCTCCAGCGGCCCCAGGTCGGGCTCGCTCAGGGGAATCCTGTCGCGGTTATCAGAGGGCATATTCACCGGGCCTGTAGATATCTTGGTTGTCGCGCAGCCAGGCGATGGTCAGGCTTAAGCCCTCTTCCAGGCTAAGCCGCGGGGTCCAGCCGGTCAGGCTCTTGGCCAGGCTGGCGTCGGCCAGCAGGCGGTCCACCTCGCTGGCGGGCGGGCGCTGGCGCGCCGCCTCCTGCTCCAAAACGAAGGGCACGCCCAGCAACTGGCAGATAAGCTGGGCCAGGTCGCCGATGCTGATCTCCCGCCCCGAGCCCAGGTTGATGACCCGGCCATGAGCCCGCTCGCTCTGGGCGGCGGCCAAGAAGCCCTCCACGGTGTTGCCCACGTAGTTCAAGTCGCGGGTGGGGTGCAGGCTGCCCAGCTTGATGGGACCGCCGGCCAAGGCCTGGCTGATGATGGTGGGGATGACCGCCCGGGCCGACTGGCGGGGGCCGAAGGTGTTGAAGGGGCGCACCGTGACCACCGGCAGGGCGAAGGAGCGGTGATAGGCCACCGCCATCTGGTCGGCGGCGATCTTGCTGGCCGAATAGGGCGACTGGCCCACCAGGGGGTGGCTCTCGTCTATGGGCACTCTTTGCGCGCTGCCATAGACCTCGCTGGTGGAGGTGTGGATGACCCGGCCGCAGCCAAAGCGGCGGGCGGCCTCCAGCACGTTCAGGGTGCCGTCCAGGTTGGCCCGCACATAGGAGCGGGGCGCGCGGTAGGAATAGGGGATGGCGATGAGCGCGGCCAGATGAAAGACCAGCTCCCTGCCCTCCACGGCCAGTTCCACGCTGCCCGAGTCGGTGATGTCCCCGGCCATGATCTCCATCTGCCCGGCCAGGGGGCTCTTGTCCAGCCAGCCCCGCCCGCCCAGGGCGTTGTAGTGCACCAAGGCCCGCACCAGAGCGCCCTCCTCGACCAGGCGCTCGGCCAGGTGGCTGCCGATGAAGCCGCCCGCCCCCGTCACCAGCACCTTCTTGCCCGCGAAGCCCATCTACTTGACGCTCCCGTTCTTGAACTCCTCCTGCGCGCGCAGGTAGTCCTGGTGCTGGCCGATGTCCAGCCAGTATTCGTGGATGGGAAAGCTGGCCACCCGCTCGCCCTCGGCCAGCAGCGCCTCTATGAGTTCGGTCATGTCCAGGCGCAGGCCGCTGGGAACGTAGCGGAAGACCGCCGGCTCCAGCAGATAGATGCCGGCGTTGACGAAGAAGCTCAAGACCGGCTTTTCCTTTAGCCCGCTGACGAAGCCGCCCTGGGCTTCCACCACCCCATAGGGCACGCTCAGGTCGTACTGGCGCACCCCGATGGTGGCCAGCGCCTCCTGCTCGCGGTGGAAGGCCAGCATGGCCTTGAAGTCCACCCGGGTCAGGATGTCGCCGTTGATGACCAGCAGCGGCCCCGTGGGCGGCTCCATCAGGCCCAGGGCCCCGGCGGTGCCCAGGGGGCGCTCCTCGGTGACGTAGCGCAAATCCACCCCGAACCCGCTGCCGTCGCCGAAGTGCTCTTTTATCTTCTCGGGCAGGTAGTGGGTGGTCACCCCCACCCGGGTGATGCCGGCCTCCTTGAGCTGCTCCACGATGTGTTCCATGAGCGGGCGCTCACCCACCGGCAGCATGGGCTTGGGCAGGTTCTCGGTCATGGGGCGCAAGCGCAGGCCCTGGCCCCCGGCCATGATCACCGCCTCCAGGCCTGTCTCGCCATTGGGCTCCAGGTCCTCCCAGGTGATGAGATCCGCCACCCGGCCTTGGCTGTCCAAGAGGGGCACCTGGCGCACCGAATGCTGGCGCATCAGCCTTTTCAGCCCGCCGCGCTCCGCGCCCATCGGCGCGCTCACCGGCCGGTCATAGAAGGAGCCGGCCTTGGCGGCCAGCAGCTCGGACAGAGGCGTGTCCAGGCCGCGCCCGGCCAGGATGGCCCGGCGCAGGTCGCCGTCGGTGACGGTGCCCATGAGGCGGCGCTCTTGGTCCACCACCAGCACCAGGCCCTTTTGCCCCTGGTTGATGCGCTCCATGGCCAGGCGCAGGCTGGCCCCGGGTTGCAGGCACAGGATGTCCAGCAGGCTCTCGTTCATGAGCCTTGCCCGCATATGGCCCGCCAGCGCAGGCCAAGGCGCACGCGCGCCGCCAGCTGGCCAGGGGCCAGGGCGGCTTGCTCGATGCGCGCCCCTCCGCAGTGGGGGCAGTCCTGCTCGTGGCAGAGCAAGGCCTCGCCGCAGTCGGCGCACAGGCGGTATAGGCCCGTGGCGCTCACCGAGGGCGACTGGCCCAGGATGCGCAGACGGATGCGGCGCTCGCGCTCAAGCCATTGCTCATAGCCGGCCTCTGGCAAGGGCCGCTCACTCCACCACCTGGCGGAGCTTCCAAAGGCCGCCCTCCTTCTTCCACAGGTGGGGCGAGCGGAACTGGTCGCACAGCTCCATGAAGCCCTCGGTGGTGAGGCCCACGTAGTCCATGATTTCCTGGAAGTGCTTCTGGGGGAACTCGCCGTCGAAACGCCTGACCAGGGCCACGCCCTCCTCGCGGGTCAGGTGCTTGTTGCGAATCTCCTGGGAGGCGTCGTAGCTGGCCCGGCCCAGGCCGAACTTGATCCAGGTGGTGTAGTAGTGGAAGCCGTCGATCTTGTCGTCCAGGCTGTTGTACTTGCTGTAGGTGCCCTCGGTGCGGAAGGGGTTGGCGTTGAAACCGCAGTGCTCCACCGCGTAGTAATAGGCCTCCTGGGGCGTCCACTTGACGTAGTAGCCCAGGTAGCGCACCTCGATGTTGGAGCGCTCCAGGGCGCGGTGATCGGCGGGGAAGAAGGGGGTCAGCTCGTTCAAGGACAGGCCGTGGCGCTCTTGCAGCTCGGGCACCGAGACCCCGCCCAGGTGGATCTCGGACAGATCCTGCATGGCGAAGTAGCTCTTGTCGCGCAGGGAGGTGCTGTTCTCCGCGATGGGGTTGCCGTACTCGGCCTCGGCCTCGCCATAGAAGATCAGCGGGATGTTGTGTTGCAGGGCCATCTTGGGGGCCAGGTTCTTCTGCCCCAGGATGAAGGTCTGGAAGGGGTGCAGCAGGTTCTCGATGGACAGACGGGTGAGCAGGCGCATGCTGCGGCCAGACGGCTTGAAGGTGATGTTGTCGAAGCCGCCCACCTCGATCCAGTTGCGGAAGTTTTGCCAGCCCACCTCGGTGTAGAGGATGGGGGGCCAGGTCACGGTCAAGGGGTGCATGCCGTACTTGTACTTGAGCAGGTGGGCGGCGTAGCAGGAGTCCTTGCCCCCGCTGCCCGGCACCACGCAGTCATAGCCCCCGTCGTGGCGGCGGTGCTTGTCCAGGAGCTGCAACAGCTCGCGCTCGCGGGCCTCCCAGTCTATCTCCGGCTTGGCCTCGTTATAGCGGCAGGCGTCGCAGACCCCTTCCTCGTCGATGTGCAGGGTGGGGCAGATGCGGTCGCGGGTGTGCTTGAACTCGGGATAGCTGCTGGGGCGCTGGTTGCTCATCAGGCAGCGCTTGCAGAAGACCACCTTCTCGGGCAGGCCATAGTAGGCCGCGAGCTTTTCCTCGGCGCTCATAAGGTCGTCTCCTTCTAGCAGCTCTCGATGAGCGCCATCAGCTCGGCGGCGGTCAGGTCCCGGTCGCCCGTGCCGCTGCTGTAGCTGAAGCCCTCGGGCACCGGGGCGCACTGGGCCCAATGCTCGTCCCGCCACCAGGGGCGCTGGGGCTTGATGATGTACATATCCTCGTTCTGCACGGCCTGGCGCGCCTCGTCCTCGCTCATCAGCACCTCGTGCAGCTTCTCGCCGGGGCGGATGCCGATCTCTTTTATCTGGCAGCCGGGGGCCATGGCCTGGGCCAGTCCGGTCAGGCTCATGGTGGGGATCTTGGGCACGAAGACCTCGCCGCCCTTCATGCTCTCGATGCACTGA
Source organism: uncultured Desulfarculus sp. (assembly GCA_964561775.1). Lineage (GTDB taxonomy): Bacteria > Desulfobacterota > Desulfarculia > Desulfarculales > Desulfarculaceae > JACRDC01. The sequence continues at coordinate 1,686 of CAZLSD010000012.1, read as the reverse complement.
AGCACGAACTTGACCCCCTGCTCCAGGGTGATCCAGAAGCGGGTCATGCGCGGGTCGGTGACGGTGAGCACCCCGCTTTCCTTCTGCTGGGCGAAGATGGGCACCACCGAACCCCGCGAGCCCAGCACGTTGCCATAGCGGCAGACCGAGAAGCGGGTGCCGGTCTCGCCGGAGTAGGCGTTGGCGTGGATGGCCATCTTCTCGGCGCAGAGCTTGGTGGCCCCGTAGAGATTGATGGGGTTGACCGCCTTGTCGGTGCTGATGGCCATGACCTGGGCCACGCCCGCGTCCAGGGCGGCGTCCACCACGTTCTTGGTGCCCAGCACGTTGGTCTTGACCGCCTCGAAGGGATTGTACTCGCAGGCCGGCACCTGCTTGAGCGCGGCGGCGTGCACCACCAGGTCCACCCCCTTGAAGGCCCGGTTGAGCCGGTCGCGGTCGCGCACGTCGCCGATGAAGTAGCGCATGGGCGAGCCCTGGTGGTCCGGGAACAGGGCGCGCATTTCGTGCTGCTTGAGCTCGTCGCGCGAGAACACGATGAGCTTCTTGGGCTGGTAATCCCTCAGCACCACCTCCACGAACTTCTTGCCGAAGGAGCCGGTGCCGCCCGTGACCAGTATGACCTTGCCGTTGAGCATCAGTTTCGTCCTTTGTTGCAGAAGCCTAGGCCTCCAAGGCCCAGGAATGATCCACCAGGAAGGAGCCCATCCCTTGCAGGGGCCGGCCGCTGCCGAAGAAGTCGCCCGGGGCCACCTCCAGCTGGGCCGCGTTCAAGACCCGGTCGGCGTGGATGTTGCCCACCTGGGCGGTCATGTCCACCAGATAGCTGCCCGGAGTCAGGGGCAGGCGGGGCACCTTGATGAGCATCTTGCCCTCCGGCGGCAGCAGGGCGAAGCTCTGCCCGGTGACCCGGGTGTAGAGGCAGAAAAGCTGACGCCCCAGGTTGTCCCGCACCCAGATCCAGGCCGCCACCTCCTTGAGCTCCTCGCCCTGGGTCTTGTAGGAGAGCACGAACTCCAGGGGGTCGCCGCTGACCCCGTACTGCACCGGCCGGCCCTGGCCGTCGCGCAGGGAGAGCCCGGTGAAGCGCAGGCGGCCCGAGCCCTCGCGCCGGGCCTCGGCCAGGGACTGGCCCGAGCAGGCCATCTCCATGCAGGAGTCGGTATAGGCCTTGACCACCTCTAGGGGGTCGCCATCCATGGCGTTGCGCCCGCCCTCCATGAGGATGGCCCGGGTGCACAGGCCCACGATGGCCTCCATGTTGTGGCTGACCAGAAGCACCGTGCGCCCCTGGCCGGCCACCGAGCCCATCTTGCCCAGGCACTTGCGCTGGAAGGCCACGTCCCCCACCGCCAGCACCTCGTCCACGATGAGTATCTCCGGGTCCAGGTGGGCGGCCACCGCGAAGGCCAGGCGCACGTACATGCCGGAGCTGTAGTACTTGACCGGGGTGTCGATGAATTTCTCCACCTCGGCGAAGTCCACGATCTCCTCGAAACGGGAGGCCACCTCGGCCTTTTTCATGCCCATGATGGCCCCGTTAAGGAAGGTGTTCTCCCGCCCGGTCAGCTCGGGGTGGAACCCGGTGCCCACGGCCAAGAGGCAGCCCACCCGGCCAAAGATGTCGGCCCGGCCCACGCTGGGGTCGGTGATGCGCGAGAGTATCTTGAGCAGGGTGGTCTTGCC
>CAZLSD010000011.1:0-30945 GCA_964561775.1 uncultured Desulfarculus sp. | reverse complement strand
AAAAAAAACCTAAAGCCCTGGGCCGCCCGGTCCGATGAGTACTGCGAAAGTAGATGTCAGCTCAGGAGGACGACATGGACGTCGCAATCATCAGTCTCACGCTGGCCGGCCTGGCCTCGGCGGTGTTGAACGCCCTCAGGGAAGAGGAGCAGAGAAGGACGCGCCTGGCCGACATGCTGGGCCGCTTGAACGGTTTTCCGCCAGCAACCCGCCCCGACGAACCTTGATGACGCCATTTTCCGACCGCTGGACAAGCCTGGTCTGGGTCCATATTTCCGCCGGGAGCAACGCGGCCGCCTGCGCTTGCAACTAGGAGGGGACCTGCCGGGCGGAGAGTAGCCCCGGAGCCTGGCGCCAGCGGCATTCTGTGCAAAGCCCCCGCCCGCCTTCCCCGCAGGGATGGCGTTGGCGGGGGCCTCTTTTTGGCAAGGCAGGCCTGGGCGGGCAGGATTGGCGTGCGCGCCGGGCCGGGTTTGGGTAGCATGATCGGCATAGCCATCAACACCCAAGCCGGAGCCTGATCATGGACTTCAAAGCCTGGCCCCCGGACAAGCTGACCTCCTACCTGGAGTTCCTCATCCACAACTACCGGGTGATGGACGCCTTCTGGTTCATCAACATCGAGAACAGCCACGGCATGGAAGAGGCCTGCCGCCTGAACGAGCAGGTATGGGGCAAGGTGGCCCAACTGGCGGCCCGGGATTTCAAGCAGCGTTTCAGCTTCGACCCAGGCAGCTTGGCCGGCTTCGTGGAGGCCTTGAAGCTTTTTCCCTGGTCCATCCTGGTGGACTATCAGTTCACGGTCAAGGACGGCGAGGTGCTGGTGGATGTGCCCTGCTGTCCATCCCAGGAGGGCAGGCTCAAGCGGGGTCTGGGCGAATATCCCTGCAAGGCCATGCACATGGCCGAGTTTTCCGCTTTCGCCCACGAGATCAACCCGGCCATAAGGGTGGAGTGCCTGTTCGCCCCGCCCGATCCCCATCCGCCGGAGACGCACTGCCGGTGGCGCTTCACCCTGGGTCGGGACTGAGCGCGGCGATATTTGGGCTGGCCACGGCAAGGGGCCGGGGGGGCAGCCAGACAAATCCGGTCTAATTGAAGGACAAGGAGGTAGGCTGATGCAGGTCCAGATAATTTTCTACAGCATGTACGGACACATATATCGCATGGCCCAGGCGGTGGCCCAGGGTGTGGCCCAGGTGGAGGGGGCCCAGGCCAGCCTGTGGCAGGTGCCGGAACTGGTCTCGGAGGAGGCCCTGATCAAAAGCGGAGCCCAAGCCGCCCGCCAGGCCTTCGCCCAGGTGCCGGAGGCCACGGTGGAACAAATGGAGCAGGCCCAGGCCATCATCTTCGGCACGCCCACCCGCTTTGGCATGATGTGCGCCCAGATGCGCAACTTTTTGGACCGCACCGGCGGCCTGTGGGCCAGGGGCGGTCTGATCGGCAAGGTGGGCGGCGTCTTCACCTCCACCGGCACCCAGCACGGCGGCCAGGAGGCCACCATCCTGAGCTTCCACACCACCCTGCTGCACCACGGCATGATCATCGCGGGGGTGCCCTACAGCGAGAAGCAACTCTCGGCGGTGGGGGAGATGAGCGGGGGCACGCCTTATGGGGCCAGCACCCTGGCCGGACCTGACGGCTCGCGCATGCCCAGCCCGGGCGAGCTGGAGGTGGCCCAGGCCCAGGGGCTGCGGGTGGCGCGCATCGCCCTGGCCCTGCAAAAGGGCGGGGCCCTGTAGGCCGGGGGAGCAAGCCCAAAAGACCGCCGCCCCGGTCCGGGACGAAGCCGGAGCGGGGCGGCGGGCCAAATCAGGCGGGCGCGGCTTTAGGGATAGATGGCCTTGATGCCGCTGATGTCGTCGTCGTCCAGGGTGCGCTTCTTGGTCTCGCCCTGGTCGGCATAGCCATACATGGTCTTTTCCTGGTCCCGGCGGCCGTAGAGGTCTTCCAGGCTCAGGCTGTGCCCCATCTCGTGGGTGGCGATGTTTTGCAGGTCCATGGAGTTGGAGTCGCCGCTGGTGGACCAGTTGTAATCGGAGTTGAAGCGGATGTCGCTGTCCAGAAGGTAGCCCATGCGGGGGTGGTACCAGAAGTAGTTGATGGCGATGGTGTCCTTGGAGTCCAGTTGCCCCTGGTCGATGAGGTTGGTTCCGTCCTTGACTCCGTGGTCGGAACTGTCGCTGGACCCGCCGTAGATGAAGGAGAAGTTGGCCCCGGCCTCGCTCCAGGTGCGCATGGCGGCCTGGATGGCCTCCAGGGCTCCGCTGGGCATGCCGTTGGTATTGACCACGAAGGTGCAGGAGTTGCCATCCCACTTGAGGTAGGCTCCGTTGTAGGAGCGGGTGACCTCATAGGCCCCGGCCAGGCCGGGCAGCAGCAGGCTGGCCGCCAGGAGAAGCAGGCCGGCCCGTTTAATTGCCGGAGGCATTGCCGACCTCCAGCTTGATGAGGTTGAGCAGTTCGTCGGTGGTCAGGGTGGATTGCGCGGAGGAGGAGCCGCCCACCGTGGCGTAGCCGCTCCTGCTGGCCACGCCGCCCGATAGGCTGTACTTGCCCTGGGCGTTGCCCAGGATGCCGTAGACCGCCGCGTCCTGGCCCTGGTTGGGCAGCAGGTTCTGCACCGTGGCGCCCAGATCGGCCTTGGCCTGGGAGCTTTGCAGGAAGACGATGACTTGCTCGTTCTCCTCCAGGCTGACCATGTCGCTGACCTTGAGACCCACGTCGCCCACCTCGCCGCCCACGAACTCCAGCACGATGTTGCCGCGTTCCAGGCCGCCCTTGTAGGCCTCGTCCACCTCCAGCACCACCTGGGTGACGATGAGGCGGCCGTCCTTGGACCAGGCCGACTGCGCCGCGGCCACCCGGCCGCTCACCACGTGCTCGGCCTGGCTGGTCATGTCCCCCACGCTCAAGTTGAGCATCAAGGCCCCGGCCGGCGCGGCCAGCGCCAGGCTGAGCAGGGCCAGGGACAGGGTAATTTTCGCCAGGGATGCTTGCAGCTTTGTCATGTTGCCTGCTTTCTGGCCGGGGACGCTTGCGTCCCTAGGCCCTGCCCGGCGCGCGGGGCGCCGGCTGTTCCCCCCGCCTTTTTTAAGGATACAGCGTGCGGATGCCGTTCTTGTCGTCGTCGTCCAGGGTGCGCTTCTTGGTCTCGCCCTTGCTGGTTATGCCATACATGGTCTTTTCGGCGTCCCCCTGATCATAGAGGTCCAGGAGGGTCAGGCTGTGCCCCAGTTCGTGGGTGACCACGTTCTGCACGTCATAGGAGCCGCCATCGCCGCTGGTGGCCCAGGACAGCGCCGAGTTGAGACGGATGTCGGTGTCCTTCAGGTAGCCGGTCTTGGTGTCGTACCAATAGTAGCAATAGGCCACGGTGTCGTTGGAGTCCAGCTTGCCGTGGTCGATGAGGTTGGTTCCGTCCAGGTTGCCGAAGTCGTGGGAGGAGGATGAGCCCGCGTAGCTGACGCTGAAACTGGCCCCGGCCTGGCTCCAGGTGTTCATGGCCTCCTTGATGGAGTCCAAGGCCCCTCCGGGCATGTTGGCGGTGTTGACCTGGAAGGAGGAGGAGCTGGCGTTCCACTTGACCGGTTTGCTGCCGGCGTATTGGATGGAATAGGCCCCAGCCGCGCCGCTGAGCCCCAGGCACAAGAGGGCCAGCCAGGCTCCGGTCAGGATTTTGTGGCTTCCAGGTCGCATCGGCAAGGTCTCTCCTTGGGGGCCGCCCCGGGCTCCAGGGTCCGCCGGGTCCGCATCGGCCAAACAGCGCACCGCCGCCCATCCCTCCCCTTGCCAAAGCGGGGAGGAACCTGGCTGTAGTTACTACAATTAAACCCTTGCCCAAGGAAAAACTCAACAGGAAAAGCGCGGGGCCGGCCAGCCCGGTCCCGCGCCCCAAAGCGGCCAAGCCACGGAAAAATATCAGGCCTCGGGGAACATCTCTCCGGCCAGTTCGCGCAGCTTGAACTTCTGTATCTTGCCGCTGGCGGTCATGGGATAGGCCTCCACGAAGGCCACGTAGCGGGGAATCTTGTAGCGGCTGATCTGGCCGCGGCAGAAATCGCGCACATCCTCTTCGGAGTAGTTGGAGCCTGGCTTCTGGACTATGAAGGCCCCCACTTCCTCGCCGTACTTGGCGCTGGGCACGCCCACCACCTGCACGTCCTGCACCCCGGGCAGGCGATAGAGGAACTCCTCGATCTCGCGGGGATAGACGTTCTCGCCGCCCCTTATGATCATGTCCTTGTGCCGGCCGGTGATGGAGAGATAGCCGTCCTCGTCCAGCACCCCCAGGTCGCCGGTGTGCAGCCAGCCGTCGGACTCGATGGCGGCGGCGGTGGCCTCGGGCATGTTGTAGTAGCCCTTCATCACGCTGTAGCCCCGGCAGCATATCTCGCCCTGGGCTCCGGCGGGAACCTCCTGGTTGGTCTCCGGGTCCACCAGGCGCACCTCGATGCCCGGCATGGCCCGGCCCACGGTCTGGGTGCGGCGGCGGATGTCGTCGTCCACCTTGGTCTGGGTGATGACCGGGCTGTTCTCGGTGAGGCCGTAGCAGATGGTGATCTCCTTGGCGTGCATCAGTTCCATGACCTGCTCCATGACCCGCACCGGGCAGGGCGAGCCGGCCATGATGCCGGTGCGCAGGGAGCTTAGGTCGAACTTGGGAAACAGCTTGTGCTCCAGCATGGCGATGAACATGGTGGGCACGCCGTAGAGGGCGGTGCAGCGCTCCTGCTCCACGCAGGCCAGGGCCTGCACGGGGTCGAAGTCCTCCAGGATGACCAGGGTGGCCCCGTGGTTGACCGCGGCCATCACCCCCAGCACGCAGCCGAAGCAGTGGAAGAGCGGCACGGGCAGGCAGACCCGGTCGTTGGGGCCGAAGACCTGGTTGGCGCCGATGAAGTAGCCGTTGTTGCCGATGTTGTAATGGGTGAGCATGACCCCCTTGGGAAAGCCGGTGGTGCCCGAGGTGTACTGCATGTTCACCACGTCGTGGGGGGAAAGGCTCTCCTGGCGGCTCTGGTAGTCGGCGGCCGAGGTCATCCCCGCCAGGCCCAGCACCTCGGGCAGGGAGTACATGCCCCGGTGCTTTTCCTGGCCCAGGAAGAAGACCCGCTTGAGCTTGGGGAATCGCTGGCTTTTTAAGAAGCCGCGGGCCTGGGTCTTGAGTTCGGGGATCAGCTCGTAGACCGTGGCCAGGTAGTCGGTGTCGCGGTAGCCGTCGATGATGAAAAGGTTCTCGCTCTCGGACTGGCGCAGCAGATACTCCAGTTCCGCGATCTTGTAGTGGGTGTTCACCGTGACCAGCACCGCCCCGATCTTGGCGGTGGCGAACTGCAAGCTGACCCAGTGGGGCACGTTGTTGGCCCAGATGGCCACCTTCTCGCCCCGGTCCACGCCCAGGGCCATGAGCCCGCGGGCCAGCTGGTCCACCTGCTGGCCAAAGGCGCGCCAGGAAAGGCGATAGTCGCGGTCCACGTAGATGACGGCGTCGTTGTCCGGATATTTGGCGATGGTCTGGTCTAGAATCTGGCCCAGGGTCTTTTCGCTGATGGCGGTCTGCTCGCTCATGATGCGCTCCTTAGGCTGCGATGGTCCGGCCAAGCCGGGTCTACTCGGGGAAGTAGAGCACGGCGTATATCTCGGCCTTGTCGCCGCCGGCCCAACTTACGCAGTGGGGCGTCACCGAATTGTAGTGGGCGCTGTCGCCCGGACCCAGCACGGTGGTCTCCTGGCCGTAGAGCAGCTCCACCTGGCCCGAGAGCACCACGATGAACTCTTCGCCCTCGTGGGCCGAGAGCTTTTTGTCCTGGGCCGATTCGGGCAGTATCTCGATATAGAAGGGCTCCAGGTGGCGGTCGCTCTTGCCGCGCCCCAGGGAGTAGAATTTCAGGTCCGCCGGTTTGTCCTGGCCCTTGTGGGTGATCAGCTCCTCCGTGCGCTCGGACTGGCGCACCACCAGGGGGTCCTGGCTGACCCGGTCGTCCAGGAAGGTGCCCAGGCGCAGGCCCAAGCCCCGGGCTATCTTGACCAGGGGACCCAGGGAGGGATAGAGGCCGTCCTCCACCGCGCCCAGGAAACCCGCGTCCAGACCGGTGATGCGGGCCAGTTCCTCCAGGGAAACATTCTTTTTCTCGCGAAAGGCGCGCACGCGCCGGCCAACCTGCTCGCTCATTTTGTTTCTCTCCCGGTGTCGTGTGCCTGCCGCCGCTTGCCGGGCGGCCCTGACCTTGATCCTCCGCCAGCCCCGGGGCAAGCGGCGCTGAAAGCCCAAAAATGTACCATGATCAAGCGGATTCGTCAGGGGGTTGGCGGGTTGGCGGGAAGAGGCCCTGGACCGGCCCGCGCCGGACCAGGGCCTGCTATGGGGCATGGATAATGAAGCGGCCTGCCCGGCGGCCCTCAGGCGGTGGCGCGAGAGGGGCTGGGTCCAGTCGCCGCCGTGGAGTCGCCCCCTGTCAGGAAGCTCGCGAAGAAGCCTGCTTGCGCGCCTTCCACCACATGGCCAGGCCGCTGAGCCAGAAGATGAAGGACAGGCCCCAGGCGACGCGGGCGAAGAGCGGCTGGCTCGATGGGGCGGAGGCCTGCGCCGCCGCCTGCTTGGCCTCGCCGCCCGCCACGCTCAGGCTTATCTCGCCCCGGTGCCCCTGGCCGTCCTCGAACACCGCCTTCCACTGGCCGTTTTCCTCGGCCAGCCAGGCGAAGCGTCCCTGGGCGTCGGCGTTGCCCACCTGGTGGGTGCCGCCCTGGGGGTTACGCACCGTGACCTTGGCGAAGCCCATGGGCTCGCCGTCGGAGTATTCGCAGATGGCCACCACGCTGGCGCTGGCCGGGCCTTGGCGTGTTTCCACGCCATGGGCCAGGGCCGGCAAGGGCGCCAGCAGCAGGCAGGCCAAGACCAGGGCGCATGAGCAAACGCGGGGGCCCGCCCCCGGCGCGCGGCCGGGGGCGGGAGTCGTGGCTTGCGTGTCCATGCCTACTTGACCTCGAAGGTCAGGGTGGCGGCGTGCATGTCCTTGTCGCACTGGGCCGGGTCGGCAAAGGGCATATCCTTCTTGACCACCACCAGCCACAGGCCGGGGTGCCATACCTTGACCTTGACCTTGCCTTCCTTATCGGTATGGGCCGCGAAGGCGAAGGCGTCGCCCTCCTTGGTGAAGCCGGCGAAGGTGGCCTTAACGTCGGCGCTGGCCAGGGGCTTGCCCTCATAGAGCACCTGCAGGGGCAGGGGCTCGCCCGCCTTGAGGCTGGCCGGGTTGGCCAGGGGCACGATCTCCAGGGTCTGGCCCACCGGCTTGCTAATATCCTCGGCGGCGCCGCCCAGGTTGACGATGGCCTTGGCGTATTTGGCCGAGCGGATGCAGCTGGCCGCCCCGGGGGCCTGGTTCCTGGGGACGTCCTTGGTTCCTTCGGGGGTCTTGGTGTACCACTGGGGCGAGCGGCCGCCCACGGCCAGATAGCTGCCCGCGCCCAGGGCCGAGGCGCTGGCGTAGACCAGGTCGGCGTCGCCCTTGGTCTCCACCTGGCCCTTGGCGCCCAGAATGTGGACCGGCTGCACCTTGGCCGCCTCGGTGCCCTCGGTGCCCGGGAAGGCGTGGCCGTAACAGACCTTGACCGTCAGCGCTTTGTTGACCTGGGGATTGTCCACGGTCAGCCACATGTCGTGGGCCGAGGCCAGGACCGTGGCCCCCAGGGCCAGGACTCCGGCGAGCGCGATGGTCAGAAGAAGCTTTTTCATGGGGATGTCCTTTCCTACCAGTCGATGGTCAGGGTTAGATAGAAGGAAAGCGGATCGGCGGGAGCGTAGGTCTTGCTTCCGTTGGTGTAGCCGGCGTACTCGGAGTATTTCTGGTCCAGGAGGTTGATGGCGTCCAGGGCCAGCTTATAGCGCTTGTTGAAGCGATAGGAGACCTGGGCGTTTACCAGATCCCAGGCGTCAGCCTCGACGATGTTGGCGGCGTCCACGTACCATTCCGTGATGTAGCGGTAGTTGAGCCGGGCCCCCCATCCCTCGGGCGGCTGCCAGGAAATCTCGACGTTGAAGACGTTGTGGGGCACGTTGGGCAACTCGTTGCCATCGCGGCGCGTGGTGCCGTCAAAGTAGTTGAGATACTCGGTCTGGATGTAGGCGTAGTCGACCCGCAGGCGCAGGTGCTTGCACATGTAGAAGTTGGCCTCGGCCTCGATGCCCTCCCGTCTGGTCTCGCCGGCGTTTTCATAGAGCGTGGGGTCGTCCTGGGAGACCTGGAAGTCGTCTGAGGTGTCCAAGCGCCAGAAGGTGAGCCCGTAGTCGCTCCATTTGTTGGGTTTGGCATGGATGCCGGTCTCATATTGGGTGCGGATGGCCGGGTCCAGATAGGACCTAGTCATGTAGTCGGTGACGCCCGGTAGGGCGAAGCCCTTGCTGTAGTTGGCGAAGAGGTCCCAGCCGTCGTACAGGGCGTAGACCAAGCCCAGCTTGGGGCTGTAGACGTTGGTGCCGTCGCGGTCGTAGGTGGTGTTGGTCAGCTTGCGGTAGAGGCTGCCGTTCAACATGTCATAGCGGCTGCCCAGCACCAGGCGCAAGGGCTTGAAGAGACGGTAGGTCAACTCGCCATAGAGCGAGGTGGTGTAGATGTCCACGTCGTCGTCCTGATACTTGCTGCCGCGGTTGCGGCCGCTGCCCACCAACAGGTTCCAATATTCATAGCTCTGCGACTCCTTCATCCAGTTCACCCCCAGGGTGAAGGTGGTGTCGCGCTCCAGGACCTTGGCCTGGTAGTTATAGGCCAACCCGCTGCCAAAGGCCTCGCGCTGGATGAAGCTCTCGTTGCCGTAGTTGGAGCCGGTTTTCTGCGACGAAGATACCCAGTTCTGATACCAGCGGGTCTTTTCTTCGGCATTGAACCAGGTGTTGAACTTGAAGCTGGAGGTGCTGGAAAGCTTGTAGGCCGCGTCGCCCTGCACCATTTCCCACTTTTTCCATCCGCCGTTGGTGTCGTTGATGGCCTGCGAGGGGTTGGCGTTGTACAACTTCTCGGGGATGTAGCCTGGCGAGTCCCAGGTGGAATGGAATGCCCGCACGCCAAGGCCAAGGTCCAGGCGGTCGCTGACATGGTAAGTCCAGCGGGCCGCTCCGATTTGTTTGTCCCAGCCGGAGTTGTTCTGGTAGCCGTCCGAATGGAACAGCTCTCCGGCGTAGACATGGTCCACATTGCCGTCGCGGCGGGCGATGACCGCCACGGCGTCCTCGGTGTTGAAACTGCCGTACTGGAGTTTCACCCGGGTGAAGTCACCGGCCCGGAAGGGGTGGTAATAGAAAGAACCGGCGCTGGCGAAATTGCCCGCGTAGGTTGAGGCTGGACCCTTGACCAGATCGACCCGCTCGATTTCCTCGGGGATGATCATGTTGGTGTCGCCGTAGTCCAGATCGTTCAGGGGCACGCCGTCCAGGAAAAAGGCCCCGTCCCGGCCATGGGACACCGTGGTGAAGCCGCGCAGCTGCACCGCCGGGGGGGTGCCGCCCTGACGGTATTGGCTGATGGTGACGCCCGGGGACAGCTTGAACAGGTCCAGAGGCGTGACGAAAATTCGATCCACCAGGTTTGAGTTGTCCAGCACCGTGGCGCTGGTGGCCTCCAAACCCTGCATGGCGGCGTCGCCGCGCACCACCACGTCTTCCAGCTTGCCCGGCGATTTCTCATCTTCGGCCTGGGCCATGGCCCAGGGCGTCAAGGCCAGCCCCAAGGCCAGCGACCAGGATGCCGCCCAGCGAACGGCGCTTGCCAGACATCTCATGGTTCCTTCTCCCTTCCCTCATTTTTCGCATTCGGTTGACTGCCGCGCGGACAGGGAAGAGAATAGGCGCTGGCTGCGAGGGAGCATCCCTCTCGCCTGTGGGGCGGCCGCGCGAACTGTCCAAGGCTCCGCGTCCGCCCCATCTCTTTTCCCGTCCAAGAGAATCATTTCGCCGCTTGGTTCATGTCAGCTTTCAAGGCCCGCTTGAACCGAGGCCCTCCCGGGACCGGGTCCGCGGGAGGGCTTCAGATCATGGCTACCAGTCCATGGTCAGGCCGATCCAGTAGGTGCGCGGCCAGGCCACGGCATAGGTGTAGGTGCCTTCACTGTAGGAAACGCTGTCGGCGTAGCGCTCGTCGAAGATGTTGTCCACCGAGAGGCTTATCTTGTACTTGCGGGAGCCTTCGCCGGGGATAGTGTAGAAGACGCTGCCGTTGACCAGGTTGTAGCCGTCATAGGAGTACTTGTTGGCGGCGTCGATGTAGTAGTCGCCGACCTTGCGCCAGTTGAGACGGCAGCCCAGGCCGTTGGCCCAGGTGTACTGGGCGCCCAGGTTGGTCATGTAGTGGGGGTTGCCGACGACTTCCTTGCCTTCCAGGCTCTTGGTGGAGTTGGTGAGAATCTCGGAGTCGTTGATGGTCAAGGTGGCGAAGACTTCCAGCCCGGTCAGGGGGAAGACCGTGACGCCAGTCTCCACGCCCTCTCGGCGGGTCTTGCCCATGTTGGTGTAGGTGCCGGAACCGATGGGGTTCTCCAGGACCTCGCCCTCGGAATCCAGCACGAAGTAGGCCACGTCGAAGCGCAGCAGTTTCTTGAGCTTGTAGTTGAGGCCCACCTCGTACTGCTTCAAGGTCACCGGGTCCACCTGCATGGCCGGGTCGAACTTGGTGGAGGAACTGGGCAGGGAGAAGCCCTCGCAGTAGCTGGCGCGCAGGTCCACGTTGTCCAGCAGCATGGAGCGGAAGCCCACCTTGGGACTGAACTGCTTGAAGTCGTTCATGTCGTAGGACTGGGAGGTCTTGCCCGGGTCGTTGTTGTCCAGCTGCCCGCCGAAGGTGTCGTAACGCAGGCCGACCATGGGCCGGAAGTAGCGCGACACCTCGTATTCGGTCTGACCGAACATGGAGTAGGTGATTATGTCGAAACGGCGGCGCTGGGTGTGGGACTGGCGTTGACGGTTATTGGTGCTCCAGACATCGGTGTCGGTGATCTCGTCGTAGACCTCCGCGCCCAGCACCCCGCTCAGCCGCTTGGAGGCCAGATTGGTGTCCAGGTTCAAGCTGGTGCCGGTGCCCAGCACGTTGCGGTCGTAGTAGTACTCCATCTGATAGCTGGGGTACATGTTGCGGGTCTGGAAGCGGCGGAAGTCCTGCTGGGTGGCATAGGCCCAGTAGAGCAGACGCAGCTCCTTGGAGATGGAGTAGCCCGCGTCGAAGCGCTGGGTCATGAACTTCTTGTTGCCGCCATCGTCCTGGTGGTTGGGCGGCACCTTGGTCACGGTGTCGTCATTGTCGAACTGGGATTGGGGGATGTTGTTGGAGCCGTTCCAAGTGGACTTGTGGGCGCGCAGGGCTAGGCTTACGTCCAACTTATCGTTGACGTCATAGCTGAAACGGGTTGAAGCGGTCATGCGGTCCCAGTCGGAGTGGTCCCGGTACCCGTCGGTGTGGTTGATCTGGAATGCGGTGTTGTTGGACAGCTTGTCGTTGAGCTTGCCGCCCAGGGCTCCCTGAAAGTCATAGGTGCCGAAGGACCCGTACTCGGTGGCCAGCTTGCCGTACTCGCCGCCGCGCTTGGTGTAATAGGCCAGCACGCCTCCCCGCCCAAAATTGCCGTACAAGGCGGAAGAGGGGCCCTTGTATATCTCCAGGTGATCGATTTCCAGGGGAATGATCACGTTCATGTCGGCGTAGCCGTCGGCGTGGGATTCGCCCTCATTCAGGGGGATGCCGTCCACGAAGACGCCCACGTCGCCGCCGTGGCCGCCGCTGGTGAAGCCCCGCATCCTGATGACGTTGGCCACGCCGCCCTTGTCATAGTTGCTGATGTAGATGCCCGGCACCTCGTTGAGCAGTTCCTCGGTGCGGATGCCGTGGTGGGCCTCGAATTTTTCCTCGTCGATGATGTTGACGGTGGTGGGCAGATCCTCCCGGTGCATGGCCTGGCCCTTGACCGTGATCTCCTCCAATTTGACCTGGCGCTCGGATTTGCTCGGGACCTCCTGGTCCTCGGCGGCCCAGCCGGGCGGAGCCGCCAGGCAGAACATGGCCATTACGGCGCAGGCCGCCAGCAAGAAACGTGTGCGATGCATCCTCTTCTCCTTTTCTCCTTGGTATGACCAGCTTGACGATCCAGCAGGCGGGGAAGAGAATAAACACGGACGCGAAGGCTCAAGCCTTCCCGTTGCCAAGGGGGGCGGCCGCCCACGACCTCGCCAAGGCACGGCGGCCGTTCCCCTTTCTCTCTTCACCCGTCTTTTTCAGGCAAAGGCTATTTTTTGGCTAAACCTCCTCTTCTCCCCTCGCACCCCATCGTTTAGGAAAGCTCGAAGGCCACGGTCAGCTCCAGGGCCAGGCCGCCGCCCTTGACCAGATGGCCGGGCGGGGAGGGGTAGGGCGCGCCGCGGCGCACCGCCTCCTGGGCCGCTTCGTCCAGGGCCTGGCTGCGCGAGGACTTGGCCACCCTGAGGGCGGTCAAGCGTCCGTCGGAACCAATGACGAAGTGCAGGGTGACCCGTCCTTCCTCCTGCCTGCGCCGGGCCTGGGACGGGTATTTCTTCTCCCGCTCGATGCGCGCGCGCACCATCTCCTGATAGGCCTCCAGGTCAGCTCCGCCCACGGCTGCCGCGGGAATGAAGCCGCCGGAGGGCAGGGCCGCGATCTTGGGCGGGGCCCATCCCTCGCCGGCCAGGTCGCTGGCCTTGGCCTCGGCCACCACCTCGCGCGGCTGGGGAATGGGCATGGCCGCCTTGGGCACCTCCAGGGGATTGACCGCGGCGGCCTCGCGCACTTCCGTGGGACGCAGGCGGGGGCGGGGCAGAGCCCGGGCCGGCGGCTGGTTCTGGGTCATGTTGACTTCGATCTTGGTGTAGGTCTCGACCCTGAGGATGCCCGTCACGTGCAGCAGGAGCCCCAGGTGGAACAAAGCCGAGACCAGGATCAATCCCCGCAGCAGCCAATTGGGGCGTGCGGCCAGCTGGGTGCGCGCCATGCTAGAGATCCTTCTCCGTGGCCAGGTAAATAGCGGTCGCGCCGGCGGCCTTGGACATGTCCATCACCCTTACGGCGTGGTTCAGGGCCACGCGGCGGTCGGCCTTGATGAAGACCGGGGCGTCCTTGCGTCCGGCAATGGCCTGCTTGAGTCTGCTGTAGAGCTGCTCTATGGGCACTTCCTCCTGGCCCAGCAGCACCCGGCCGTCCACGGCCACGTAGATGGTGATCTGCTGCTGCACCTGCGGCGCGGCCGAACGGGCCTGGGGCAGCTTGAGGTCAATGGCCTCGTCCACCATGTAATTGGTGGTGAGCAGAAAGTAGATGAGCAGCAGGAACACGATGTCGATCAGCGAGGTCAGCGGCAGGACCACCCCCGCGCGTTGTCTTGGCTTGGCGTGGGCCAGCATGGTTACGCTCCGCCGTTCAGGGCCTTGATGAAGGCCACCATCCTGGCCTGCAACAAGTCATGGAAGCGGTCCACCCGGCCGGCCAGATAGGAGTGGGCGGCCATGTCCGGCACGGCCACGATGAGCCCGAAGGCGGTGGTGATCATGGCCTCCCAGATGCCGCCGGCCAGCACCACGGCGTTGACCTTGCCGCCCATCTCCTGGATGACCATGAAGGCCTTGATCATGCCCATGACCGTGCCCAGCAGCCCCAGCAGGGGGGCCAGGTTGCCGATGGCGGCCAGGGTGGAGAGGTAACGCTCCATGGACCGCACCTCGGCCTGCTGGGCGTCGATCATCACCGTCTCCAGGGTCTCGCGATCCTTGGGATTCACCTCCACCGCCGCCGCCAGCACCCGGCCCAGGGGACCGTCGTCGTCGCTGGCTTCCTGGCGGGCCAGGTCCATCTGACCCGTGCTCAAGGCCCGGGCCACCCGCTCGGCCAGGTCCTCGCCGGCCAGGCGCACCCGGCTAAGCCGCCAAAGGCGCTCGCCGAAGATGGCCAGCATGAGGATGGAACAGAACAGGATGGGCCACATGCAGATGCCGCCCTTGTCGAAGAACTCCCAGACGCTCATTACCTCACCTCTTTCGCTTGCGCGGTCTTGTCGATGTCCACCACGTCGGGCTGGCCGTCGTGGTCCAGGTCGCGGCTGCGCTTGACCAGCGCCTCGCTCTCGTCGTACTCCTCCCAGATGTCCGGCTTGCCGTCGCCGTCGCCGTCTTCCTCCACCCTGGCCACCAGGCCGCCCTGGTAGAAATACCGGACGTCGATCCCCCGTCCCTTGCGGTCTTCCTCGGCCCGGGCGGCCTGGCCGTCGGGTCCGTAATGGAAGATGAAGTTGTAGCGGCCGGTGTTGCCCCGGTCCTCCTCGCTTTTGAGCAGGTTGCCCTTGGGGTCATAGTGCTCGCGCACGCTTAAACGGCCCACGCCGTCCTGGTCCCATTCCTGGATGGCCAGCTTGCCGTCCTTGAAGAAGGAGCGGCGCACCAGGCGTCCCTCGCGGTCGCGGGCCTCCACCACCGATGAATAGCCGGGCTGGTCAAAGCGGTGGCGGGTCTCGAAATGCCCGTCGTGGTCCAGGTCCTGTTCCTGGGTCACTCGTCGTCCGTTGCTATAGAAGACCTTGAGGTCCACCTTGGGCGAGCCGGGACTTTTCTTTTCCAGGCGCGCCAGCTGGTCATCCTTGTAGAACTGCCAGGTGTCGATGTCGCCGTTCCCCTGGGAGGCCTGGCGCACCTCGGATTTGCGTCCCTGCTCGTCAAAGAAGATGATCAGGCTGGGCTTGCCCACCCCTTTCTCGTCCACCTCCTGGCGCGTGGGCTTACCATCCTTATAGAAGGTGATCTGCTCGAAGCGGCCGTCGCCGTTGGCGTCCAGGCGGTCCTCCTGGGGCTTGCCGTCACGGAAGGAGATGACCCGGTCCACCTTGCCCCGGTGCTGGCTGTCGGCGCGCACCTCCAGGGGACGCCCCTGGGCGTCGTAGCGGGTGAAGCGGTCGGCGCGGCCGTCGTCGTTGGTGTCCTCCTCGCGGGATACCGGTTTGCCGTCCTGGTAGGTGGTCACCACCAGCACCCGCTTGCCGTCGGCCGAGCGGCGGGTCTCCCGGCTGGTGACGCCGTTTATGTACTCGCGCATGGTCTCCAGGGCGCCGTCTCCGTCCAGGTCGTGGCGGCTGAGCCGGGTCTGGCCCTGGGCGTCATATTCGAATTCCTGGTCCACCTTGCCGTCGTGCCGGCTGGCCACCCGGCGCAGGGCCGGTTTGCCCTCGCGATAAGTCACCCACACGTCCGGCTTGCCGTCCCGGTTCATGTCGCGGGTCATGGAGGCGGGATGGTTGTCCTTGTACTCGGTGACTTGGTCGAAGAGGCCGTCGGACTGGGTGCTACGCAGCATCTTGACCACCTGCCCCTTGGCGTCGAAGTGGGCCACGGTGTCGGCCTTGCCGCGCCCCTTGCTGGCCCGTTCCTGACGCACCCGGCGCTCATCCTGAAAAAAATCCCAGGTGTCGGTTTGGCCGTCGTGGTCGGTGTCCCGCTCGATGCGCGCTACCTTGCCGGCCTGATAGAACTGCGCCATGTCCACCTTGCCGTCGAAGTTGGTGTCCACCTCGACCTTGGTTATCTCCTTGCCCTCCGTATGAATCCAGCGGTCGGGTTTGCCGTCCTTGTTGCTGTCTTGCTCCTGCACCTCGGCCCAGGCCGGACAGGCGGCCAGCAGGCTCAGCCCCAAGGCCAAGGCCCAGGCGCGCCGGGCGGGGGCGCTTCCCCTGAAGGCGCTCACGGCTTTTCCCACCACAGCAGGGCCACGCGCACCAGACCTTGGGCGCGCAGGCGGCCCCCTTGGGCATGGGCGGCCAGCACCTGGGCGATGTCCTGCTCGACGGCCTGGCCTTCGCGGCCGAAGAGGGCGAAATAGCGCCGGTAGAAATCCTGGGCCTCGTCCAGGGGGCGGTCCAGGCGTCCCTGCCACTCAAGATGGCGCAGGTTGGGGCGGCGGCCCAAGGCCAGCAGATAATTGAGGGCGCAGGCCAGGTGGAAGCCTCCCGAGGGATAGGGCTCTTGCATGACCTTCTCCCACAGCTCCCGGCGGAAGGCGAACGGCTCCTCGCCGCAGCCCAGCACCAGGGCGCAGTGTTTGCGGGAGAGGGCCTCCAGGCGGGAGAGCCCTGCCGGAGACAGGGCCGGGGGGAAAAAGGCGGCCAGGGCTAGGTCGCATTGGGGCAGGGGGATAAGCTGGCTCCAGCATTGGCACTGGGCGCGCAGGTTGTCCAGGCCGCGGCGCTGGGCTTCGTCCCTTACAGCTTCTATCATGCCCGGGGCCGAGTCCAGGGCCGTCACCTTGACCCCAGCATGGGCCAGGGGCGCGGCGATGGCGCCCGGCCCACAGCCCAGGTCCAGCACCGAACGCCCGGGGCTTACCAGCCCTTCCTTGAGGAGCAGGCTTGTCACCTGCTCGCCCAGGGTCCAGGGCTGTCCCCAGGCGTGCAGCCAGGCCTGGCCAACCTGGTCATAGAATTCCCGCCACTGGCCGGCGCGTTGGCTCTGGCTGGCCTTGAAGGGCGAGGCGGAGCTTGCCTCTTGCCAGGCGGCGGTCCAATAATCAGCGGCCCAGGGCGGCGCCCCGGCCTGGGTCTCGGTGTGGAGGCGAGCGCTCGATGCGCGCATGGGTCTGGCCTTTCGCTGGCTTGGTCCCAAGACGTAAAAAAAAGAAGGCTGCTCCTCCGGATGGAAGAACAGCCTTCTTGGCCTTTTCTTGGTTATCTGAGCCGGCCGCTGGCGGGACGGCCCTTTTAATCGGCGGCGGATCAGAACAATCGATTCGTCGATTTGGTGCGGGAGCGAGTCCGGCTTCAAGCCAGGGTTTGCATACGCGCCCTTTCAGCATGGGAAGTATTTACGCGCCCAACCTAGATGTCAAGAGAAACTTGCGCACTCCTCGGTGGCCAACGCCGCCTGTGCAGGCTGGGGCTGATAGCCGGTTGTTTTCAGGCCGCCTCCACCCGGCAGGGCACGTAACGGTGCAAGGGGGTGCCGGCCAGGGCGTCGCGGTGGCCGGCGGCGGTGAGCCGGTTCACGTTGACGCCGTAGACCTGGCCGTTAAACACCAGGCCGAAGCCGTGGGGGATGATGACCGTGCCCGGCCGCACCTGGCCGCTAAGCTCCAGTTCGCCCACCTCGCTGCCGGCCTGGGTGGTGACGCGCACCTGTTGCCCGTCGGCCAGTTGCAAGCCTTGGGCGTCTTGGGGGTGCAGGGCCACGGTGCAGGCCCGCCGCCCCCGGTTCCAAACCGGGTCGCGCATGAGGGTGTTGGCGTTATGGTCCATGTGGCGGCCCGCGCTAAGGATGAAGGGGAAATCCGGGTCGGGGGCCAGGGCGGCTGATTCCATCTCCGGAGTGATGGAGGCCAGCCAGGATTCCATCTCCGGCGCGTGGGCGTTGATCCTGCCGCCGTCGGTGCGCAAGCCGGCCAGGTTGTTTTCTGGGTCGCACTGGCCAATCCAGATGCCCTCGGGGCGCTCCAGGAGGGCGCGGAATATCTGCTCCCCTTGCAGGGGGCCGGGGGCGAAACCGGCTCGGGCGGCGTTGGCCCGGAAATCCTTGGGCGCGGTCATAAGCAGGCCCCACAGGGCGGCCAGGTTGGCCGAACCCAGCTTGCGCCCCAGGGTCTGGGCCAGCACGAAGGGGGCCAGGCTGGCGGCGCGCGGCTCGGATTGGCCATAGGCTAAAAGCGCCATGCCAAAGGCCAGGCGGTCGCCCTGGGCGGCCTGGACCAAGGAATCGGGGATGTGGGGTAACAGGCCCAGGCGCTGGGCCAGGGCCGTGTATATCTGCGCTATCTCCCAGGGCTGGCCCAGGGGCTCCACCACCGGGCGGCGCAACTGCATGAAGACCCCCGGCCAGGTCCAGGCGAAGAAGCTGGTGTCAAAGGACTCGTAGCCGCTTTTGGCCGGCAGCACGTAATGGGACAGCGCCGCCGTCTCGGTCATGGCCAGCTCGCAAGTCACCAAGAGGTCCAGCTTGGCGAAGGCCTGCTCATAGGCCGTGGTGTCGGCGTAGGAGCGCAGGGGGTTGGACTGGCTGCACAGCACCGCGCGCAGGCGCTGGGGATGGCCGCTCGATATCTCCTCGGGCATCACGTTGGGCGGGAACACCCCCATGATGGCCGGGAAGTTGGTGGCCACCGTGCGCCAGGTGCGGCTGTCCCGCTCGTCGGAGTGCGCCCCCAGGGGCATGACGTGGCCGGGGATGACGTTGCCCCCCTGGCGGCCTATGGAGCCGGTGATGGTCATGAGCAGGTAGTAGAGATAGGAGACCGCCGTGCTGTGGCGGTTCATGTACACCCCCAGGTCGGGGTGCATGGCCCAGCGCTTGGTGGTCAAGAGCCGGCACAGCCCGCGCACCTGGGCGGGGTCCAGCTGGCAGACCTCCAGGGCGGCGGCGATGTCGAAACCGGCGAACCAGCCGCGCACCTCATGGAAGCCGCTGACGTGGGCGTCGAGATAGGCCTGATCCTGCCAGCCCTCTTTCAGGATGAGGGCGATCATGGCCTTTAACAGCAGCCCGTCGCAGCCCGGACGGATGGCCAGGTGCAGATCGGCCTTAGCCGCGGTCTCGGAGCGGCGCGGGTCGATGACCACCAGGGTGCGGTTGGGGTCGCGGGAAAGCCCCTCCAGCACCCGCCGGGTCTGGGGCATCTGGTGGCTCATCCAGCCGTTCCAGCCCAGGCCCAGGAGCAGTTCGCAGTTGGCCTCGTCGGGAATGACCCCCGTGTATTGCCGGCCCAGGAAGCGCCCGCCGGCCCAGAAGTGCCCGGTCAGCTCCTGGCCCAGGGCGTTGTAGTGATAGTGGGAGCCCAGGGCGCGCAAGAGGCGCACGCCAAAGGCCGCCTCCAGGTGACAGCCCTGGCCGGCGCCGCCCATGTAGGCCAGGGCACGCGGCCCGTGTTCATCCACGATGGCGCGCAGACGATCCGCGATCTCGTCTATGGCCTGCTCCCAGGAGATGGGCGTGAAGCCCCCGTCCGTGCGCTTCAGGGGCTCAGTCAGGCGCTGGGCGTGGTGCTGGTGGTGGGCCACGTTGAGGCCCTTGCGGCAGCAATAGCCCTGGCTGCGCGGGTTGTCGGGGTCGGGGCGCGACTTGACGATGCGGTTGTCCTCCACCAGCACCTTGAGCCCGCAGTTCTGGGCGCAGAGCACGCAGCCGGTGGTATGCCAGGTGGCCATGTTGCTTGCCTCCCCGGGGACGTGAGCCCCCCTACAGGTTTTGGTGGCGGGCCAGCTTGGCGGCCAGGTCGGCGCGGGTGCGGGCGCGGATGGCCATGGCCTCGCTGAAGCTTTTGGCGATCTTGGGCTGCTCTGGCCTGCGCTGAAGAGACAGGGCCTCGCCGGCGCAGGTGGTGACGCACAGCCCGCAGCCGATGCAGCGGTCGGCATTCAGCACCGCCTTGTCGCCGTCCATGGTGAAGGCCTCCATCTGACAGCGCTCCAGGCAGGCCTCGCAGCCGATGCAGGCCTCTTCATCCAGCTTGGCCACGAAGGGCGAATACACCATGCGCCCCGGCGCGCTCTGGCGCTTCAGGTGCAGCAGGGACTGGCAGCAGTCGCCGCAGCACAGGCAGATGTTGACGATGTCCTGGGCGTTGCTGGGCTGGACCACCAGGCCCTCCTGCTCGGCGCGCTTGACGATCTCCAGGGCCTCCTGCTGGCTGATCATGCGCCCCAGGCCGTTGCGCTGATAATATTCCGCGCCCCAGCCGAAGACCAGGCAGGCCTCCTCCAGCTTGCCGCAGCCCGCCCCCTTGATCTTGTGCTCGCGCCGGCAGATGCAGGGCGCCACCAGGATGGTGTTCTGGCGGCCGATGAGGTCGCCGACCGACTCATAGGGCAAAATCTCGGCCCCGGCCGGGATGCTCTTGCCCACCGGGATGGTGCGCAGCTGGGGATAGACCCCGAAGGCGGTCTCGGCCAGCTTGGGCATGTAGGCGTCCATGTCGGCGATGAACTGGGGGGTCAGCTCGTTCAAGTGATACTCCCAGATGCCGATGACGAACTGGGCGGCCATGTAGACCGGCGGGCGGCCTTCGCTCTCGATGCTGAAGACCAGGCCCTTGCGGGACATGTCCTGCAAGCGGGCGGCGGCCTCCTCGGCGGGCAGGCCGGCCCGCTGGGCGATGGCGGCGGCCGGCTCCAGCTTGAGGCTTAAGTTGAGGGCCAGCTGGGCCTCCTGGGGAGTGAAGAGCTGCTCCAGGATGCGTATCTCCACCCCGTCCTCGGTGGCGGGATAGCCCGCGGGCAGACTGTCCAGATGGCGGGCCAGCTTCTCGTACACCTCTCGGCTCATGTGGTCCTCCTTATGGCTTATGGGGCGGCAGATATCTCGTATACTAACTAAATGGGTAAAAAAACAAGGCTCAGCGCAGGTCGCGCAGCAGCCGTTTGAGCAAAAGTTTTTCTTCCAAGGACAGCCCGGCCAGGATTTCCTGGTTGGCCTCGTCGCGCACCAGGCCCAGGTCGGCCTCCATCTGGCGGGCCTTGGGGCTCAGATAGACCCGCTGCACCCGGCGGTCGTTGGGATCGGTGTCCTTGCGGATCCAGTCCTTGTCCAGCATGCGTTCAAGGGTGCCCGAGAGGGTGGCGCTGTCCAGCACCAGGCGTTGGCCGATGTCGCCTGCGCTCAGTCCGTCCTCCTGCTGCAACACGCCGATGATGAGCTGCTGCAAGGGAGTGATGCCCAAGGGCTTGAGGCGTTCCTTGATCATGCCGTGGGCCCGCTGATAGGCCTTGGCCAGCAGGTAGATTATGCAGTCCTCGTGGGATTCCATATTTGCCCTCGATGTTTCGTACACAAGATAAATGACCGCTGCGGACCTGTCAAGCCGTTTCGTCTCCCGCAGCCCCCTTGCGGCGGCGCTTGGCGGTGTGGTACTCAACCTGGATATGATTCACCAGGCTGGCAGGGCAGGATTCAAGCATGGCCTCTCGCGCAACTCTTCGCTCCTCCACCACGCCCGGAGAAATTTTTCCGGACGCCCCCGCCCCCGAGTTCCTGCGCTGGCTGGAGGCCAGCAAGAAGGAAATCATGCAGGAATGGGCTCAGCGCCTGGCGGCTCTCTCCACCCGCTATGCCCAGCGTCCGGCCTCGGAGCTGCGCTATACGGTGCGCCAGGCCTTCAACGCCTACCGTGACGCCCTGGCCACGGGCAGCCCGCGCGGCATAGAGCAGTTCATCGACTACATCACCCGCAAGCGCTTGAAAACCGGGTTCCAGCTCTCCGACGTGCAGAAGGCCTTCGGGCTGTTTCGCACCATCGTGCTGGGCCGCTTGCTGGAGCCGGCCAACCAGCATCTGCTGGCCGGGGCGGTGCTGCCCCTGGACACCTGCCTGTCCTACACCATTCACGGTTTTTCCGATCATTTCCAGCGGGAGCATGACGCCCTGGTGCACGGCCACGCCCGCGAACTGGAGCGGCAGGTGCGGGAGCGCACCGCCGAACTGGCCGACGAGCGCCGGCGCTACAAGGCCCTGGTGGAGGAGATCCGGGACGGCTTCGTGGTGATTAAGGAGGGCAGGATAAGCTTCGCCAACCCCTCTTTCTGCCGCATGCACGGCGTGACCTGGACCCAGGCCGCGGGCAAACCCTTCCTGCGCTTCGTGGCTCCGGCCTCGCGGCCCCTGGTCAACGCGGCCTATCGCGCCGCCCTGGCCGGGGAGGACACCGCCCGCTGCCTGGAGTATCACCGCCTGGGCTGCCCGCCCGAGCGGGCCGCCACCGAGATGAAGGCCCGCCTGGTGGACCTGGGCCAAGGCAGGGTGGCCATCGGCATCTGCCGCGATGTCAGCGAGCGCCAGGCCATGGAGGCCAAGGTGCGCGAGCACGAGCGCCTGGCCTATCTGGGCCAGCTCACCGCCTCGCTGTCCCACGAGGTGCGCAATCCGCTCTCGGCCATCAAGATGAACATGCAGATACTTAGCCGCAAGCTGGAGCTGGACGGCTTCGACCGCCGGCGGCTGGACATCACGGTGCAGGAGGTGATGCGCTTGGAGCTGATCATGCGCCAGCTCCTAGACAGCGCCCGCCCCCTGCGCCTGGAGCCCGGTCCCGTGGACCTGGCCGGCCTGGCCCGCGCCTGCCTGGAACTCCTGGAGCCCAGGCTGAAGGAAAAGGGCGTACAGGTGAGCCAGCGCCACGCCCGCGACCTGCCTCCGGCCCTGGGCGACGCGGGCAGTCTGCAACAGGCCTTGCAGAATCTGCTGCTAAACGCCCTGGATTCCTCCCCGGTGGGCGGCAAGCTCGCGGTCTGGACCCGCCAGGGCCGGACCCAGGGGGAGGGCTTTCTGGAGATCGGCGTGCGCGACAGCGGCCCGGGGGTGGCCGCCGAGGACCTGCCCCAGCTCTTCAAGCCCTTTTTCACCCGCAAGCCCCTGGGCACCGGTCTGGGGCTGGTCAACGTCAAGCGCATCGTGGAGGCCCACGGGGGCAGCGTGGTGGTGCGCTCCCGCCCCGGCCAGGGGGCCTCCTTCGCCCTGAGGCTGCCATGTCTGCCTTGAAAACCATCCTGGTGGTGGACGACGAGGCCTCCATCCGCGAGTCCCTGGACATGTTCCTGCGCGAAAAGGGCTATGCCGTGCGCACGGCGGGCAGCGGGGCCGAGGGCCTGGCCCTCTGGAGCAGGCACCATCCCCAGGTGGTGGTGCTGGACGTGCGCCTGCCCGACACCTCCGGTCTGGAGGTGCTCAAGAAAATCATGGCCAAGGACCCCGAGGCCAACGTCATCATCATCACCGCCTTCCACGACATGGACTCCACCATCGCGGCCATGCGCCAGGGGGCCTATGACTTCCTGAACAAGCCCCTGGACGTGGACGAACTGGAGCAGGCCGTAAGCCGGGCCATGCGCATGAACGAGGCCCTGCACCGGGCCAGCGCGCTGTCCAGCCCGGTGCAGGAATTCCCCGCCTCCCAGCGCCTGGTGGGGCGCACCCCGGTGATGCGCTCCATCTTCAAGACCGTGGGGCTTCTGGCCCGCAACCGGGCCACCGTGCTCATCGAGGGCGAGACCGGCACCGGCAAGGAGCTGATGGCCCAGGTCATCCACCAGTCCTCCCTGCTGGGCGAGCAGCCCTTCGTCACCGTGGACTGCACCACCCTGGTGGAAAATCTGCTGGAGTCGGAGCTGTTCGGGCACGAGCGCGGGGCCTTCACCGGCGCGGCCGAATCCAAGCCCGGCCGCCTGGAGCTGGCCGGCGAGGGCACCATCTTCTTCGACGAGATTGGCGACCTGCCCCCGGCCCTGCAGGCCAAGCTGCTGCGCTTTCTGGAATACCGCGAGTTCAGCCGGGTGGGCGGCACCCAGGTGCTGCGCTCGGCCGCCCGCATCATCGCCGCCACCAACCACGACCTGGTCGATCTGGTGCGCCGGGGGCGCTTCCGCCAGGACCTGCTCTACCGGCTCAAGGTCATCAGCATCCTGGTGCCGCCCTTGCGCGAGCGCCAGGAGGACATCCCCGAGATGGTGGAGTACTTCATCTCACGGCTGAACCAGGAGCTGGGCGCCCGGGTGGCCAGGGTGGAAAAGGGCGCGGTGGCCGCGCTCAAGGCCCACACCTGGCCGGGCAACGTGCGCGAGCTGCGCAACGTGCTGACCAAGTCCGTGCTGGAGTCGCGCGGGCCGGTGCTGCTCACCGAGACCGTGCAGGCCGCCCTGGCCATACAGCCGCCCCGCCTGACGGCTCCGCCTCCCCTGGCGCCCTTGGGACAGATGGAAAAGGAACGCATCCTGGGGGCGCTGACCGATTCGGGCTGGAATTGCTCGGCCGCCGCCCGCGCCCTGGGCATCTCCCGCCCCACCCTGCGCAAGCGCATGACGCGTTACGGCCTGTTAATCAATAGTGCCAAATAGCACAGCTGGAAAGTAATTGGAAAATCTGCTCGTGAGTAGCTGCAAAATAGCTTTACAAGTTTGTGATACCGCACAACGGGCCTGCTGAATCCTCCTCATGAAAAAGTTAATATATTAAGCAGTTGTCACGAGGCCCGCTTCACCCCTTGGCCATGGCACATCCCTTGCTCTCCCAAGCTCAAGTTGGGGCCAGTTGAGAAGGCCCGCGCACGGGAGAGGTTGTTTGGAAACCGTCGAGGGAGTGGAGAGAGCCAATGGACGACCATACTTTTGCCGTTGAAACCACAGACAAGTCCAGCCGTTTGGTTTTTGCCCCCTGTTTCAATGTCGCCAGTCATTTCATAGACCGCCACATGAGCGAAGGACGCGGCGGCAAGGTGGCCATCCGCACCGACGACGACCGGACCGTGACCTATGCCGAGCTGGCCCAGGCGGTCAACCGCGCGGGCAACGCCCTGCTGGGCCTGGGCATCAAGCAGGGCGACCGGGTGCTGATGATGATCAAAGACGCGCCCGAGTTCTATTACGTGTTCTGGGGGGCCATCAAGGCGGGCCTGGTGCCGGTGCCCATCAACACCCTGCTGCGGGCCAAGGACTACAAGTTCATGGTGGAGGACTCGGGCTGCGCGGCGGTGATCTACTCGCCCGAGTACACTTCGGAGGTGGAGCCCGCCCTGGCCCTGGCCTCGCCCCCACCCCCCAACGTGCTGCGCACCGAGGGCACCGGCGACACCCTGGCCTCGCTGATGGCCCGAGCCAGCGACAAGCTGGATATCTCGCCCGCCAGCCCCACCGACGACTGCTTCTGGCTCTACTCCTCGGGCTCCACCGGCGCGCCCAAGGGCACGGTGCACAGCCAGCGCGACATGGTGGTGACCAGTTACTTCTTCGCCCAGCGCCTGCTTAACATCAACGAGAACGACCTGCTCTTCTCGGCGGCCAAGCTCTTCTTCGCCTATGGCCTGGGCAACGGCATGTACTTCGCCCTGTGGGCCGGGGCCACGGCCGTGCTCTCGGCGGCGCGCCCCACTCCCGACTCCACCTTCGGGGTCATCGAGAAGTACAAACCCAGCCTGTACTTCGGGGTGCCCACCCTCTACGCCGCCCAGCTGGCGGCCCTGGAGGCCGGCAAGCGTGACCTGTCCTCCTTGCGCGCCTGCGTCTCCGCCGGCGAGGCCCTGCCCGGCGACATCTTCCGGCGCTGGCAGGAGCACACCGGCCTGGAGATCCTAGACGGCATCGGCTCCACCGAGGTGCTGCACATCTTCATCTGCAACCGCCCGGGCCAGGCCGTGCCCGGCTCCAGCGGGCGCATGGTGGAGGGCTATCAGGCCCGCATCGTGGACAGCCAGGGGCAGAACGTGGAGGTGGGCGACGCGGGCCGCCTTTGGATCCAGGGCGACTCCACGGCCAAGTACTACTGGAACAACCCCGCCAAGACCGCCGGCACCATGCTGGGCGACGGCTGGCTGGACACCGGCGACACCTACTACCGCGACGCGGACGAGTTCTACTTCTATTGCGGCCGCAACGACGACATGCTCAAGGTGGGCGGCATCTGGTGCTCGCCCTTTGAAATCGAGGCCAAGGTCATAGAGCATCCCCAGGTGCTGGAGGCGGCGGTGGTGGGCCAAGCCGACGAGAACGGCTTGGTCAAGCCGGCGGCCTACATCGTGCTCAAGAACGTGGCCGAGGCCTGCGACGCCCTGCGCGATGACCTGCTCAAGCTGTGCAAGGGGGGACTGGCGCCTTACAAGTACCCGCGCTGGATCAACTTCGTGGAGGAGCTGCCCAAGACCGCCACGGGCAAGATCCAGCGTTTCAGGCTGCGCCAGCAGGCCTAGGGCTGGCTGGCCAAGGCCGGCGGCCTGGGGTCATAGGATTCGGGTGGGGGGAGCCGGGGTGACGCGGTTATCAGTTCAACACCCCGGCTCCCAACTCCCTTCCCTATCCCAAAAATGAGGAAGGCGTCCAAGGAGAGGGGAAAGCCTTGGGCGAGTTCCGCCGCCGCGCCGCCCGTCCGGGCGGCCGGGGAGATGCCGGTCGGGAAGGTTTTTGTTCAAGGCGCTGGATTTGGTCGCGCACACGGGCCCCATGTCAAGGCGGGGCTTGAGAGAGGGAGTAGGGCATGAGTAAAACCAGAATCTTGGGAATAGCGTTCCTTGTGGTGGCGGCGGTGATCATAGCCGCCGCCAAACCCATCGCCAACCTGTCCCCCCTGGGCCACAACATCATGGCCGTGGTCATGGTCACCTTGGGGTTGTGGATTTTCCGGGATAACAATTTGGCCTATCTGGCGGGCGGGGCCGTGCTCATGGGCGGCTCCCTGGCCTTTGGCATTCCTCTGGGCACCGTGGCCTCGGGCTTCGCCAGTTCGGCGGTGTGGGTGCTCATCCCGGCCCTGTTCTTCGGTTTCGCCCTGGCCAAGACTGGCCTGGGCAAACGCATAGCCTACCTGGTCCTCAAATCCTTCGAACCCAGCTACGCCTCGGTCATCTTGAGCTGGTGCATCATCGGCACCCTGCTCTCCATGCTCACGCCCTCCATCACCGTGCGCATCGCCATCGTGATGCCCATCGCCATGAACCTGGTGGAGGCCTGCAAGCTGGCCGACCGCTCGCGCGGCTCGGCGCTCATCTGCCTGGTGGCCTGGGCCAGCGCCCTGCTGCCCGGCACCAGCTGGCAGACCGGCTCGCTGTGGGGCCTGTTCATGATGGGCTTCTATCCGGCCGAGATTAAGCCTCTGGTCAACTTCGGGGTCTGGCTGGAATACATGGCCGTGCCCTGGATCATCACCACCGTGCTTTTCGTGGCCGGGCTCTACGTGGCCATGAAGCCCAAGGAGCCCCTCTCCATTCCCCGTGACGCCTTCATCAAGCAGTATGAGGCCCTGGGCAAGATCACCCGCCAGGAGATCATCACCGCCGTGATCCTGCTCGCGGCCCTGGCCCTGTTCGCCACCGAGAAATACCACGGCGTCTCCACTCCGGCAGTGGCCCTTTTCGCCTTGCTGGGCCTCATGCTCTTCAGGGTGGTCAACTTCCCCGAGATATCCAGCGGGGTCAACTGGGACATCATCTATTTCTTCGGAGCGGCCATCAGCCTTTCCTCCATCCTGGTCAAGGCTGGCATCACCGACTGGATGCGTCCGATCATAGAGCCCGGCATTCTGGGTTTGGCCGATCAACCCCTGACCCTGCTCATGGTCATCGTCTTCGGCATGTGGCTGATCCGCTTCCTGGACGTGCCCTGGGGCTTCTCCACCATCGCGCTCACCGCGCCGTTGTTCATCCCCCTGTACAACGTCCACGGCCTGCATCCCGCCCTCATCAGCGTGGCGGTCATCGCGGCGGGCAACTCCTTCTTCATGGCCTACACCCAGCCCTTCATCATGATCGGCGACGCCATGACCAAGGGGCGGGGTTGGAGCCCGGGCCATGTCAGCATGGGCGGCGGCATCTATGCCGTGGCGGTGCTGGCCGGCATCCTGCTGGCTTCCTTCTACTGGAAGGCCATGGGGCTGATGCCCTAACCGCCGGCGCTGCCCGGGGGCGCTGACGCCCCCCTCACAAAAAAATGGGCCACCGGTTGCACGCAGCCGGTGGCCCATTTCAATTATGAGAGCGGGCGGCAAGCTCTCCTGGGTCGGGGAGCCCGCCGTCTTGTCTATTCAGACGGGGCGGGTTCGGCCTTTTCGTCCCAGCCTCCGCCCAGCACCTTGTAGAGGGTGATCAGGTTGGAGAAGCGGGAGAGGCGCACGGTGATCAGGCCCTGCTGGGAGCTGTAGGAAGAGCGCTGAGAGTCCAGCACCGAGAGATAGCTGTCCACGCCAGTGCGGAAGCGCGCATCGGAGAGGCGGTGGCTCTGACTGGTGGCCTCCACCAGGGAGCGCTGGGCGTCCATCTGCTCGTCCAGGGTGGAGCGCTGGGCCAGGGCGTCGGCCACCTCCTTGAAGGCCTGCTGGATGGCCTTCTCGTACCTGGCCAGGGCCAGGTCGCGATCCGCCTCGGCCACCTCCAGATTGGCCAGGTTGCGGCCGCTGTCAAAGATGGGCAGGTTGACGGATGGCACGAAATTCCAGTAGCCGGAGGCTGACTTGAAGAGGCCCTCCAGCTGGTTGCTGGCCGTGCCGCCCCCGCCCACCAGGGTGATGCTGGGGAAGAAGCGGGCGCGGGCCGCCCCGATGTTGGCGTTGGCCGCGCGCAGCAGGTGTTCGGCCTGCAGGATGTCCGGACGCCGCGCCAGGGTCTCCGAAGGCAGGCCGGGGGGCAGGGCGGCGCGGACGAAGACGGCCTCCGGCAGGCCCTGGGGCAGCAGTTCCGCCGGCAGCGGCCCCCCCAAGAGAAGGGTCAGGGCGTTTTGGTCCTGGGCCACCTGGCTGGTGTAGCGCGCCACATCCACCCGGGCCGCCTCCACGCTGGTGCGGGCCTGGGCCAGGTCCAGGGCCGAGGAGACGCCCACCTCGAAGCTGCGGCTGGTCAATTCGTGGGAGGCGCGCTGGCTGGTCAAGGTCTCCTGGGCCAGGCGCAGCCGGTCCTGATCGGCGGCCAGGGTCAGGTAGGCGTTGGCCACCTCGGCCACCAGGCTGATCTGGGCCGAGCGCCGGGCCTGCTCGCTGGCCAGGTATTGTTCCAGCATGCTCTGCTTCAGGCTTTGCACGCGGCCGAAAAAGTCCAGCTCGTAGGAGGCGAAGCCCAGGGTCACGCTGTACTGGCGGGAGACCATGTCCGAGCCGGTGCTGGAGAGGCTGGCCGGCAGACGCTGTATCTCGCCCGCGCCGCTGGCGCTGACCGAGGGCAGCAGATCGGCGCGCTGTATCTGGTACTGGGCGCGCGCTTTTTCGATGTTGAGGGCCGCCACGCGCAGGTCGCGGTTGTTGGCCAGGGCCAGCTCCACCAGCCTGGCCAGGCGCGGTTCGGCGATGTATTCCCGCCAGTTCAGGGCGTCGGCCTGGGGGCCTTGCCCGGGCCGCGCCTGCTCCTGGCCCGAGCTGGCGGGCCAGGCCACGGGCACCGGCGCGGGCGGGCGTTCATATTGGGGAGCCAGGCTTTGGCAGCCGGCCAGCATGGCCAGGGAGCACAAAAGGGCTGGGATGGCGCGGGCCATATGTCACCGACCTTCCTGACGCTCGTCCGGGCCCAAGTCCTGGCTGGACATGGAGTCCTCGGCGGGCGTTTTCCGTGAGCGTTCGCCGCCAAAGAAGCGGCGCACCATGACGAAGAAGACTGGCACGAAGAGTATGCCCAGCACCGTGGCGGAGATCATGCCGCCCATGACCCCGGTGCCGATGGCGTTCTGGCTGCCCGAGCCCGCCCCCGTACTGACGGCCAAGGGCAGCACGCCCAGTATGAAGGCCAGCGAGGTCATGAGGATGGGGCGCAGGCGCAGGCGGGCGGCCTCCAGGGTGGCCTTGACCAGGTCCATGCCCTCCTCGTACAGATCGCGGGCGAACTCCACGATGAGGATGGCGTTCTTGGCCGAGAGACCAATGGTGGTCAAGAGCCCCACCTGGAAGTACACGTCATTGGAAAGCCCGCGCAGACTGGCGGCCAGCAGCGCGCCGATTACTCCCAGGGGCACCACCAGCAAGACCGCGAAGGGAATGGACCAGCTCTCGTAAAGCGCGGCCAGGCACAAAAACACCACCAGGATGGAGATGGCGTAGAGCGCCGGAGCCTGGGAGCCGGAAAGCCGCTCCTGATAAGACAATCCGGTCCACTGGAAGCCGATGCCCTGGGGCAGCTTGGCGACTATGTCCTCCACCACGGCCATGGCCTGGCCCGAGCTGACGCCCGGGGCGGGCTGCCCCAGTATCTCCACCGAGGGCAGACCGTTGTAGCGCTCCAGCCGGGGCGAGCCATAGCTCCAACGCGCGGTGGCGAAGGCCGAGAAGGAGACCATCTCGCCCTGCGCGTTGCGCACGTGCCACTTGTCCAGGTCCTCGGGCAGCATGCGCGAGCCGGCCTCGCCCTGCATGTAGACCTTCTTGACCCGGCCCTTGTCGATGAAGTCGTTGACGTAGGCGCTGCCCCAGCCCGCCGAGACCACGTTGTTGATGGCGGCGATGGAAAGCCCCAAGGCGCCGGCCTTGGCCTGGTCCACCTCGATCTGGTACTCGGGCGTGTCCTCCTGGCCGTTGGGGCGCACCGCCATCAACTGCTTGTTCTGGGCTGCCATGCCCAGGAACTGGTTGCGCGCCTCCATGAGCTTCTGGTGCCCCAGACCCGCCCGGTCCTGCAATTGCAGGTCGAAGCCCTGGGCGTTGCCCAGTTCCACCACCGCCGGGGGGGTGAAGGCGAAGACCATGGCGTCGCGGATTTTGGCGAAGGCGCCCATGGCCCGGCCGGCCACCGCGGCCACCCGCATGTCGGCGCGGTCCCGCTCGTCCCAATCTTTAAGATGGACGAAGCCCATGCCCGTGTTCTGGCCGTTGCCGGCGAAACTGAAGCCAGCCACGGTGAAGATGGATTCAACGACCTCTTTTTCGTCGACCAGGAAGTGCTTTTCCACATCCTTCAAGACATTGACGGTGCGTCCCTGGGTGGCCCCGGCGGGCAGCTGCACCAGGGTGAAGAGGAAGCCCTGATCCTCGTCGGGCAAAAACGAGGTGGGCATGCGCAAAAAGAGCAGTCCCATGGCCACCACCACCAGGGCGTAAACCAGCAGGTAGCGCATGCCGCGCTCCAGCATCGAACCGGAGACCTTGAGGTAGGTGCGGTTGCCCTGATCAAAAGAGCGGTTAAACCAGCCGAAAAAGCCGCCGCGGGCCTGATGGGGTTGGCCGTCATGGGGCTTGAGCATGGTGGCGCACAGGGCCGGGGTGAGGATGATGGCCACCACCACCGAGAGCACCATGGCCGAGACCACGGTGATGGAGAACTGGCGGTAGATTACCCCGGTGGAGCCGCCGAAGAAGGCCATGGGCACGAAGACCGCCGAGAGCACCATGGCGATGCCCACCAGGGCCCCGGTGATCTGGTCCATGGACTTGCGGGTGGCCTCTTTGGGGGAGAGCCCCTCCTCGCGCATGACGCGCTCCACGTTTTCCACCACCACGATGGCGTCGTCCACCAACAGGCCGATGGCCAGCACCATGCCGAACATGGT
>CAZLSD010000010.1:0-32006 GCA_964561775.1 uncultured Desulfarculus sp. | reverse complement strand
CGTCCCGCCGCCCTTGCCTCAGTGCCCCTCGTGCAGGCGGGCTATGTCCTGCTCGCGTCCCACCACCACCAGCACGTCGGAATCCTTGATCACGTAACCCGGCTCGATGAGCACGATCATGCGCTCGGGCACCAGCTCGCGGATGGCGATGACGTTGACGTTGAAGCGGCGGCGCAGGTCCAGCTCCACCAGGGTCTTGCCGGTGAAGCCAGGGGGCGGGGCCACCTCGGCCACCGAGTATTCGTGGCCGATGGGCAAGAAATCCAGCAGGTTGGGATCGCTCAAGGTGCTGGCCACCCTAAGCGCCAGGTCGCGCTCGGGAAACACCACCTCGCTGGCCCCCACGCGCAGCAGGATCTTCTCGTGCTCGGGGCTCAAGGCCTTGGCCACGATGCGCTTGATCTTCATCTCCTTGAGGTGCAGGGTCACCAGGATGCTGGAGCCCAGGTCGTCGCCTATGCTGACCACGGCCACGTCCACCAGGCCTATGCCCAGCTCCTCCATGACCGCGCGGTCGCGGGCGTCGGCGGCCACGGCCTGCTCCACCACGTCCTGCACCTTGGCCAGTGCCCTGGGGTCGGAGTCCAGCACGATGACCGAATGGCCCAGCTCGACCAGACGCCGGGCCAGGTTGGTCCCGAAGTTGCCCAGGCCGATAACCGCCACTTGCATATGCGCACCCCCAGTCGGGCTTGAAGATTCCCCGCCGGCCTAGCCCAGCATGATGCGCTCCTCGGCCAGCCGGTAGCGGGCGGGCGAGAAGCGGGTGGAGACCACGTAGATGAAGGTCAGCGGCCCCAGACGCCCCAGGAACATCAGGGCGATGAGCACCAGCTTGGAGCCGGCCGAGAGATCATAGGTGATGCCCATGGAGAGCCCCACGGTGCCGAAGGCGCTCACCGCCTCGAAGGCCAGGGGCAGCACGTCGCCCCGGTTCTTGCCCATTTGATCATAACCCAGGCTGACCATGAAGATGATGGCCAGGGTGAGCGCCAGCACCGAGGCCAGCACCAGGGTCAGGGCCTCGCCCACCTGGACCTCGCTGACGCCCCGCTTGCCCATGGTGACCCGGTCCTGGCCGCTAAGGCGGGCGCGCAGCAGGGCCAGCAGGGTGGCGAAGGTGGTGGTCTTTATGCCGCCGCCGGTGGAGCCGGGCGAGGCCCCCACGAACATGAGCAGCATGATGAAGAGCAGGGAGGCGTTGCTCAGATCGGCCATGGGCACGGTGTTGAAACCGGCCGTGCGCGGCGTCACCGAGCAAAAGAGCACCGGCCAGATGCTGCCCCGCCAGGCCAGGCCTCCGTTGGCGTTGTATTCCAGCAGCCACAGCACCAGGGCTCCCGCCAGTATCAGGCTCATGGTTACTCCCAGCACCACCCGCGAGTGTAGGCTCAGGCGGTGAGGGCGCTGACCAGACGCGGGGAACAGCCAGTGCTTGACCTCCCTGAGCACCACGAAGCCTATGCCGCCCAGCACGATAAGGGTCATGATGACCAGGTTCACCGTGGCGTCGGCGGTGTAGTCCTCCAGGTTGGGGCCAAAGCTGGAGAACCCGGCGTTGCAGAAGGCGCTCACCGCGTGGAAGGCGGCGATGCCCAGGGCCTGGGCGGGGGGGAAATCCAGCCAGAAGCGCAGGAAGAGTATCAACACGCCCAGCCCCTCGATGACCAGGGTGTACATGATCACGTCGCGGGCCAGCCTGCCTATCTCGTGGCCGGGCACGGGTCCCAAGGCCCCTTTCAGGGCCAGGTGGCTGCGCACGCTGGGGCGCTTGCCCGCCAGATAGAGCATGGCCACCGAGAAGGTGGTGATGCCCAGCCCGCCGGCCTGGATTAGCAGGGCTATGGTGAACAGGCCCCAGCTGGTCCAGACCGTGGAGGTGTCCACGCTGGCCAGACCGGTTACGCAGATGGCGCTGGTGGAGGTGAACAGGCAGTCCAGGAACGACACCGCGTTTTGGGTATGCATGACCGGCAGACGCAGCAGGGCGGCCCCCAACAGGATGGCCCCGGCGAAGGATCCCACCAGGACTCCGGCGGGGCTGACGCGTTTTACGTGAGGCAGCTTGTTCATGGAACTAGGGCCGGCGCGGCGGGAAGGCCCGGGCCAGCTCCTTCACGCCATGGCCGGGGCGGCGCCCCAGCCAAAATACGGCAGGAGTTGTCCAAGCGTTTCCCACCGGCGCGGACGCCTGGCGGGCTTGGCAGCCGGGCCTTGGGCGGTTGCCTCTCCCCTGGCGCCGCGGCGGCTGGTCCGGCCTGGATTGTTTTGCCGCATCCGTCTGATCCCCTTGGCGGTAATACCTGCTTCACAGCCCTTCCATACTAGCCGCCCCGCGCCTGGCTTGTCAAATCCGTCCCGCGCGCAAGCCCTGGCCAGCGCCGCCCGCCCGCGGGCGGTCCTTAGTTGTGAAAAGGTACATAAGAGGGCTTGGCGGGCCGAAAGGGCCATTTTGCGGTTGAACCTTGTGCAATGAACGTAATATGTTGTTATTACGATATTTACTAACGCTGTGCGTTATTTTTTATTCGGAGCGATATGCCGCGCAAACAAACCCACTTCATCAATTCCCTGGCCCGGGGCTTGTCCCTCTTGCAGGTCTTCTCCCCCGAGCAACCCTGCCTCACCCTCTCCCAACTGGCCCAAATAACCGGACTAAGCCTGACCGCCGTGCAGCGGGTCACCGACACCCTGGTCAGTCTGGGCTTTTTGGAGCGCAACCGGCACAAGGAGTTCTTCCTGGGGCCCAAGGTGCTCTCCCTGGGTTTCGCCTATCTGAACTCCTCCCAACTGCGCCGCCTGGCCGGCGAGTACATCGACCGCACCGCCCAACGCCTGGGCTGCACCATGAACATGGCCATCCTGGACGACCTGGACATCATCTTCATCCACCGCTACGAGATTCGCCGCTTCCTAAGCTTTGACCTGCGCGCCGGCTCCAAGCTGCCGGCCCGGGTCACCGGCTCGGGCAAAGTCCTGCTGGCAACCCTGGAGGACGCCGAACTCAAACGGCGCATAGCGCGCATGGACCTGACCCCGGTAACCGCCCTGACCATCCAGAATCCCGATCAGCTCTTTCAGGATCTGTTGGCCACCCGCCAGCGCGGCTGGTCCATCTCGGACCAGGAATACTCGCTGGACCTCTACTCCCTGGGCACGCCCATCCTGGACGACCATGGCCACGTGGTGGCGGCGGTCAACCTGTCCATGCCCACGGCCGACTCGGGCCTGCCCGTGGGCCAGACGCGCCGGGAGGAGCTGTTGTCCCTGGGCCGGGAGATTTCCAGCCTGCTGGGCTACAGCGGACCCTATCCGCTCATACCCGTCCGCCCCGGGCAAGGAGACCAGGCATGAACGTGGGCAGCCTCTTGCGCGTCAGCGCGGGCAAGTATCCCCAGGCCACGGCCGTTGTATCCGACCAGGGCCGGCTCAGTTTCGCCCAACTGGACCAGCGCACCGACCGCCTGGCCGGGGCCATGCTGGCGGCAGGCCTGCGAAAAGGCCAGCGCGTGGCCCTGCTTTTCTTCAACGGCAGCCCTTTCGTGGAAACCTACCTGGCCGCGGTCAAGGCCGGCCTGGTGGCCACGCCCATCAACTTCCGCCTGGTGGCGGCGGAGGCCGCCTTCATCCTGCAAGACTCCCAGGCCGCGGCCCTGTTCCACGGCCCGGAGTTCTCCGCCCTGGCGGAGGAGATACGCGATCTGTGCCCGGATTTGGGCCTGGTGGTAAGCCCCGGAGGCCGTGGCCGCACGCTCGATTACGAGCCGTTCCTGGCCTCCGGGCCGGCCGCCTTGCCCGAGATGGCCCTGGGCGAGGCCGACCAGTGCCAGCTCATGTACACCTCCGGCACCACGGGGCGGCCCAAGGGCGCGCTCATCAGCCACGGCAACGTGCTCTGGAACCTGGTCAACACCATCATGGGGCGCGAGGACCGGCCCGGCCAGGTCTCGGTGGTGGTGGGGCCGCTCTACCACACCGCGGCGCTCAACAACCACTTCACCATCCAGGTGGCCCTGGGCGGGGCCAGCGTGCTGGTCTCCAAGTTCGAGCCGGGCGGCCTGCTGCGGACCATCGAGCGCGAGCGGGTCAACGTCATCAGCGGTTCGCCGGCCTTTTACCAACTGCTCATGCAGCAGCCCGGGGCCTGGGACTTTGACCGCTCCTCCATCACCAAGTGCACCGCCGGGGCGGACAAGCTCTTGTCCGAGACCAAGCGCCAGATCATGGAGTTTTTCCCAAACATCCAGGGCGTATACGACGTGTACGGCTGCACCGAGGCCTCGCCCTGCATCACCATCCTGACCGCCCGGGAATCGCTGAGCAAGCACGGTTCGGTGGGGCGCGCCCTGCCCTTCACCCAGGTTCGCCTGCTGGACGAGATGGACCGTCCCGTGGCCCCCGGCCAGGTGGGAGAACTGGCCTGCCAGGGCCCCAACGTCATGCAGGGCTATCACAACCAGCCCCAGGCCACGGCCCAGGCCCTCAAGGGGGGCTGGCTGCACACCGGCGACCTGGCCTACGCCGACGACGAGGGCTTCTATTACATCGTGGACCGCAAGAAGGACATGATCGTCAGCGGCGGGGAGAACATCTACCCCCGCGAGCTGGAAGAAGTGCTCCTGACCCACCCCGACATAAACGACGTGGCCGTGGTGGGCCAGCCCGACCCCCTGTGGGGCGAGTCGGTCAAGGCGGTCCTGGTGCGCCGGCCCGGCTCCAGCCTGAGCGAGGATCAGGTGGTGGAGTTTTGCCGCACCCACATGGCCAGCTACAAGAAGCCGCGCCGGGTGGTCTTCGTGGAAGAGTTGCCGCGCAACCCCTCGGGCAAGGTGCTCAAGCGCCAACTGAGGGACGCCAATCCATGAGCGTCGGCCGGGAATGCCGGCCATGGGCTCCCAACGTCTTTATCTTTAAGGAGGGAAGAAGATGAAACGCCTTGGCAAGCTCGCCCTGCTTCTATTGAGCCTGGTCATGTTGTTGGGCTTAAGCGCCCCCGCCCAGGCCGCCGACGCGCGCCTGGCCATAGGCACCGCCAGCACCGGAGGCACCTGGTATCCCCTGGGCGGCGGCCTAGCCACCATGATTAACAAGTACGTCAAGGGCTACCAGGCCACGGCCCATCCCTCGGGGGCCTCCATAGAGAACATCCGCGCCGTCATGAAAAAGCAGGACGGCCTGGCCCTGTCCATGCCCGACACGGCCTTCCAGGCCTATAAGGGCCTGGAAGCCTTCGCGGGCAAGCCGACCAAGGAACTGCGCGGCCTCATGGCCACCTACCCCATCGACATCCAGTTCTTCGTGCTGGCCGATTCGCCCATCAAGTCAATGGCCGACATCAAGAAGAAGCAGTACCGGGTGGCGGTGGGCGCCCCTGGCAGCGGCACCGAGGCCATGGCCCGCTACGTGCTGGGGGTCTATGGCATCACCTATGACGACATCAAGGAGGAGTTCCTCTCCGCCACCGAGACCAGCGAGGCCATGAAGGACGACAACCTGGACGTGGGCATCGTGACCCTGGGCACCCCCGCCCCCACCCTCATGGACCTGTCCACCGACCGCGCCATCCGCTTCCTGGATGTGGAGCCCGAGGTGGCCCAGAAGATCAACAAGGAATTCCCGGCCTACTTCCCGGTGACCATCCCGGCCGGCACCTACAAGGGCCAGGACAAGCCCCACCACACCCTGGCCTGGATGGGTCTGTTCCTGGTCCACCAGGACATGGGCGAGCAGGTGGCCTACGACATACTGGCCGCGGTCTTCGACCACAAGGACGAGTTGGACAGGATCCACGCCCAGTTCAAGGGCATCACCCTGGACAACGCGGTCAAGGGCATGCCCATCCCCTGGCACCCGGGGGCGGAGAAGTTCTTCCGCGAACGCGGCAAGATTCAGTAGGCGCGGCCGCACCAAAGCCAGAGAAAGACGCGGACCATGAGCATGACGCGCGCCAAATCCCGCGGCCTGGTCATCTGGGCACTGGGGCTGGCTTTGCTCTCGGCCGCCCTGGTCTGGCCGCAACTGCGCCTGGAGCTGTGGGATCAGGAAAACCGGCGCCCCCTGCTCAGCCTGGCTCTGCCGGCGGGCGCCGGCTTCTCATTGGAGTTTTTCCATTCCTATGATCGCGCGCCCTGCCAGGAGCACTACAGCCTGCGGGGGGCGGGCCGTCTGGTGCTGGAAAGACTGGTCACGCGGACGGCCTTGAACGGTCAGGGCTTCGTGGAGGGGGATTACCGCCCCCTGCCCGGAGGCTGGGCCGAACTGGGCGGCATCAACCAGCCCATGCCCGAGATGACCTTCCGCCTGGGCTCCCCCGATCTGGCCAATCACCAGCTGCTGGTGGCTGGCCGCCAATTCGTTCTCAACCGCTTCGCTCCACCCGGAACCTTGCTGACCCTCACGGGATGCTGGCGCCCCTGGTGGTGGCAGCCCGCCGGCCAGAACCTGGCCTCCCGGACGGAAGCCCTCAAGCACAAGGAGCATCTGTCATGAACCAAGCCCCTGCCCAAGGAATATGGGCGGTGATCAGCCAGGTCTCGCGCCTGCTGGCCATCGGCATGGCCCTTTTCCATCTCTACACCGCCCAGTTCGGCGTCTTCTCGGCCATGATGCAGCGCCCCATCCACCTGGCCTTCGCCGCCGCCATCACCTTCCTGACCCGCCCGGTCAGCAAGCGCTGGCAGATACAAAACTACCCTTGGCCCCTGCGCCTGATGGACCTGGGCCTGGCCGGGCTGGGGGCCTGGGCCATGCTGCACCTGGCCAGTGGATACAAGGCCCTGGCCATGCGCGGCGGCGAGGCCACGGAGATGGACATGGTCCTGGGCGCGCTCAGCATCCTGGTGGTGCTGGAGTGCACCCGCCGGCTCATGGGCTCGGCCCTGGTCATCATCACCGCCGTGTTCCTGGCCTTCAACCTGCTGGGGCATCACCTGCCCGGGGCCTGGGGACACTCTCCCCTGGACCTGGAGCAACTGCTCACCTACCAGTACCTGACCACCGAGGGCCTCTTCGGCATTCCCCTGGGGGTCAGCGCCAGCTTTATCTTCGTCTTCATCATGTTCGGGTCGTTTTTGGTCAGCTCGGGCACGGGCGAGTTCTTCATGAACCTGGCCAATTCCCTGGCCGGCCACTACCGGGGCGGTCCGGCCAAGGTGGCGGTCATCAGCAGCGCCTTTTTCGGCACCATCAGCGGCTCGGCGGTGGCCAACGTGGTCTCCACCGGCTCCTTCACCATCCCCCTGATGAAGAAGGTGGGCTACCGGGCCCAGTTCTCGGGGGCGGTGGAGGCGGTGGCCTCCACCGGCGGGCAGATAATGCCCCCGGTCATGGGAGCGGCGGCCTTCATCATGGCCGACATGCTGGGGGTGCCCTACTTCCAGGTGTGCAAGGCCGCGGCCATCCCCGCCTTCCTCTACTACTTCAGTCTCATCTGGATGGTCCATCTGGAGGCCGTGCGCTGCGACCTCAAAGGCATGCGCAAAGAGGACCTGCCCCCCATCGGCCAGGTAATGCGCGAGGGCGGGCACCTGCTCATCCCCGCCCTGTTCCTGGTGGTGGTGCTCACCATGGGCTACTCGGCCATGAAGACCGGCCTGTGGTCCATCGGCGCGGTGCTGGTGGTGAGCTGGTTCAAGAAGTCCACCCGCATGGGCTGGCGCGACGTGCTGCTGGCCATGGAGCGTGGAGCCAAGGGCAGCCTGGAAGTGGCCCTGGCCTGCGCCTGCGCCGGCATCGTCATCGGCACCATCACCCAGACCGGCCTGGGGCTCAAGTTCTCCGGCTTGGTCATCGAGGCCGCCGGCGGCAGCCTGGAGCTGTCGCTCATCTTCATCATGCTGGCCTCCTTGGTGCTGGGCCTGGGGCTCACCACCTCGGCCGCCTACATCCTCACCATCATCATGGGCGGGCCGGTGCTCATCAACCTGGGCGTGGACCCCATGGCCGCCCACCTCTTCGTCTTCTACTACGCCTGCCTGTCGGTGGTGACTCCGCCCGAGGCCATGGCCGCCTACGCCGCCGCGGCCATCGCCGGCAGCAAGCCGCTCACCACCGGCTGGGAGGCCACCCGTCTGGCCGCCATCGCCTACCTGGCCCCCTTCTTCTTCGTCTACAGCCCGGAGCTGATCTGGCAGGGCGCCTGGCACGATATCCTGCTGGCCACCACCACCGCCTGCCTGGGCTGCATGGCCCTGGGCGCCAGCCTGATGGGCCAATTCCTCAAGCCCGTGGGCTGGCTGGGGCGGGTGGCGCTGGGTTTGGCTGGTTTGGCCCTCATCAAGCCCGGCCTGTACACCGATCTGCTGGGCATCGGCATCATGGCGGGGCTGTACCTCTGGCAGCGCCGTCCCGTCTCCAGCCCCGGCCCCCAGGGGGCCTGAGATGGAGGGCACCGGCCAGCTGCTGGCCAGCCAGGCCCGCCGCCTTGGGGAGCGCACCTATCTGGAGCACCCGGCGGG
Source organism: uncultured Desulfarculus sp. (assembly GCA_964561775.1). GTDB lineage: Bacteria > Desulfobacterota > Desulfarculia > Desulfarculales > Desulfarculaceae > JACRDC01. The sequence goes on along the minus strand of CAZLSD010000010.1, from coordinate 23,550 downwards.
CAGCCTCAGCTTCGCCCAGATCGACCGCCAGACCGACCAGACGGCGGCCGGGCTCATGGCCCTGGGCCTGCGCCCCGGCGATTCCGCGGCCCTGCTCCTGGGCAACCATCCCGACTTCCTGCGCCTGTGGTGGGGGCTGATGAAAATGGGGGCGGTGATGACCCCCATCAACCTGCGCCTGACCGCGCCGGAGGCCGCCTACATCATCAACCACAGCCAGGCCAGGCTGGTGGCGGTGGGGCCGGAGGCCAGGGAGCTGCTGCCCGCCCTGCAAGCCTCCTGCCCCCGGGTGGAGCATTGGCTTACCCAGGGCGACCCGGCCTTGCCCGGCCTCCGGCGGGTGGAGGACTTGGCGTCCTGCCAGCCTGCCGGCGCGCTGCCGCCGGTCAATCCGGACGCCCCCTGCGCCATTCTCTACACCTCGGGCACCACCGGCTTTCCCAAGGGCGTGCTGCATTCCCAAGCCAACTATCTGCGCACGGCGGCCGCCTTCGTGGCCACCGCCCGGTTGGCGGAAAGCGACCGCCTGCTCACCGCCAACCCCCTGTTCCACGTCAACGCCCAGTTCTACTCGGCCCTGGGCAGCCTCATGGCCGGGGCCACCTTCATCCTCATGGAAAAGTTCAGCGCCAGCCAGCTCTGGGACTGGACCCGCCGCTACCAGGCCAACAAGATGGTGTTGCTCCTGGCGCTGACCACCATCCTCTATTCCCGTCCGCCCCAACCCGACGACGCCGACAACCCGGTGGAGCTGGTGGTGGCGGGCGGCGCGCCCAAGGGGCATTACCACGATTTCGAGCGCCGCTTCGGGGTAAGGCTGCAAACCCTCTACAGCTTGAGCGAGGCGCCCCTGGCCGTGATGGGCCATCCCGACGAGGCCTGCGTGGAGGGCGCGGTGGGCAGGCCCATGCTCACCCCGCCTGAGGAGCCCAACCAGTTCCGGGTGGCCGACGAGCACGGCAACGATCTGCCCGCCGGCGAGTCCGGGGAGATTCTGCTGCGCAACGCCGGCCTGATGAAGGGCTATTTCAACGACCCCCAGGCCACGGCCCAGGCCCTCAAGGACGGCTGGCTGCGCACCGGAGACCGGGGCAAGCTGGATGAAAAGGGGCGGCTCTACTTCCTGGGGCGCATCAAGGACGTGATCCGGGTCAAGGGCGAGAACGTATCGGCCCTGGAGGTGGAGCAGGCCCTGGCCCAGCACCCCGCCGTGGCCGAGGCCGCCGTGCTGGGGGTGCAGACCCAAGACAGCGCCGGCGAGGACGTGATCCTGGCCTGCCTGGTCTGGCGGGAGGGCGATATCCCGGCCTGGCCGGAACTGGTCCAGTTCGCCGCCGGCCGCCTGGCCAAATTCAAGGTGCCCCGCCTGTGGCAGGCCTGGGAAAGCCTGCCCAAGAACGCCATGAACCGGGTGGTCAAGGCCCAGCTGCTAAAAGCCCAGGAATCCGCGCCGCCCACTTACGATCGAGGAAGGTGAGCCGATGGAAACCAGCCGCGCCATGGTGGTTACCGAGCCGGGGCGCATGGAGATGCGCCGCTTCCCCCTGCCCGTGGTGGGCGAGGACGACGGCCTGCTAAAACTGGAATTGGTGGGTGTCTGCGGCTCGGACCCGGGCATCTTCAAGGGCAAGGCCAGCCGCGCCCCCCGCCCCTATCCCCTCATCCTGGGCCACGAGATCGTGGGGCGCATCCAGGCCGCCGGAGCCAAGGCCCTGGCCCGCTGGGGGGTCTCCCTGGACGAGCGGGTCATCGTGGAGTACGCCTTTGGCTGCGGTGCTTGCGCGCCCTGCCTGGCCGGGCGCTATACCCTGTGCCGCAACATGCACTGCTACGGCTCCATGATCGGCTGCGCCCAGCCTCCTCACCTCTACGGGGCCTACGCCGACTACCTCTACCTGCCGCCCCGGGCCATGGTGCACCGCCTGGGCGAGGACATCCCCCCCGAGGCGGGGGTGGTGGTGGGGGCGGTGCTGGGCAACGCCGTGCGCTGGCTGACCCGCATCGGCGGGCTCAAGGCCGGCCAGGCGGTGGCCATCGTGGGGCCGGGGCAACAGGGCATGGCCGCCTGCCTGGCGGCCAAGCTGGCCGGGGCCGGACCGGTGCTGGTGGCGGGCCTGTCCCGCGATGAAGAACGCCTGGAGTTGTGCCGCCGCCTGGGCGCGGACATCACGGTGATGGTGGACCGGCAAGACCCGGCCGCCGTGCTGGCCCAGGCCACGGCGGGGCAGATGGCCTCGGTGGTCATGGACGTGAGCGGACACCCCTCCGGGGCTGGCCTGGCCCTGGATTTGGCCGGGCTGGGCGCGGCGGTGGTGCTGCCCGGGCTCTATGGGGCGGCCACCGCCGTGCCCCTGCTGCTGGACAAGGCCGTGTTCAAGGAACTGCGCCTGCTGGGGGCCTTCTCCCAGGATTTCGAATCGGTGGAGGCGGCCATCAACCTGGTCAAGGCGGCCCGGCCCAACCTGGAGCAGATGATCAGCCACCGCTTCCCCCTGGAGCGGGCCGAGGAGGCGGTGCGTCTGGTGGCTGGCGAGGGCGGAGCCACTCCGCTCAAGGTGGTGCTGGACCCCAGCCTATAGCGGCGGCGGGCAGGCCTATGGCATCTGGCCGGCGGCCTTGAGCATCTGGCGGGCGTGTTCGCGGGCGGCGGCGGCCGTCTCGTCGCCGCTGAGCATGCGGGTGATCTCGGCCAGGCGGGCCTCGCCTTCCAGGGGCGTCAGCACCGTGACCGTGCGCCCGTCCTTGGTCTGTTTGCGCACGCTGTAGTGCTGGTCGGCCCAGGCCGCGATCTGGGGCAGGTGGGTGATGCAGATGACCTGGGCCGTGCCGGCCAGGGCTTTGAGCTTCTTGCCCACCACGCTGCCGGTGGCCCCGCCGATGCCGGCGTCCACCTCGTCGAAGATGAGGGTGGGCGCGCCGGCCTGCTGGGCCACCAGGGAGCGCAGGGCCAGCAGGATGCGCGAAAGCTCGCCGCCGCTGGCGATGCGGGCCAGGCGCTTGAACCCTTCGCCCGGGTTGGGCGCGATGTACAGCTCGGCCTGCTCCAGGCCATGCAGGCCCAGAGGACCGGCCTGGCTGGCCAGGGTCTGACCCTCGGGCGGGCTCAGGCGCGCCTCCACCTGGCAGGCGGCCATGCCCAGCTCGCTCAGCTCGGCCTGGGCTGCCCTGGCCAAGGCCCCGGCCGCCTTGGCGCGCCCCTGGCTGAGCTGGCGCGCCAGCTCCAGGGCCTGGTTCAGGGCCGCGGCCCGCTCCTTCTCCAGGGCCTCCAGACGCTCCTCGCCCTGCTCCAGGGAGGCCAACTCCTGGCGCGACCGCTCCAGGGTGGCCAACGCCGCCTCGACGCTGCCGCCGTATTTGCGCCCCAGGCGTTGCAGGACCAGCAGCCGCCCCTCCACCTGGTCCAGGCGGGCGGGGTCAAAGACCAGGCGTTCGGCGTAATCGCGAATCTGCTGGGCCGCGTCGTCCAGGGCATAGAAGGCGCCTTCCACCTGGGCGGCCAGCTCGGCCACCCGCGTGTCCAGCTTGGCCAGGTCGGCCAATAGTCCCCGCACCCGCCCCAGCCCCTCCAGCACCGTGCCCTCCTCGGCGGCATAGAGGCCCTGGTGGACGCCCTCGGCCAGCCGCCCCACCTGCTCGGCGTTGGCCAACAGCCTGCGCTCCTGCTTGAGGGCCTCCTCCTCGCCGGGGTCCAGGCCGGCCTCCTCCAGCTCGCCGATAAGCTCACGCAGATAGGCGCGCCGCTCCTCGCGCCGGCCCATGGCCTGACGCTGCCCGTCCATGCGCGCCTCCAGGTCCAGCACCCGGCGCACGGCCTGGCCGACCTGCCAGCGGGCGGGCTCCAGCCCGGCGTAGGCGTCCAGCAGGAGCAGGTGCTCGGAGGGCCTTAACAGAAGCTGGTGGGAGTGCTGGCCGCACAGGCTCATCAAGGGCGGCCCCAACTCGGCCAGCAGGGCCAGGGTGCTCAAGGAGCCGTTGACCTGCACCCGGTTGCGGCCGTTGCGGCTGACCACCCGGCGCAGCACCAGTTCCGAGGCGGGCGCCTCGGCCAGGCCTTCCTGGGCCAGGCGCGCCCACAGCTCCGCCGTGGGGGACGCCTCGAGCTGGGCCTCCACCACGGCCTGCTCGGCCCCGGCCCGGATCAGATCGCTGTCCGCGCGCTGGCCCAGGAGCAGGTTAACCGCGGCCAGGATGATGGACTTGCCGGCCCCGGTCTCGCCGGAGAGCACGGTGAGCCCTGGCCCCAGCTCCAGCTCCAGGGAGTCGATGAGGGCGAAGTCCTTTATGCGCAAGAAACTCAGCATGGGCCTAATTTGCCAGCCTTAAGGCCAAAGCGCAAGAGCCGCCCGCCAGCCCGCCCTTGACGTGGGGCGGGGCCTCGTCTATGGTGCTGGCCAGGAGAAACGGCCATGATCTTGGAGATCAACCCCATAAATCCCCAGCCGCGCCTGATTAAAAAGGTGGTGGACGCCCTTTTGGCCGGCGGGGTGGTGGCCTATCCCACCGACACCGCCTATGGCCTGGGCTGCGACATCTTCAACAAGCACGCCATCCAGCGCGTGCACCAGATCAAGCGCCAGCCCGAGACCAAGCCCTTCTCCTTCATCTGCCCCGACTTGAAGGAACTCAGCCGCTACGCCCGGGTCACCAACTACGCCTACAAGACCATGAAGCGGCTCTTGCCCGGCCCCTACACCTTCGTGCTGGAGGGCAGCCGCGAGGTGCCCAAGATGATGCTGACCCGGCGCAAGACCGCCGGCATCCGCATCCCCGACCACCCCATCTGCCAGGCCATCGTGGCCGCCCTGGGGCACCCCCTGCTCTCCACCACCGCCAGCGACGCCGAGGGCAGGCCCTTCTTGAACGCCTGGGAGATCGAAGACGCCCTGGGCAAGCAACTGGACCTGATCGTGGATGGCGGAGCCGTCTCCGGCATCTTGAGCAGCGTGGTCAGCCTGGTGGACGACGTGCCGGAGATACTGCGCGAGGGCGCGGGGCCGGTGGAGGAGTTCAGGGCCTAGGCTGCGGAGGCGGAGGCGGGGCCGAGGGCCGCGCCGCCAGGGGCCGGGCCATGAAGAGCAGGGTGCCGCCCACCGCCGCGGCGGGCAACAGCAGCAGGTTCAATACCGGCAATATCCCCAGGCCAAAAACCGCCGCCCCGAACCCCAGCCAGTCCCAGCCCAGGGAGCGCACGTATTTCAGCTTGGCCGCCAGGCTCAAGCCCCGGCGATCCAGGGGGTAGTCCAGGAAGCTCAGGGTCAGGAAGAAGCAGGTGACCAGGAAGGAGATGGCCACGTAGAGCACCTGTCCCAGCAGAGGCAGCAAGTTCAAGAGCCACAGGGGCAGCATGATGAGCAGATAGAGCCCCAGGCGCTTGAGCGACTGGCGCAAGGCCCGCAGCACGTCCTGCCACAGGCTGGTGTCGGCCCAATCCGGCGCGCCCGCCACGTGGGCCAGCTGCTCCACCTTGCGGGTCAGCAATTCCAAAAAAGGCGCGGCCACCACCGAACCCACCAGGGTGAAGACATAGACCTCCACCAAGAGCAGCAGCAGAACCAGCAGGGTGATGAGCAGGTAGAGCAAAAGCGCCCACCACCAGCCCTCGCCGCTGGGCAGCATGCCGCGCACCCACTGGTCAAAGCGGGTGTAGCTGAACCAGAAGAAAAGGGAGAGCAGGCCCAGGTTGATGAGGAAGGGCAGCACCGCGTAGGCCCATAGCCCGCGCTGGCTGGCCAGATGGCGCAGGCCATGCCAGGGGGCCAGCAGGCCTCCCAGGGGCGAAGGAGGGATGGTCGGGGTCATATCAGCCTAGGGCAGGGGCTGGTAGAGATACTGGGGGCCGCCCAGGGCTTGCAACTCGCCCAGGCCTTGACGCAGCAGGGCCATGGCCTCGTCCTTGAGCAGACGCCGGAGGAAGGGGTCGCTTTTTTCCTGGGGCTGCACCACCTGGGGCCGGCCCTTGATGCCGCCCAGGTTGGCGGCCAGGCGCAGGGCGGCCTGGTAGTTGCCCAGTTCGTCCACCAGGCCCAACTGCTTGGCTTGCAGACCGGTGAGCACCCCCCCGTCGGCCACCGCCCGCACCTGGTCCAGGGGCATGTTGCGCCCGCGCGCCACGTCGGCGACGAACTGCTGGTGGAGGTCCGTGGTCATCCGCTCGAACATGGCCCGTTCCTCGGGGCTCAGGGGCCTGTCCGGCTGGCCCGCGCCCTTCAAGGCCCCGCTGCGCACGGTCTCCAGCTTGACGCCGATCTTCTCCATCAGCCCCTCCAGGTTGGGGATGCTGGAGATGACCCCGATGGAGCCGGTGACCGTGCCGGGGTTGGCCACGATCTTGGTGCAGGCCGCGGCAATGTAAAATCCGCCGCTGGCGGCCACCCCGCCCATGGAGCAAACCACGGGCTTGGCGGCCGCCGTGCGGCGGACCTCTTGGTATATCTCCTGGCTGGCGCCTACCCCGCCGCCGGGGGAGTCCACCCTGACCAGCACGGCGCGGATGCGTGAATCGCGCCGAAACTCGTCCAGGGCCTCCACCGCCTTGCTGGAGTCGGCGATGACTCCCTTGACCTCGACAAGGCCCACCTTGTCGCCAAAGAGCGGCTCCTCGCTTTTTTTGCCAAGGAACACTATGCCCACGGCGGCCAGGGCCACTATGCCCAGGCAGACCGTAAAGACCAAGGCCAGGGAGCGCTTGCCCATCTTATCCTTCGCCAGCCAGGACTGGGGGTCTACTTGTCCTTGCTATCGGCCTCGGCCTCTGCCTCGGCCTCTTTCTGCGCCAGGCCTTCCTTCAAGAGCTCGCCCAGGTTGCTGGTGGCGGCCTGGGTGGAGTTCATGTACTCGCTGTAGCTGCCGCGGTCGTCTTCCTCGTCGATACGGCGCATGGACAGGCCGATCTTGCGCTCGCGGCGGGAGACGCTGACGACCTTGGCGCTGATGGTGTCGCCCACGTTGTAGGCTCCCACCGGGGTCTTGATCTTGTCCGAGCTGATCTCGCTGACGTGGACCAGGCCTTCCACGCCCTCCTCCAGCTCCACGAAGAGGCCGAAGTCGGTGACGTTGGTGATGACGCCCTGGACCTTGGCCCCCACGCGGTAGCGGTTGGGGATCTCCTCCCAGGGGTCGATCTCCAGCTGCTTGATGCCCAGGCTGAAGCGCTCGTTCTCGCGGTCGATATTGAGCACGATGGCCTTGACCTCGTCACCCTTCTTGAAGATCTCGCCGGGGTGCTTGAGGCGCTTGGTCCAGGAGATGTCGCTGATGTGCACCAGGCCGTCGATGCCCTCGTCGATGCCGATGAACAGACCGAAGTCGGTGATGTTCTTGATGCGGCCCTGGATGATGGTGCCCACGGGATACTTCTCGGCGATGACGTCCCAGGGGTTGGGCTCCACCTGCTTCATGCCCAGGCTGATGCGCTTGGCCTCGGGATTGATGGCCAGCACCACCGCTTCCACGGTGTCGCCCACGTTGACGATCTTGGAGGGATGGCGCACCTTGCGGGTCCAGGACATCTCGCTGACGTGGATGAGACCCTCCACGCCCTCCTCGACCTCCACGAAGGCGCCGTAGTCGGCCAGGGAGACGACCTTGCCCGAGACCTTGGTGCCCACGGGGTAGCTCTCCGAGGCCAGGGCCCAGGGGTCTTCCTTGAGCTGCTTCAGACCCAGGGAGACGCGCTCGCGGTCGCGGTCGAAATGCAGGACCTTGACCTCGATCTCGTCGCCGATCTTGAACATCTCGGAGGGATGCCCCACCCGGCCCCAGCTCATGTCGGTGATGTGCAGCAGGCCGTCGATGCCGCCCAGGTCCACGAACACGCCGTAGTCGGTGATGTTCTTGACCTGGCCGCGCATGACCTGGCCGTCTTCCAGGTGCTTTAACGTCTCGCGCTTCTTGACCTCGCGCTCCTTCTCCAGGAGCACGCGGCGGCTGAGCACGATGTTGGAGCGCTTCTTGTTGAATTTAAGAATCTTGAACTGGAAGGTCTGGTTGATGAGCGCGTCCAGGTTGCGCACCGGGCGCAGGTCCACCTGGGAGCCGGGCAGGAAGGCCGCCACCCCGATGTCCACGCTCATGCCGCCCTTGACCCGGCCCACGATGGTGCCGGTGATGACGCCGTCCTCGTTGTAGACCCGGCTGATCTCGTCCCAAACCTTGATCTTGGCGGCCTTTTCCTTGGACAGGATGATGGTGCCCTCGTCGTCCTCGGCGCGCTCGAAGAGCACGTCCACCTGCTGGCCCACCTCGGCCTTGATGATGCCGTCCACGTCGCGGAATTCGTTGATGTCGATCTGACCTTCGGACTTGTAGCCGATATCCACCACCACGTAGTCGTTTTCCACGGCCACGATGGTCCCCTGGGCCACCTCTCCCTCCTGGATGCGCCGGAAGGTCTGGTCATAGAGGCGGGCCAGCTCATCCATGCTGATGTCTTCATCATCCAAGGAATCGCTGACGGGCTGGCTGTCCAGTGTGTTCTCCAGCTGCTCGCTGGCGGCGATAGGGGTGGTCGCCTGGTCCTTGTTCAGATCGCTCTCTGCCATGTTAAGTGCCTTAAGTTTGTTGTGAAAAGGTTAATACGCCGCCCCCCTTGGACTCCCCCTTTGGGGTCCAAGACGGGCAGCCGCTAAATTGCTATCTACTACCAGAAACTTAGGTAGAAAACAACTCGTCTTTGCCGAGCGGTTCAGCCGGCCTGGCCGCGCGCGCGGGCCAGCAGAAAGTCGACCACCTGATCCTCGTCGAGGCTGGAGGTGTCCAGCAGCAGGGCGTCGGCGGCGGGCTTCAGGGGGGCCAGGCTGCGCCCGCTGTCGCGGCTGTCGCGCTGGCGCATGTCGGCCAGGACTTCTTCCAGGGTCAGTCCGGGGTTGGCGGGGGCCAACTGCAAAAGCCGCCGGCGGGCCCGCTCCTGGTCGCTGGCGGTCAGGAAGAACTTCAGCTCGGCCTGGGGGAAGACCACGGTACCCATGTCGCGCCCCTCGGCCACCAGATTTCCGCCCTGACCGGCCGCCCTTTGCAGTCCCAGCAGGTGGGCGCGCACCGGGGCCAGGGCCGAGAGTTGGCTGGCCAGTTGGGCCATTTCATCGTTGCGGATGAAGGGCTCCACGTCGCGCCCGTCCAAGAGGACCAGGAAGCGGCCGCCCTGGGGTTTGGCCTGGATATCCACCCGGGTGAGCCAGGCCTCCACCAGGGCCTCGCCCAAGTCCTTGAGCGCGCCCCAGGAGGCGGCCAAGGCCACGGCCCGGTAGAGCGCGCCGGTATCCAGGAAGGCGAAGCCCAGGGCCGCGGCCAGCCGCCGGCTCACGCTGGACTTGCCCGCCCCGGCCGGGCCATCCACGGTGATGACCACGCCGCCTAGCCCTGGCCCAGGATGGCGCTGAACTGGGCGGTGAAGCGGGCGTTTTCTTCGGGCAGGCCCACGCTGATGCGCAGGAAATCGGGCAGGCCGTAGGAGGTCATCTCGCGCACGATGACCCCGCGCCTTAGCAGCTTATCCGCCACGGCGCTGGCCCGCTCCCCCACCCGCACCAGCACGAAGTTGGCCTGGGAGGGCAGATAGAACAGGCCCAGGCGGTCGAAGCAGGCGTAGAAATCCTGCAGCCCGGCCCAGACCAGTTGCTGGGTGCGGGTGATGAACTCGTCGTCGCCCAGGGCGGCCAGGGCCCCCACCTGGGCCAGGCTGGAGGTGTTGAAGGGCTGGCGCACCCGGTCGAAGGCGGCGATGACCGGCTCCGGCCCCAGGGCGTAGCCGATGCGCAGGCCGGCCAGGCCGGCGATCTTGGAGAAGGTGCGCATAACCACCACCGGGGTCTTGTGCTCCAGGAAATCAATGCCCTGGGCCACCTGGGAGTCGCTGGCGAAGTCGATATAGGCCTCGTCCAGCACCACCAGCACGCCTTCCGGCACTTGGTCCAGGAACCGGGCCAACTCGGCCTTGCTCACCGCCGTGCCGGCGGGATTGTCCGGGTTGTTGATGAAGACCAGGCGGGTGGCCGGGGTGATGGCTTTAAGCAGGGCCGGCAGATCGATGCGGTAGTCCTTCAGGGGCACCTCATAGAGGCGTCCGCCCGCCACCTGCACCAGCTTGGAATACATCAGGAAAGACGGCTGGGCCGCCAGGGCCTCCTGGCCGGGGCGCACATAGGCCCGGGCCAGGAACTCGATGATCTCGTCCGAGCCGTTGCCGATGCAGGTCTGCGCGAAGCCCACCTTGAATTTGTCGGCCAGCGCCTGGCGCAGGGCATAACCCGCGCCGTCGGGATAGCGGTGCAGATTGGTGAGCGCGGCGGCCATGGCCGCCACGGCCCGGGGCGAGGGGCCTAAGGGGTTCTCGTTGCTGGCCAGCTTGATGGCCCCCTTGATGCCAAGCTCGCGCTCCAGTTCCTCGATGGGTTTGCCGGGCTTGTAGGGCACCAGGGCCTCTATCTCCGGAGGCACGGCGGGGATAATTCTGGACACGGCGGCAATCCTTATGCGGTGGAAACGGGCCAACAGGCCAGACGGCGCGTGGGGCGCGCCTGGATGAATATCGTGAGGGATTTATCCCCCGCCCCCGGGGCTGTGTCAAGCCGAGGGCGCCTGCTCCAGTTCGACCGCCTCCGCCTGGCTGGGGCCGCTGAGCAGTTGCAACCGCCGCGCCGTCAACTTGAGCACCCGGCACTCCGGCTGGGCGGCCAGGGGGCGCAAGTGGGGGTGCGCCTCCAGCAGGCGGGCCAGGGCCTGGTCCCGCTCCGGCGAGTCCAAAACCTCCTGCGCCGAGCCGGCCACGCTCAAGGCCCTCAAGGCCGAGGGATCGCCCAAGCCGGCGCGGTCGTCCACCAGCAGGCTTACTTTGTGGTTATTCTTAATATTTAGCCATTTGCGCGTATTGGCCAGGCTGAGCATGTACAAGACCCGGCCATCTTGGCCGCTCACATAGGACATCAGCGAGGAATGGGGCTCTCCCCCGGAGCCGCAGGTTGCCAGTACGCCCAGGCCGTGGTCCGCCAAAAAATCCAGCATGTGCCGCGCCATCTCCACCTCCCGTTTTTTTGCCTTTATATCCGTCCGCGTCCCGTGGCGCTCCGCCGGGGGCGCACTTAAACATTGACCGGCAGGCCAGGAAATGACAAGCTGTTTGCCGGACGCATTCACGCCCGGCCAGACGTATTCTGGCCATCTCCATGGAGAAGACCCCATGCGCAAAACTTTTCCAAGCGCCCTTGCCCTGCTGGCGGCGCTGTCGCTCCTGGTCGCTTCCCCGGCTTGGTGCGACGAGATAACCGACCAAATCGAGCGCGCCGTCAAACTCTACAAGGACGGCAAGCTCAGCGAGGCCTTAAGCGAGATGGAGTTCGCCACCGCCCAGCTGCGCCAGAAAAAGGCCGAGGCGCTCTCGGCCATCTTCCCCGCCGCGCCCGAGGGCTGGAAGGCCGAGAAAGCCGAGAGCCAGGCCATCGCCCAGGCCATGTTCGGCGGCGGCATCACCGCCGAGCGGGTCTACCGCAACCAAAAAGGCCCCGGCAAGGTCAAGATCGAACTGATCAGCGATTCGCCCTGGCTGCAAACCCTGGCCATGGTCATCACCAACCCCATGATGGCCCAAAGCCAGGGAGGCAAGCTCATCCGGGTGGGCGAGGAAAAGGCCCTGCTCAACGTGCGCGACAAGCGCGCCGAACTACAGATGAGCATCGACAACAAGGTCCTGCTCAAGGTGGAGGCCGAGGGAGGCGACAAGTCCGAGGAGTTGGCCAAGGACTTTGCCGGCAAGATAGACCTGGCCAAGCTGCGCTCTCTTTCCCGGTAGGTTCGAGTTGGACCGCGTACGGCCTCAAAGCAGGCGCGGCAAAACCCCTTGGCTGCCGGGGTTGGCCAAGCTGGTCTGTTTGGCGGCCCTGTTGGTCTTGGCCGCCTCCCCTGGCCTGGCCCAGACCACGGGCTCCCTGGTGGTGGTCAGTTCAGTGACCACGCTGCCCCTGGCCCAGAAAGTGGCCGACGCTTGGGAAGAGTCCCGCCCCGGCGCGGGCGTCACCTTGAGCGCCCCCGGCACTGATGAGGCCGTGACCGCCCTGCTGGAGGGCACGGCCGACCTGGCCTATGTGTCCCGCGCCTTGCTCCCCGCCGAGGAGGCCAGGGCGGCCCGCGAGGGGATCAAGCTGAACAGGCAGGTGCTGGCCACCGATTGCCTGCTGGTGGTGGTGCACCCCCGCAACCCGGTCAACGACCTGAGCCTGGCCGAACTGAGGGGCCTGTACGCCGGCGATTTGCGCAACTGGAGCCAGGTGGGCGGCAAGGACAAGCCGGTGGTGGTGGTGGGACGCGAACCAGGCTCGGAAATCCAGGAACTGTGGCAGGACCTGGTTCTGAAGGGCGCGCCCCAACGCGCCGAGGCCCAGGCCCAGCCCAGCCACGAGGCGGTGGTGCAGTCCGTGGCGGGCAACAAGCTGGCCATAGGCTTTATCAGCGTCCTGTTCCTGGACCCCTCCTTGAAGGCCATCAGCCTCTCCGGCAAGCACGCCAATCCCGGCAACGCCAAGAACGGCAGCTATCCGCTCACCAGAAAGCTCTATGTCCTGACCAGGCAGAATCCGCCAGCCCAGGTCAAGGAGTACCTGGACTATCTGCTGGGTCCGCCGGGGCGCAGGCACCTGTGCGAACTGAGTCTGGCCCCCGCCCGCTAGGCCCTGCGCGCTTTTCGCCGCCGACGGCCGCCCGGCCTTTCTCCCCTTGTTTGGAAGAGCCCGCCTCTGTTAAGGTGAAGTAACGGGGAAAAATTGGCAGCATGTCTGGCCCACGGGATGGGTTTTTCCCGCAACCCCACATTTCGCCAGGAGGAGTAGCCATGACCGAGAAACGAGTCGCCAGGGTTACCGACATCATCGCCGCCTCCCCCATCAGCTTCGAGGACGCGGTGAAAGTGGGCTTTGACCGCGCCACCAAGACCCTGCGCGGCGTGACCGGCCTGCGCATCCTGGAGCAGCGGGTGGCCGTGGACAACGACAACATCTCCGAGTACCGGGTGCGCCTGGAGGTGATCTTCGTCCTGGAGAACTAGGCGGCGGCTGGGCTAGCCTGACGCCAGGCAGGGACGCCGGCGCGTCTCCATCATCGCTGGCATGAGGCACGGCCCCGGCCCAGGCGCGTGGGAGCTGGCCAAGCCGACGGGCAATGACGCCCCGCTAGGGCGGCCAGTTCCCGCGCCAGAAAAGCAGCGCCTCCTGGCGGGCCTTACGACTCGCTCAGGGGGTTGCTGGGGTCGCCCTCCAGGAGCATGGCTTGCAGGCGCGCCTTGTCCCCGGCGTCGGGCAGCCGGCCGCTTATAACCGCCGTCACCACTGTCTGGCCGTGCTGGTTCGTATAGGTGGCCTCGGCCTGCGCCCTGCCCCGTTCGTCGATGCTTATGATCTCCACCCGGCAGGTCACGGTGTCCCCCAAGTACACCGGCTTCAAGAAGCGGAATTCCATGCCCGAGGCCAGCCAGGCTATCTGGCCGCCCACCTGACAGATCATGCTGCCGGTGAGCAGGCCGTGGCAGATGAGCCCGTCCAGGCCCTTGCCCTGGGCAAAGGCCTCGTCATAGTGCACGGGGTTGTAGTCGCGGGTTAGCTGGCCAAAGGCCAGGGTGTCCTCGGCCCCCAGGGTGCGCCGCACCTCGAAGACCTGCCCCACCTTGAGCCCTTCTATGACTTGACGGCGCATTCCGGCCATGGACCGCTCCTCCCCGTGGATAGGTGCAGGCTCCTTTTTAGCCTTGCCGGAGCGGCCTGGCAAGGGCGCTTGGGCAAGAAGGCTTCAGGCGCTTGGCTTGGGAGTATCCGCGGCGACCGGAAAGAAGGGCGCTTGACCGGCCTTGAGGAGCGGTCCGGCCTCGAAGTCGGCGCAAAGGATATGACGCCCGCCCTGGCCGTGGGTGAACCAGCGCGAGATGGTGACGCAGGGATTGCCCGAGGCCAGCGATATGTAGGGCTCGGAGACGAAGCGCTCCAGCCCGGCGGTGAGCAGGATGTAGTAGCGCCGCAGGGACTGATCGCTGCCCTTGACGGCCGGCCAAAAGATGGCCTTGCGCTGGCAATCCAGCTTGGCCAGATCGCAGACCGTCTCGCTCACCTGCACCCCGTCCTGGTCCAGGATGTAGAGGCACTCCACGGCGGGGTGGCTGCCGATGAGTTCCCGCAGGAGGCCGTCATAGGCGGCGGGCTCCACGTCTTGCAGGCGGCGGGCTATGCCCAGGGCCACTTGCTCGTAAACCGCGTGCAGATCCTTGATGGCGGCTATCTTCCTGACCAGGTGCTGCTTGAAGCTGTCGGCCTGGACCTGGATCTGGCGCAGACAGCGTTCGTCCGGCTCCAGACTGGGCGAAGGCCGGGCGAAGAGATAACCCTGCACCAGGTCCACGCCCATCTCCAGGGTGATCAGCAGCTCCTCCTGGCGCTCCACCCCCTCGGCCACCACCAGGGCGCCGATCTTGTGCGCCAGTTTCAGCAGCGACCGCGTCACCTCCTGCTGGTGATAGTGCTCGTCCAGGCTGTCGATGAGGGTTCTGCCCAGCTTGAGGATGTCGGGCTTCAAGGTCGCGATGCGCTCCAGGTTGGAATGCCCCGAGCCCACGTCGTCCAGGGCCAGCAGGAAGCCGTGCTCCCGGTGCTGGGCCACGAAACGCTCCAGGGCCTTCAGGTTGCTGACCTTGGACTCCACGATCTCGATGATGATGCGGTGGGGTTCCAGGCCCATCTCGCGCACCAGGTTGCTCAGGTGGCCGGAGCCGGCCACCCCCCGGTCCAACAGGCTGGCCTCGAAATTGATGCTAAGGAGCAAGTCCGGGCATTTGGGCAACTGGTCACGGAAGGACTGCAAGGCCTTGCGCCGGCACAGGCGGTCCAGGCCGATGAGCAGTTCATCGCTGGTGGCGGCGGCGAAAAGCTCCAGGGGCGGAACCAGGCGTCCCGTGCTGGGGTCCACTCCCCGGCAGAGGGCTTCCACCCCCATCACCGAGCGGGTGCGCGTGGCCACCAAGGGCTGGAAATGGGCCACCAGGCTTTCTTGGCGAAGCAGGGCGGCCAGGTCCAGCTGGGGCGATCCCCCGGCGGCTGGCGGGGGGGCGGCGAATAGAGAGCTTTGCTTTGGCGAACCTTGCGTCACTGACCTGCCCATGTTGTGTCAGGTCCACGCTTCAGGCAAAAATTAAGCCAAATGTGTCACAAGGCGCGATTATCCGGGAAGCCGCTTGAACACAGGGCAGATTTACAAAAATGGCCGCCGTGTTCAATTCTGCTCTACAAAAATGAGGCTACCGCCAGGTAGCATGCCCGGCATGTCCTACCTGGCGGTAACGCCCGCAGGTGTTTGCGCCTGTTATCGCGCCAAGTCAGCGCTGGAGACTGGCGCTAAGCTCCCGGGCCAGGGCGGCGGCCCGCTCCAGGCCCTGCTCCGGGCTGGCGGCCTCCAGCACGGTTTTCACCAGGGCGCTGCCCACCACCACTCCATCGGCCAGGGGGGCCAGGGCCTGGCCCTGCTGGGGCGTGGCCACGCCGAAGCCCACCGCCACCGGCCAGGGCGAGGCCTCCCTGACCTGGGTCAGGCCCTCGCGCAGTTCGTCCCCCACTTGCAGGCCGCTGCCGGTCACGCCGGTCTGGGAGACGTAGTAGAGGAATCCCCGGCAGACCGACAGGATGAAGTCCAGACGGTCGCGCGGGGTGGTGGGGGCCACCATGAAGATGGTGTCCAGGCCCCGCTTGCGGGCCGCCTCCACCCAGGGCGCGGCCTCCTCGGGCGGCAGGTCGGGAATGATCACCCCGGACGCCCCGCTGTCGCGGGCGCGGGAGGCGAACTCATCCAGGCCGCAGGCCCGCACCGGGTTGTAGTAGCTCATCAGCACCACCTGGGCCTTGACCCGCGCCCGCACTCCGGCCAGCATGCGCAGCACGCCCAGGGGAGTGGCGCCGGCCTGCAGGGCCTGGAAGCTGGCGCTCTGGATCACCGGGCCGTCGGCCACGGGATCGGAAAAGGGCAGGCCTATCTCGATGACCTCGGCCCCGGCCTGGTCATAGGCCAGGATGATTTCCTGGCACAGCTCGGGGCTGGGGAAGCCGCCGGTGGCATAGGGGATGAAGGCGGCCCGGCCCCGGGTCTGGGCCTGGGCGAAGCATTTGCCAAGCGCTCCGTTCATGATTGCTCTCCCAAATAGGCGGCCACCTGGGCCACGTCCTTGTCTCCCCGGCCGGAGAGGCAGATTAGCAACATGGCCTGGGGCGGCAGGGCCGCGGCCACCTCGCGCGCCCGGGCCAGGGCGTGGCTGCTCTCCAGGGCGGGGATGATGCCCTCGGCGCGGGCCAGCTCCTGGAAGGCGGCCACCGCCTCGCCGTCGGTGGCGGTCAGATACTTGACCCGGCCCAGGTCCTTGAGCAGGCCGTGCTCCGGCCCCACGCCGGGATAATCCAAGCCGGCGGCGATGGAGTGGGCCTCGCGGATCTGGCCGTGCTCGTCTTGCAGCAGGTACTGGCAGCAGCCGTGCAGCACCCCCGGCGAGCCCGCGCTCAGGCTGGCCGAGTGCTGGCCGGTCTCCAGCCCGTGCCCGGCCGCCTCCACCCCGATCATCTCCACCGGGTCGTGCAGGAAGGGGTGGAACAGGCCCATGGCATTGGAGCCCGCGCCCACGCAGGCCATGAGCGCCTGGGGCAGGCGTCCCTCGCGCTCGATGATCTGCTGGCGGGCCTCGCTGCCGATGACCGACTGGAAGTCGCGCACCATGACCGGATAGGGATGGGCCCCGATGACCGAGCCCAGCACGTAATAGGTGGTGCGCACGTTGGTGGCCCAGTCGCGCATGGCCTGGTTGACCGCGTCCTTCAGCGAGCGGCTGCCGGCCTTTACTTCCTCCACCCGCGCCCCCAGCATGCGCATGCGGGTCACGTTCAAGGCCTGGCGCTCGATGTCCAGGCTGCCCATGTAGACGACGCACTCCAGGCCCAGCAGGGCGGCGGCGGTGGCGGTGGCCACCCCGTGCTGCCCGGCCCCGGTCTCGGCGATGACCCTCTTCTTGCCCATGCGCTGGGCCAAGAGCGCCTGACCCAGGGCGTTGTTGATCTTGTGCGCTCCGGTGTGGGTCAGGTCCTCGCGTTTTAAGAACACCCTGGCCCCGCCCCACAGGGCGGCCAGGTTGCGGGCCTCGTAGAGGGGCGTGGGGCGGCCGGCGTACTGGGCCAGCAGGCGCGCCAACTCGGCCTGGAAAGCCTCGTCCCGGCAGGCCTCGTTATAGGCCTGGTTCAGTTCCTCCAAGGCGGGCATGAGGATCTCGGGCACATAGCGCCCGCCATAGGGGCCGAAGTGGCCGCGATAATCAGGCTCGCTGACCAGCTTGGCGGGCGAGCCGGATAAACTCGGCAAGCTTGACATGGTCCTTTCTCCCCGGCGCGCTCTCCACGCCGCTGCTCACGTCCACGGCAAAGGGACGCACTGTGTCTATGGCCTGTTTCACATTGCCGGGGTTCAGCCCCCCGGCTAGAATTATGGGCCTCTGTCTGGCCAGTTCCACGGCCAGGCTCCAGTCAAAGGTTTTGCCCAGGCCGCCGGAGCGGCCCTTGACCAGGGCGTCCAGCAGCAGGGTGGCCGTGGGATAGCTATCGGCCCGCGGCGCCAGGCCGTTCACGCCCAGGCCCTTGATCACCCCCTGGCCCAGTTGAGCCACCTGCTCCTCGCTCTCCTGGCCGTGCAGCTGCACCATGTCCAGGCCGCAGTAGGCGCGAATCTCCCTGACCTGCTCGGGCGGGCAATCCACCAGCACGCCCACGCTGCGCACCCGGGCGGGCAAATCCCGGATGAGTTTTTTCACCTGCTCGGGGGTGAGCCGGCGGGGGCTCTCGGCCAGCACGAAGCCCAGCACGTCCGCGCCCAGGGCCACGGCGGCCTGCACGTCATCGGGCCGGGTCAGGCCGCAGATCTTCACCAGCACGCTCACGGCCGCGCTCCGGCCAGCAGATCGGCCACGGCCTGGCCCGGGTCGGCGGCGCGCATGAGGTGGCTGCCCACCAACGCCGCGTCCAGGCCGCCCTGGGCCAACCTGGCCATGTCGGCGGCCGAGTTCACCCCGCTCTCGGCCACCACCGTCACCCCCGCCGGGACGAACTCGCGCAGGCGCAGGCAGGTGTCCAGGTCCACCCGCATGCTGCGCAGGTCGCGGTTGTTGATGCCCAGCAGGGGCGGGGCAATAGCCAGTACCGTCTCCAACTCGGCCTGGTCGTGGACCTCCAGCAGGGCGGCCATGCCCAGCTGGCGGCAAAGCTGATAAAGCGCGCGCAGGGGACCGGGCTCCAGCACCGAGGCCATGAGCAGCACCGCGTCGGCCCCGGCGGCCCTGGCCTCATAGACCTGCCAGGGGTCCACGATGAAGTCCTTGCGCAACAGCGGCAAGTCGCTCACGGCGCGGGCGCGGGATAGGTTCTCCAGGCTGCCGCCGAAATGCCGGCTCTCGGTCAGGATGCTCAATCCCGCCGCGCCGCCTTTGGCATAGGCCATGGCCCGCTCCTCCAGGCTGAGCGCGCTGGCGAAGCTGCCCGCCGAGGGCGAGGCCGGCTTGATCTCGGCGATGAGGGAGAGCCCCGGGCCGGCCAGGGCGGCCAGGAAATCGCGGGCGGGCGGGGCCTGGGCGGCCAGCTCCTTCAGCGAAGCCAGGCTGGCGCGGCACATCTGCCCGGCCAGCTCCTGGCATTTGCCGGCCACGATGCCCGCCAGCAGCGATGATTCCTCTAGCCGCACGCGCTGCTCTCCTGGGCCTGGCGGGCCAGGTCATGACTGAAGCCGGCCAGGGTTTGCAGCTTGCTCCAGGCCGCCCCGCTGTCTATGGCCTGGGCCGCCTTTTGCGCGCCTTCGCGCAGGTCCTGGGCCAGGCCGCATACCACGAGCGCCGCCGCCGCGTTGAGCAGAACCATGTCGCGCGCGGTTCCCTTCTGGCCCTGCAACACCTGTCTGGCCATGAGCGCGTTGGCCTCCAGGTCGCCGCCCCGGATATCCTCGGCCGGCCCCAGGGGCAGGCCCGCGTCCTGGGGTTTGATGGTCAGCATGCTGACCTGGCCGTTTTCCAGACGGGCGGCCAGGGTGGGGCCGCTGATGCTTATCTCGTCCAGGCCGCCATGGCCGTGCACCACCAGAGCGCTTTGGCTGCCCAGCTTGGCCAGCACCAGGGCCAGGGTCTCCACCAGGCCGGGGTCATAGACTCCCAGCACCTGGGCCTGGGCTCCGGCCGGGTTGGTCAACGGCCCCAGCACATTGAAGATGGTGCGCATGCCCAGCTCCCGGCGCGGCCCCACGGCGTGGCGCATGGCCAGGTGCAGGCTGGGGGCGAAGAGAAAGCCCAGTCCCACCTCGTCGATGCAGCGCCCCACCTGCCCGGGGTCCAGGCTCAGGTTCACGCCCAGGCCCTCCATCAGGTCGGCGCTGCCGCACTGGCTGCTCACGCTGCGGTTGCCATGCTTGGCCACCCTGGCCCCGGCGGCGGCCGCCACCAGGGCCGTGGCGGTGGAGACGTTGAAGGTGCCGGCTCCGTCGCCTCCGGTACCGCAGGTGTCCAGCAGTGTTTCGCCCTTTTCCCGGGCCAGGGAGGGGACGATCTGGGCGCGGCTGCGCATGGCCCGCGCCGCGCCGGTGATCTCCTCCACGCACTCGCCCTTCATGCGCAGGGCCACCAGGAGCGCGCCGATCTGGGCCTGGGTGCCCAGGCCTTCCATGATCTGACCCAGGGCGGCCTGCATCTCATCCTCGCTCAGATCCTGCCCCCGCACCGCCTTGGCAATGGCCTCCTTGAGCATCATTTTCTCCCCCTTGCTGTAAAAAAATTGAAGCCGCGGGCTTTTTCTGCCCGCGGCTTGCTTGGCTGCCAGATACTTTGGTCTAATCAGCGCGCGCCTCGGACATGGCTCCCTTCCGGTGCATACCAACCCCGCCACCAAAGCTGTCCGCGCTGCTTGTCCATCATGTTCCTGCCACCTTGTCTGCACGGTCGTGGCGAGCCACGCCCGCTGTCTGTTTGTATACGGTATACCAAGCAACCCAAGGAGCGTCAAGAAAAGATTTTCCCGCCGTGGCGATTTTCTATTCTTTTGCCAACAACCCTTCCAGGTTCATGGCCTGGGCCAGGCCCCCGCCATCGCCAGCTTGCAGTCTGGCCGCCATTTCCTGGGCCGCGCCCGCCAGAGCCCGCATGGCCGCCCCGCTGGCGGGATTGGCCACGGCCAGCTGGGCATACAGTTCGGCCGGCTGGCGGGCCTGGTTTTCCAGCACCCCCCACAGGCTTTGGAACCAGGGGCCGGCCAGTTCCAGGTCTTGCGCCGGGGCGAAGCCCGTCTCGCGCAAGGCCCGGCCCAGGCAGGCCACCCACAGGTGACGCAGGCTCTGCGCCTGGGCCATGAGCAGGTCGTGGCGCTCGGGCTCCATCTCCACCAGGCGCGCGCCCAGGCCAGCCCAGAACGCGCGCGCCCAGGATATCCAGGGGCCCTCCCGCCCCGGGCAGAGAAAGACCGGCTGCCCCTCCACCTGGGCTTCCCAGGGACCAAAGAGGGGATGGCAGCCCAACACCTGGCCGGGGGCGTGGCGCAGCATGCTGGCAAGCGGCCCTTGCTTGAGCGAGCAGATGTCCATCACCAGGCCGCTGGAGGGCAGATGGGGCGCTAGCCCGGCCATGACCTCTTCCACCGCCCCCACGGGCACGGCCAGGATAACCACCGGGCAGTCGCCGGCCTTGGCCAGACCCGCCTGACCTTCCTGCCGCTCGGCCACCTCCACCGGGCAGCCCCGCTCGGACAGACGCCGGGCCAGCCACTCGCCCATGCGCCCCCGCCCGCCGGCAATCAGCACCCGGGTGGGAAAAAAGCCAGGTTCCTCCATTTCTGACGCTCCCTTTCCGTGACGTTGGCTAACAGGCCAGGTCCGCGTCGCCGGTGGGATAGGAGCCCAGAATCTTGATCTGGTCCACGTCGCCCTTCAAGGCCTCCAGGGCCTCGGCCACGTTGGCGTTCTCGCGGTGGCCCTCGCAGTCCAGAAAGAAAGCGTATTCCCAGACCCGTCCCTTGACCGGGCGCGATTCGATGCGGGTCATGTTGATGCCCCGGCTGGCGAAATGGCTCAAGGCCCGGAACAGGGCGCCCGGCTGGTGGGCGGCCACGAAGATGAGCGAGGTCTTGTCGCTGCCGGTGGGCGGGCAGTCCTGGTTGCCCAGCACGAAGAAGCGGGTCAGGTTGCGGGGGATGTCCTGGATGGCCCGGGCCAGCACCTTGACGCCGTAGTGGCTGGCCGCCAGCTCGCCGCCCACGGCGGCCGCCGCGGGGTCCTCGGCCACCATGCGCGCCGCCGCGGCGGTGCTGCTGGTTTCCTGCAAGGGCGCCCCTGGCAGGTTGCGCCGCAGCCAGCGCCGGCATTGGTTAAGGGCCTGGGGGTGGCCGTAGACCTTTTCCACCTTGTCCAGGCTCTCGGCCTGGGAGAGCAGCATGTGACTGACCTGGGTGTAGACCTCGCCGCAGACCTTGAGGGGAGAGGTCATGAACTGGTCCAGGGTGACGCTGACCCCGCCCTCGCTGGAGTTCTCCACCGGCACCACCCCCACCTGGGAGTGCCCGCGCTCCACCTCCTCGAAGACGTCGATGATGGTGACCTGGGGCGCGAAGTCGCAGGCGCTGCCGAAGTGCTGCATGGCGGCCTGGTGAGAGAAGGTGGCCTGAGGTCCCAGATAGGCCACGCGCAGGGAACGCTGCAAGCCCCGGCAGGCGCTGACCACCTCGGTGAAGATGGCGCGCACGGCCTGGTCGGGCAAAGGCCCCCGGTTGGCCCCCAACAGGCCGCGCATGATCTGGGCCTCGCGCTCGGGCGCGAACTCGGGCAGGTTGCCCGCGCCCTTGCAGCGCGCGGCCTCCAAGGCGTAGACGGCGCGCTGGTTGAGCAGGTCCAGCAGCTGGCGGTCCAGCAGATCGATGGCTTGGCGATGGCGTTCCAAGCCGGCCAGACCGTTGGCGTCGGCGTGGCAGTCGTTGTTGGGTTTGGCGTTTACGGAGGCGTTCATGGCTTTCTTCTCTTGTTCTCGCGCGGGGTGAGGATTAATGGGACCACAAGGGGCGCTGCATGGCCACGCCCAAGGGACGCAGTTCGTCCATCATGAGCTGGAACTCCAGGGGCGAGAGCGACTGCTCGCCGTCGCACAGGGCGGTGTCCGGGGAGCAGTGCACCTCCACCATGACCCCGTCCGCGCCCACGGCCATGGCGGCCTTGGCCAGGGGCGGCACGAAGCGGCGAACCCCGACGGCGTGGCTGGGATCCACGATGACCGGCAGGTGGGTGCGCTCCTTGAGCACGCAGACCGCGCTTAGGTCCAGGGTGTTGCGGGTGGCGGTCTCGAAGGTGCGGATGCCGCGCTCGCAGAGAATGACCTGGGAGTTGCCCGCGTCCAGCAGGTATTCGGCGCTCATCAAGAATTCCTTGATGGTGGTGGACAGGCCTCGCTTGAGCAGCACCGGCTTGCGGCTTTTGCCCACCCTTTTTAGCAGGGAGAAGTTCTGGATGTTGCGCGCCCCCACCTGGATGATGTCGGCCGTCTGTTCGACCACGGCCAGATCGGCGGAGTCCATCACCTCGGTGACCACGGGCAGGCCGGTGAGCTTGCGGGCCATGGCCAGCAGATGCAGGCCCTCCTCGCCCAGGCCCTGGAAGCTGTAGGGGGAGGTGCGGGGCTTGAAGGCTCCGCCACGCAGCACGCCGCCGCCGGCCTGGCGCACCGCCTCGGCGGTGGTCAGCATCTGGGGCAGGGTCTCCACCGAGCAGGGCCCGGCGATGACCACGAAGCCGCCCCCGCCGATCCGCACGTCACCCACCTGGATCACCGTGTCGCCGGGGTGATCCTCGCGGCTGGTCAGGGGGTTCTTGGGTTTGGCCGGCACGGCCAGCGCCGGTTTTCGCGCGGGCTCCATGACCTTTCTGTCTTCCGCCACTGTACTCAACATGATCTTTCTCCCTTGCTTGTCGCCCCCGCCATACGGGGCCAAAAAGAGAAGGGCCGTGAGCGGTTTGTCCGCTCACGGCCCTTGGTTCGGTTTACTTCGGCTTTAGTTGGCCTTAGACCTCCCCGGCGCCTGAGCGGACGGCGGAATACCAATAAAAGCTAAAGTAAAAATAGCGGCCGGCCAGCTCGAACTGGCTCTTGCTACCGCTTTTTACTTCGCCCTGTTTCATGCCGCGCCACCACTTGCTCGGTGAAATCTCGCCAATCACGCCTCTAACTAAACTGCATCGGGCGTCAAGTGTCAAGAGGCTTTTGTGTGGCAAAGGCATTTTACCTGGCCGCGTTACCGCTTATTGGGGGAACTTGGCCAGCCAGGTGAGGGCCAGGGCATAGGAGTGCCAGCCAAAACCGCTGATGCTGCCGGCGCAGACCCCGGAGAGCAGGGACACCCGGCGGAACTCCTCGCGGGCGGCTGGGTTGCTCAAGTGCACCTCGACCACCTTGGCCCCGCAGGCGGCCACCGCGTCGCGCACGGCCACGCTGGTGTGGGTGTAGGCCGCGGCGTTAAGCACCACGCCCTCCATCAGCCTGCCCCAGAC
>CAZLSD010000009.1:29952-34474 GCA_964561775.1 uncultured Desulfarculus sp. | reverse complement strand
TGGCCGAGGTGGCGGCCTGGGTGGAGGAGGGCTGGCGGGAAATCCAGGACCAGCCTCTGGAGTACACGCACAAGGCCTAGTCAAGGGCTGGGATCCAGCCAAGGAGCGCCATGGCCATGGACAAGACAGTATCCGTCATCATCCCCAACTACAACCAGGGCCAGTATCTCCTAGAGTCCTTGCGCGGCATTACCCGGCAGAGCTACCAGGCCCAGGAAATACTGGTGGTGGATGACGGCTCCACGGACAGCAGCATGGAAGTGTTGCAACGCTTCGCCCTGGAGGAGCCCAGCCTGCGCATCTTAAGCCTGCCGGAAAACCGGGGCGTGGCCGAGGCGGCCACCCTGGGTCTGGCCGCCGCCCAGGGCGAGCTGGTCTACCACAGCGCCGCCGACGACCCCATCATGGAGAGCTTCCTGGAATCCAGCGTGAGGTTGCTGGAACGCCATCCCCAGGCGGGCCTGTGCGTCACCGACACCCGCGGCATCCACGTCAACGGCAGTTGGGAGACCGTGCGTTTCGGCATCTCCACCTCTCCGTCCTACATATCTCCGGAGCGCTTCTGGGATTTCGCCAGCCAGCAGGATTTCCTGGACCTGCCCACCCACACCGCCACCTATTACCGTCAGAAACAGATCGATTGCGGCGGCATCATCAAGCCGCTCAAGTGGCATCATGACTGGTTCGTGGCGCTGGTGGTGGCCATGCGCCACGGCATTTGCTATCACCCCGAGACCCTCAAGTGGCTGCGCTGGAACTCCGAGTCGTATTCCTTCACTGGGCAGCGGGACCGAGCTTCCCAGCAGCAGGTCATCATGGCCATACTGGAGCTGCTCGAGTCCCCGGCCTACTCGGACGTGCGGGAATTCTTCAAGACGCCGTCCATCCTGGGGCGCTTCGGTTTCAAGATTCTGGATCTGCTTTTCGAGCACGAGCGCTTTTGGCCCTACTTCTCCTGGGAGCTTTTCGCCAGAACCCTGCAACGTGAAAACGTATTCGTGGAGGAATTGGATTTCAACGTCCTGCGGGGGCTTTCGCGCCAGCGCCAGATCCAGTCGGCGCGCGAGATATTGGAGACCTCCGCGCGCCAGGTTGAACAGGCCGCCGAGAACTACGTCGCCCAGAGAAACTTCGAGGACGCCATCTTCTATTACATGAAGATGTGCGACCTGCGTCCCAACTCTGACCAGATGTACTTCAAGCTGGGGGCTTCCTACATCAAATGCGGCTGGCCGGAGCATGGCCTGCGCGTGCTGGAGAAGGCAGCCTCCCTGGACCCGGCCAACGAGGAAACCGCGCGCCTGATCAAGGACACCAAAGCCGCGCTTAACCATAAACCTGACCAGAGCACGCAATGGAATCTGCGCTGGGTGCCGGTGTGGAGCGATCGGGATTGGCCGCCCTACCGCCTCGGGCAGCGCCTGTGGGCCGGTCCCGCCGACACCAGGCCAGGCGACAACATCGTGGGCTCGGTGACGGCCATTATCTGGAACGTGGGGGATGGGCAGGAGCTGGACCTGACCCTGCAGGACTTGGCCTTGCAGACCATGCTGCCCGGCGAGGTGGTGCTGGTGGGGCAAGACCCGGGCCCCATCCAGGAGCGTTGGGGAAGCCGCCTGCCCCGGCTGCGCTGGGAGCCTTCTCCCGCCGGGCCATATCAGATGCCTTGGAGCGAAAGGGTGCTTTCGTTGGCGGGGGGCGATTACCTGCTTTTCCTGGCCTCGGGCGACCGCCTGGACGCCACCTATTTGAGCCAGGCCGTGAATGCGCTGCATGTGGCGCCCAGGGTGGCTGTCTGCTATGCGCCCCGCTGGTCGTTGTCGGAACATGGATCGGAATCCCGCCTGTTCAGCCCGGTGGACTTGTCGGAGTTTGGCGACGAGGCTATCGCCATGGAGCGGGGTTTCCTGCTGCGCCGGCATGCGGCGCACTTCCCTTCCCATCTGCTGATGAAGCTGGAGTGGCTGGGGGGGTGGTTCCTGGGGCTCTATACCGCCCTGGACCGCGGGGCCTGCCTACTCAACCAGCCCCTGGTGCAGCTCAATCCCGCCAGGATCTGGCCCGGAGCGCCTTCTCCCGAGGAAGGCCAGCGCTGGTCGGCTGTCGCCGCCAGCCTGCTGAACACGGTCATGAACGGCAAGCTGCGCTATCTGCGGCCTTTGTTGGCCTATGGCGGTTTCCTGGCCCGGGTGGGGTACGCGCCGCTGATCAAGGCCCTCATGCCGCTGTTCCACCTGTGGAACAACGAAACGCTTTTTGTCATGCAATATCCCTTCTATTTGTGGAACCAGGAGCGGGCCAGCCGCTGGAGCGGCCGCCAGCCCGCCACGCCCACCGACCACTTGGCCGATTTTGATCGGGGAAGGACGGCGGTGCGCGAGGGACGCATACGCGAGGCGGAGGGCATCTTCCGGGAGCTGACCCAGACTAGGCCAGATTTCGCGCCGGCCTACGCATCCCTGGCGGTGTTGGCCAGTTCCCGCGGCCAGCATTCCTTGGCGCGCGAGCAGTTGGAAAAGGCCTGCCAACTGGACCCCGGCAACAGCCAGGCCTGGCTGCAACTGGGCAAGGCCTACCGAAGCCTGGGACAGATGGAGCAGGCCAACCGGGCTTTTAAAAACGTGCTGGCCAGCGAGCCAGGCAATCAGGAGGCCTTGGGCTGCCTGGAGAATATGAGCGCGGGGGGCGCGGGATAGGGGCGAGAGCGGATATCGCTCTGACGAGGATGAGCCGCAACGCAGCTCCCTCGGCATGGCCCTGGTCAAGAGAGGCCATGGCGAGGACAGCCGAAAATAGGAGAACCAAGCATGTTCTACATTTCATCCTTCGGAGGCTCGGCCACGCTGTGGCTGGCGGCATCCTTTTCCAAGCACCCCGACGTGGTGTGTTTTCATGGCAGCCGCTGTTTTCCTCCCAACCCCTACAACCGCAACCCGGTCACGCCGGAGGTGTTCATCGAGAACCTGCTGGATTGCGAGTTCGCCACTCGTGATCGCAAGGTGTTCGGACATATCCACGGCTTTGACGGATTGGCGGCCAAGGAGGCCACCGAAGCCAAGGATGGCGTTTTCGCGGCCATGCTCCGCCATCCCATGAAGCGCATCGAAAGCCTGTTTTCCCATTATTACGACCACCGCTTGCAGATGCCTATCGATAACGGCGACATCTACCAGTCCATCAAAGATCACGGCCTGGCGCGAGACTCCTTCACGCCCATGTTCAACCAACATGAAGTCCCCTTGACCCAGGTGGAGTACCAATTCATGTGGGTCTGTGAGGGCACCTTACGGCATGACATGGAGTGCCTGGCTGGATTGAAGCCCCACCAGCTGATCAAGATGGAGGAGATCACCACGCGGCCTGAGTACTTCGCTCAAGTTTTCCGCATGATGACCAAGGACAAGTTCCCCGTCACCAAGGAATTCCTGGAGTACAGTTTTACGGAGGCCTTCGCCGATGCCGATGCGCGCAATTCCCATGCCTTGAAGAAGCGAAGCCCAGAAGAGCAGTTTCACGCCTGGCCGTGGTCGTTCAAATTCATTTTTGCCAATTTGGCGCAGCATTTCGGGGGCAGCGCGCTGTGGGAGGTTTATGAACGGCTAGGTTACGCGATTCCCGACGCGATAAAGGAATTGAACCGGAAAAGCAAGGTGGCCTGAAAGGGCGCGCAAGTTTGCCTGACTACGATAGCGAGGTTGGCGCATGGCGGCCATGAAACATAACGCGACGCCCGCACTAGGCGTCCCACCTTGCGAGGCGGGGCAAAGAGTTAACGCGGGCTCGGAAACGCCCGCTGCCCAAGCCAAGCACGCCCTGCGCTGGCGGCAGCTGCCCGCCGTTCCCTGGGGCCCGCGCGACATGGCGGCCGTGGCCAACCACCAAGGGATGATGTGGGTGCTGGGCGGCTGGCGCATGACTTCCGACGCCCAGCATGCCCTCTACAACGACGTGTGGCGCAGCGCGGACGGCGAGCGCTGGGAAATGGTCACGGACAAGGCCCCCTGGCGCGCCAGGTGCTACCAATCGGCTGTTTCCTTCCACGGCAGGCTGTGGATGTTGGGCGGTTACGTGGTGGAGCCTCCCACCAACGTGCTGGGCGATGTCTGGGCATCCAAGGATGGAGCTGAGTGGGAGTTGGTCTGCGCCAGGCCGCCCTGGGAAGACCGCGAACACGCCGGTTGCCTGGTCTGGGAGGATCACCTCTACCTGGCCGGCGGGGTCAATTACGGCCCGCCCTTTCATTGTTTCGCGGAGGTGTGGCGCTCGCCCGACGGCAGCACCTGGGAATTGGTCACCGGCAACGCGCCCTGGGGGCCGCGCCGGGGCTTTGGTTTCCTGGCGCACGGCGGGTTGATGTGGCTTCTGGGCGGAGCCGATTCGCAAGGGACGCTCTATAACGACGTATGGGTGTCTTCCAACGGCAAAGACTGGCGCTGCCTGTGTGAACACGCGCCTTGGCCGCCGCGTGTCACCATGCGCAGCCTGACCGCCCGGGGCCGCCTCTGGCTGCTGGGAGGCAACC
>CAZLSD010000009.1:0-29852 GCA_964561775.1 uncultured Desulfarculus sp. | reverse complement strand
GTCACCATGCGCAGCCTGACCGCCCGGGGCCGCCTCTGGCTGCTGGGAGGCAACCTGGACCGCCAAGGGGTGCGCGGCTGCCGGGAGGTGTGGAGTTCCGCCGATGGGCTGGACTGGAGCTTGGAGCAGGGAGACTGGCCGGCCAAGGTGGGCTGCGTGGCCTTTGCCCAAGGCGGGCCAGGCGAGGAGGACATATATGTCTTCGGCGGCTTTGACGGCCCTCAGGAAATCAGTTTCCATGACGACGCATGGCGGGGCAGCCCTTCCGGCATGAGGCCCGCCGGCCAGGAAAAGCCGCCCGACCGCCAGACCATGGCCAGCGTGCATCCTGTCAGCCAGTTGAAGACCGGGTTGTGGCAGCAGGCCGATTCCGGGCGGGTCTTCGACTCCCAGACCAGCGAGAACAACACCCTGGGCAACATCCACTTCAACGTCATGGCGCACGAGATTTTCGACCGCCACGTCACGCCAGGCCAGAAGGTCCTGGACGTGGGGTGCGGCACTGGTCTGACCAGTCTGCATCTGGCCGGGCGCGGCTGCCGGGTGGTGGCTTGCGACGCCAGCGCCTCGATGCTGGAGGTCTTGCGCGCCAAGAAGAACGATTTGGACATCGAGATTCGCCAAGGCGACGCCTTCTGCCTGCCCGCTGAGGCGAGCGAATTCGACGTGGTGGTGTCGCGCATGTTCCTGACCCATTTCCCCGATTGGTATCTGATCCTGCACGAGTTCGCCCGGGTGCTCAAGCAGGGAGGTCTGGCGGTCTACACCTTCGCCAACGCAGAGCACTACCAGTTGGCTGAAGCGGCCGGACCCGTGGACCCCGAGGGGTTTGTCTTTTCGCCGCAAGCCCAGGGCGGGCAGTTTTCCGCCCATGTGGACCAGGGCTTCTTGCGCATGCTGGCTCAGTCGGCGGGCATGGAGCTGGTGTCCGTGATCCCGCTGGGGCTCTTCTATGACAATGCCCTGTTCTGCTCCTGCCTGGGCGCGGAGGAGTTCAAGGCCTACAAGGAGCGTTTCAACCAGTTCTTGGAGCACCAGATCATGCGGGACTTCCTGGTGTGGTTCGAGCGCAGCGTGGCGCAAAAACTGCCCGCGCACGCGGCCTACCACAACGTCACGGTGCTGCGGAAAACATGACGCATGAACTGAACATGGCGGTGGTGGTGCAGGCCCGGCTAGGCTCCCAGCGGCTGCCCGGCAAGGTGCTGACCTGTGTGCAGGGAAAGCCGCTGCTTCAGCACCTCCTGGATCGCCTGGCCGCGCTGGCGCCCATGCCGGTGGTGGTGGCCACCTCCGATCACCCCAGCGACGACCCCCTGGCCCGCTATTGCCACCAGGTTGGCGCGAGCTGCGTGCGGGGGCCTTTGGAAAACGTGGCCGCGCGCTACCTCCAGGCGGTGGAGGAACTGGGCTTGGACGCCTTCGTGCGGGTCTGTGGGGACAGCCCCCTGCTGGACGTGGCGCTGATAAACAGGGCGTTGAATCTTTTCATCCAGGAGCGCGCGCAGGTGGTGACCAACGTGCTGCCCCGCACCTTTCCCAAGGGGCAGTCGGTGGAAGTGGTCTGCGCCAAGGCCTTTGCCCAAGCGGTCCCGCGCATGACCACCCCTAAGGAGCGTGAGCACGTTCTGCCCTATTTCTACGCGCGGCCTGGGCGGTATCGTCTGCTCAACTTCAGTGCCGGCCAGGATCTGAGCCATTTGCAGCTTTCCGTGGACACCTATCAGGATCTGCGCCGGGTCGACAACATCCTGCGCCTCTTGCCCGCGCCCCACTGGCGTCACGGCCTGAAGGCCGTGCTGGCGGCCTATCGCCAAAGCTTGGGCCTGGACTTGGAAACGGAGGTCATGGTTGCTTAGGGCCGGCGTCATCGGCTTGGGCTTCGGACAGACCCACGCGCGGGCCTATCACCTGCACCCCGTCTGCCGGTTGGAGGCGCTGTGCGACATGGACCCGGTCCGTCTAAGGGCCGTGGCCCAGGAATACCCAGGCGTGCGTCTCTATGAGCGGGCCGAGGACTTGCTGCGTGACCCCGGCCTGGACGTGGTATCCATCGCCTCCCATGATCATCAGCATTTTGAGCAGGCCGCCCTGGCCCTGGCGCAGGGCAAGCATGTGTTCGTGGAAAAGCCGCTGTGCCAGCAGGCAGGCCAGTTGCGGGAGTTGGCCGCCCTGCTCAGATCGCACCCCCGCCTTTGCTTCTCGTCCAACCTGTTGCTGCGCACCAGCCCTCGCTTCCAGGAACTACGCGCCATGATCAAGCAGGGAGGAATGGGGCGGCTCTTCTACCTGGAAGGCAGCTACAACTATGGCCGCCTGCACAAGATCACCCAGGGCTGGCGGGGGCGGCTGCCCTATTACTCGGTCATACAAGGCGGCGGTATTCACCTGCTGGACCTTATGCTCTGGCTGAGCGGCGAGCGCGTAACCGAGGTGGCGGCCTTTGGCAACAATTTGGCCTCGCAGGGCAGCGGTTTCGCCTTTCCGGATATGGTGGCTGCCCTGCTGAAATTCTCCGGTGGCCTGGTGGCCAAGCTGGGCGCCAACTTCGGCTGCGTGTCGCCGCATTTTCACGAGCTAAACGTATACGGCGCCCAAGCCACCTTTCTGAACCGGCCTGAAGCGGCCCTGCTATATACCTCGCGCGAGGAAGCGGAGCCTCCCCAGACCTGGGAGGCTCCCCTTAAACCAGCCGACAAGCTGGGCGTGATCAACAGCTTCATCCAGGCCATCGTAACCAGCGGTCAACCCCTGGTGACCGCCCAGGAGGCGCTGGACTGCATGGCCGTCTGCCTGGCCATAGACCGGGCCTGGCAGGAATCGGCCGTGGTGGAGGTGGAGTATGTCTGAAGCTGTCACGCGACCAGCCCGCCACGCGCTTACACGTTGGCAAAGGTAATGAGCATGGGGCAGAGCCTGGGCGGCGCGCAAACCACCATGACCGGGGATACGCTACGGAGCAAGCTGGAGCGCCTGGATGCGCAGCTGGCCGCGCGGCCCCTGGACGCCCAACTGTGGCTGGCCAAGGCGCGGGAGGCCTGGGGGCTGGGTGACAAGGGCATGGCCCGGCAGGCCTTCGAGCGCACCATGGCCCTGGGCGGAGCCTCGGCCGAAGTCTATCGCGACTGCGCGGTGATGCGCCTGACCCTGGGCGATCCCCTTGATGATGTGCGGCCCCTGCTGGCCCAGGCCTTGAGGCTGGAGCCGGGCAGCGGGGGAGCTCTCTACTGGATGGCCTACACCTTCCTGCTGCAAGAGGACTATGCCTCCGCCGCGGGCCTGTTGCGCCAAGTCGCCCAGTTGGAGCCGAAGAATCCACACTACCGTTTTCTGCTGGGCTGGACCTTGGGGCGGTCGGGAGACCGGGCGGGTTCTGCGCAGGCCTTCACCGACATGGCCAACGCCTGCCTTGACGAGTACCGCCAATCAGGCGATATGTCACTGCTGGGGCATGTGGCCCACGCCCTAATGGCTAGCGGTTTGGAGGCCGAAGGGCGAGGGTTCATAGCTCAGTTCGCGGGCCGGGCCAGCGGTCATGAGCCCAGTTTCGAGCAGGCAGGTTACCTGCCCCAGACCCCCACCCGCCTGCGTTTGCTGCGCAGTCTGGTGGCGGGCAGGGACTTGGCCATCATGGCTTACGGCCCCTCCCTGGCTCAGTTCGAGGAAAACCTGGAGCACTTCGCCCGGGCGGACCTATGCTATTTCACCTTCAACGAACCCATCGTGGAAAAAAACCTGCTGAATCGCATGGACAGGCGCAGCGAGTTGTTCTGCGTGACCTCGCCCGCGGTGCTCAACGGGCAGATGCCCTGGCTGCGCGAGTACCTGGCCAGGCCGGAACGCAATATGCTGCTCACCCACGCCGGCGCGACGGAGGGCCTTTATCAGGACGGCGCCAGCCGAGCCTGGCTGGAATCCCAGCACGATGCGCGGCTTCTATACTTTCGCTCCCAGGCCAGGCATCCTCCGGCGCCCAGCGACCCGCTGCATTTCCCTCCCTACAACACCCTCTCTGTGGCGCTGCCCCTGGCTCTCTTGGCCCGGCCACGCAGGGTATTTCTCTTTGGCTGCGATGGGACCACCCTCCGGAACGAGCAGGGCGCTGTGCAGGATATGTTCTACTCCTCGGGCGTACAGGCCAGGCGTTCCAGCGAGGCGGGGGCAAACGGCAGCGATGCGGCCCAGCAGCGCTGGCGTTCCAGCTATGACCAATGGCTCGCTTTCGATACTCAGCAATTCAACTTCCAGATCGGAGTCAGCCTGGCCTGCCTGACCCAGGTCTTCGATCTGGAGCCGGTCCCCGTCTACAATTGCTCCAACCTCAGCGCCTACCAAGGCATGGCCAGGATCGACTACCCGCAATGCCTGCGCATGCTCAGCCTGTCCGGCGGCCAGGGCGCGCGGATATCGTAGCCGGCGAAACGAGGCTAAGGCTGGCGAAGTTTCGCTGGCGCGGCTTGAGCCAATCAGCGTGCCAGTTGACGCAGCCAAAGCTCCAGGTTGGTGAGCTGCCAAAGAAACATCATGTGGTTTTCGCGGGGGCGGGGGTCGGCGACGATCTCCTGGTGCTCGGCGATGATCTTGTCCACCTGGTCCAGACGATAGATGCCGCGTTGACGAAAGGCCTGGGAGTGGGTCAGGTCCAGCAGAAAATCGCGGCCCTGGCCAGTGAACCACAAGTGGGCCGGAGCGTTCCAGCCGGTCTTCTTGACGCGGGTGCGGGTCTCCTCGGGCAATACTCCGCGCATGGCCAGGCGCAGCAGGTGTTTGGTCACGCCGTCCTTGATTTTGAGCCCGCCCGGCATCCGGAACATGAACTCCACCAGACGGTGATCCAGGAAAGGCAGGAAATGGTCCAGGCCCCAAGCCGTGGCTTGACGATCCTCAGCGCGCAGGCAACAGGGGGTCGTCTCGCGGGTCAGGTCCTGATAGGCCCGGTTTTTGAGGTGGCTGGGGAAGGGATGCTCCATGATCGGGTTGAAGCTGGCCAGGTCAAAAAAGTCAGGCTCCAAGGCTTCCAGGTACCGCCGCAGCCGGAGAAGGTCCGGCAGACAGCGGCCGGGAGGCTGGGGCGAACTCATGCGCAGGATGGCCTCTTGCGCCACCTGCGTGTTCTTGCGGTAAAGAGGGTGATCGTGATGGCGGGCCCAGCAATCCACCTCGCGGGCCAGGCGCTCATGCTCTCCTCGCCAGTGCAGGTCGGCGAAGTGGAAGAAAAAGTACTCGTACTCGCCGGCGTTCAGCTCGTCCCCGCCCAGGCCGCCAAAAAGCGCGTCGAAACCGTCCTGGCTGGCCTGGCGGCAACACAGATAATGGGATAGCCAGGTGGCGGTGGCCACCGGCTCGTCGTGCCAGGCGATGATTTCCTCCAGGTGCTTGAAGACATCCTGGGGTTCCACCGCCACGGGATTCCAGCGCTCAACGCAAGGGGTCAGCATGGGCTGAATTTCGGCCGACTCGTCAAAGGTCTTGTCGCTGTAGACCGAGGAATAGGCGGCTTGCCGCACGCCTGATCCTCGCACGGCCAAGGCCAGCACCGAGGAGGAGTCCATGCCCCCGGAGAGCAGGAAGGCCGGCCTGCCGGCGCGGGCCAGGCGGCGGCCTACCGCGTCGGCCAGCAGATCACGGTACTGCCCGGCCAGGTCCTCCTCGTCGCCGTCCCAGTCGCCTTGGTCACGCAATTGCCAGTAGGGACGGATTTCCCAGACGCCTCGCGCCCAGCGCAGGTAATGAGCGGCCGGCAGCTGGCGGATGTGGCGATAGGGGCTGGCCTGGGGGTCGTTGTCGAAAACCCGGTAATGGCTGGCGGCATAGAGGCCCACAAAACCCGGGTTGACCTGGCGGCTGACGCCCGGCATGGCCAGCAGTCCGGCCGGGCGGGAGGCGAAGCCCAGGCCACCACCAAGATCGGCATGGTAGAGCGGTTTGACCCCGAAGCGGTCACGGCCCAGATACAGCTCGCCGCTAAGCGTGTCATAGGCGGCCACGGCGAAGTCGCCGTTGATCATGGTCAGCGCTTGGGCGAAACCATGCCTGCGCACCAGACCCGCCGCCACGGTTGCGTCATCCCCCAGGCCCTCCAACTGGTCGCGGTTGTAGATGCAGCCATCCCAGGCCAGCAGCAGCCCTTGGCAATCGGCCAGGCCGGGCCGACGCCAGGCGCAGGACGCCAGACTGGCGCGCTCCTTCGAGACAACCCGCTGATTCCAGCCGGCGGCGGCCATGGCGGCGCAGCCTTGCAGGCAGGCCTGCTCGCGGCGTGGCGTTTCCGGATCGTCGACAACTCCTGCTATGCGGGACATGGGGCCTCGCCTGCCTGATTCCTTTGCGCCAGGAAAAATTTCCAGTGGTGCGGATAGCCGATGATCATCTCCGGCGCGCCGCCGGTGCGTTGGTCGGTCAACACCCGCACCGAAAAGCCGTGGGACTCAATGAACGCCACCATCTCATCCAGGGGGTAGGTGTTGACGTAGACTTTGAGGTCCACGCCGGGGTCCAGAAACCGGTCGCGCACGTAAAGGCACGATGGCTCCCGGGAGGCTGATTCGCGCAGGACCAGGCTGCGCCTGGCGCAATGCAGCAGGCGCTCCAAGGGGCGGTGGTAGTTGTCCAGGTTGCTGAGCACGTTCAGGCAGACCACGTGGTCGGCCTGGCCTTCCAGGTCTTCCAGGCGCATCTCCAAAAGCCTCTCGGGCGCAAGCCCGAAAGCGGGCATCTCGGCGCGGCCGATGGCCAGCAGGGAAGGGGCCGCGTCAATACCCCAGTACTCCGCCTCCATGCCCCGCCCTACCAAGGAGTGATAGAAATAGCCGCTGCCGCAACCCACGTCCAGCAGGGAATCGCCTGGCCGCAGCAGAGGGCGCAGCAGTTCGGCGGCCTGGGCGGCGCAGGTCATCTCCGGCTCTTCCCGGCGGCAGCGCCGGGCGTAGAGCGCGCGTACCTGGGCGCTGTGCTCCCAGATGCAATAGCGCCGCCAGCCCTGGTCGCCAATCACGCGCGCACCCCCTTGACGATGAAGGCGGAGGCCATGAAGTGCCCGCGCCAATCGCGGGGGTCTTCCCTGGCCAGGCTTTCGCGGCGGAACAGCTCGGGCAGCGCGGCCTCCAGCATGGGCGGCAGGCAATGGTAATGATAGAAGAGCAGTTCCACCTCCCTGAACCCCGCCTCCTCGAAGCCACGCTTC
Source organism: uncultured Desulfarculus sp. (assembly GCA_964561775.1). Lineage (GTDB taxonomy): Bacteria > Desulfobacterota > Desulfarculia > Desulfarculales > Desulfarculaceae > JACRDC01. Next base: position 22,669 of record CAZLSD010000009.1, on the reverse strand, counting down.
AGTTCCAGGGGGTTGTGGGTGCGCGAGAGCACCTCATCGTATCCGGGCTCACCCTGACGCCCCTTGCGGGCGGGCGGCTGGTCCAGGCGGAAGTGGCTGGCCATTTCGGTCAAGGCTTGTTCCAAGGCGGCCGATTCCGGCCCGGCGAGAGCGCGCAGGCGGTCGGCCTGAATCAAGACATCGGCGAACAGATCGTGGCTATAGCGGTTGAGGCTGAAGAGAGCGAAAAGCTGATTCCTGGCCTCCAGGAGCGCCAGACCGCCTGGGCGCACTGCCTGGCGCAGGTTAACCAGAACCGTGTGGTCGTGCTCTGCGGGGATATGGGGCAAAACGCCGAAGCATATGACCGCGTCGTGGACAAGGCCGGTCAAGGCGGGGTTTATGAAGTCATCGCCCCGCAGCACGCTGCCCTGCCAGATATGCTCGGCGGCCACCCCGTGGCCGGCCATGACCCTGCGCGCCTCCTCCACCATCTGGGGCGTGAGATCGAAGCCGTAGAGCGCCGCGCCCAAGTCGGTCAGGTCGCGCAGCATGGAGGCGGGTCCGCAGCCTGCGTCCAGGATGCTGCGTGCGCCGTGGGCGCGCAGCAGGTCGCGCGCGATCTGCCTGTGTACGGGCGGGTAGGCTTTGGGCGAAGCGTAGTAATCCTGGTAGTAGCTTTGGCTCCAGGTGCTGTAGCAGGAGGCCACGGCGGCCTCGCAGGCGCCGTCCTCCTGACCCGCCGCGGGCCTGCCCTCTGGTTTCCTGGCCGCCAGCCACATGTGGGAGGACAGGCCCTGCTGGGCCAGGAATTGCTGGAAGGGCCAGCCCAGGCGCTCCCAATCGTCGAGCAGGACGCGGCGCAGGAAAGGGTCTTCCGAGGTGAAGCGGCCTTGCCGCCAGGCCTCGCGCACGAACTCCGCGTCCAGGCGGCCGGGGGTGGCCACATCCAACACCTCGAAACCGGAGCTTTCCGCCAGGCCGCGCAGAGAAGCGGGGTTGAGCAGGTTGACGTGCTCGGGGTCCACGGCCAAGGCCTCGGCCTTTAGCTGCGTTATGTCGAAGCCCTGGCCGTTGGGGCAGGAGAGCACCAGCAGGCCGCCGGGTTCGAGCAGGCGATAGGCCTGCTCCAGGAGCTGGCGCGGCGCGAAGAGATGCTCCAGAACCTCGAAGGCCACCAGCACCCGGGCCAGGGGGCCATCCTCGGCCACCTCCTCGATGCGCCGTTCCAAAACCTCCACCCCGCGCTCCCGGCAGGCCTTGGCCATTTCGGGGGTGGGTTCCACCGCCAGCACCCGATCGAACAGGCCGGATTCCTGGGCCAAGGCGCTGAAGGTTCCGAAACCTGGCCCCACTTCCAGCAAGGTCCCCCGGCTTGCGCCAAAGCGGCGGCAGTAATCAGCCACGCGCTGAAGCCAGGGCTTATGCAGCTTGGCGCGCCTGACCGCTTCGCTGGCGGGAAAGATATGCTGGGCCCAGTAGCGGTAGTTCTCGCTGTCGGCGTAGTAGGCCGCCATGATCTCCGGGCTGGGGCGCGGGTTCATGAAGAGCGTGGAGCAATCCTGGCAGCGAACGTAGGTGAAGCCCAGCTTGTCGAAGGCTGCCTCATGCCTGCTTCCGCCGCAGGCGGGGCAGGGTGACTGGACGAAATGCCGGCTTTGGGACAGGAGGCGCTCCACGTCGCGGGCAAAGGCCTCTTCTTGCCCGCCCAGCAATTGGTCGGGGCACAGCTCGCTTTCGCGCAACGGCTCGCCCAGGTCAAGGGCGCGAGGTGGCTGACGGTCGCTCATGGCTAGTCCCACAGGTTGTCCTTGACCCAACAGCCATCCTGGCGGCGCCAGACGCGCGGGTCGCGGAAGGTGTCGGCGATGGCGTCGAAGTCAGCCTCGCCCATGCCCACGTAAGCCAGCCAGCGTTGCAGGTCGCGCGGCTTGACGTGGTCGTAGCGCCGCACCAGTTCGATGCCTTCATCGCGGCTCATGAGGCCGGCGCGGATATCCTTGCACACGTGGTCGGTGCAGCGGCCATACCCGAACTTGATGTACTTCAGGTAGTCGTGCACGCCGTTTTCGTGCATGTCATCCAGGTTGGACATGCGCCGGTAGGTGCGGTCGAAGGGCTGGTCGCTTACCTCGAAGCCGTAGCGTTCCACAACCATCTTCCCGTGCTGATTGGCCTCCCAGTAAAGATAGTTGCCCAGGTAGATACCGCGCAGATCCAGGTCGAAGAGTTCATGGTCCGCGGGATAACGATAGGGCAGCATCTCCTGGGCGCGGATGCCTTCCAGGCCCACGAAGTAGTTCCATTCGTAACCGCGCGCGAAATGCTCCAGACGATCGCGATAGCTCATCTCGGGAAAATCATCCATGGAGAATTGGCCGCACAGGTCCAGATAACCGTGCTCGCCCCATATGACCAGGGGCGCCTTGGCTTGGGCCGCGGCCCTCACCGGCAGAGTGGTGATGCCCACGTGGGCGTGCCAGTTCATGTCTCCCATGATGATGAAGGCCAGGCGGTTCAATTTGACCAGTAGGTCCACGCTGGGGGAGAAGAATTGGTGATCCAGCCCGAAGGCCTCCTTCATGCGATGCACGTTGCGCCAGCCCACCGGCGTGTAGTTGTTGCCGTTGTAAGTGACCAGCAGAGGGCGCAGGCCGAACTCCTTGGCGATGACGTGGGTCTGGAAATAGCTGTCCTTGCCTCCGCTCACCGCGATTACGCAATCGTAGGAGCTCTGGTCTTTGCTGCGGTAGCGCTCCAGGATGTCGCGCAGCAGTTCGCGGCGGCGTTTCCACTCTTGGGGTTGGATGGCTTCCTTGACCTGGGCCATGCGGCAGCCCATGCAGACACCTTGCTCGTCGAACTCCATGGGCGCGGCGGAGATGGAGGGGTAGACACAGCGTGTGCACCAGCGCACCTTACGCGGTTGACCTTGATGGCGCGCTTCCCAACCTGATTGGTTCACCGTTATGGCCTGGGCGCGCGAAAGCCGATCCGCCATGAGCACTGCGCGGCGGGCTGGATCATAGACCGGCTCGCGCGGGAACCAGCGGCTGCCCAGGCGCACCCCGCGCATGGGCAGACCAGCGCGCAGGCAGGCCTGTTTGGCCTGGGGATAGCTCATCTCGAAGAAATGGAAGATGTTGGCCGCGGCCACCGCGCTGGCCCCGCCTTCGCTGATACCCGGGGCAAAATCCTCATAGGAGCCCACACCGCCGCAGGCGATGACGGGAATGGTGGTGGCGGCGCTGACGCGGCGGACCAGCTCCAGGTCCAAGCCCAGGGCCGAGCCGTCGCGGTCGATGGAGTTCAAGAATATCTCGCCCGCGCCCAGTTCCTGGGCCTGGCGCGCCCACTGCTCTGGCCTGAGCCCCGTGGCGGCGCGCCCGCCCTGGCAAAAGACCTCGTAGCCGCCATCGGCATGGCGCTTGGCGTCTATGCTCACCACCACGCATTGAGAGCCGAAGCGCCGCGCGGCCTGGCTGATGAACTCCGGTTGGGCCAGGGCCTGGCTGTTGATGACGCACTTGTCGGCCCCGGCTTCAAGGCGCAGACGCATATCCTCCAGGCCGCGGATGCGCCCCCCGAAAGCCAGGGGCATGAAGCTGGCCTTGGCCACCTCCTTGAGCACGTCCAGGGCGCTGGAACCGGCATAGCTCTGTTGCAGATCCTCACGGCGCAGATCGTGAAAGTCGTCGGCGCTGATATCCAGGATGATCAGCTCGTCCACGTTCCAGTGGGAGAAGCGCTCCACGGTGCTCATGGGATTGCCGATGTCCTGGTGCACCTTGAAGAGCTGGCTGCGCACCACCAGGCCGTGCTTTAAAAGCAGCACCGGAATGAGGCGTGGTCGCGGCACGGCCTAGTCTCCTCCCTCTTGACGGGCCACCAGGCGCAGCCAAAGATCCAGCACCTCCAGCCCGGCTTCCTGGCTCTTTTCCGGGTGGAATTGCAGGCCGGTGATGCCGCCGCACTGAAGGGCCGCGGTGACGGGCTGGCCGCCGAAATCCAGGCTGGCCGCCACATGCTCCTCGTGCACGCAGGCAAAGTGATAGCTGTGGGCGAAATAGAAGCAGGACTCGGCGTTAAGGCTGCTCAAGGGCTGGCGTCCGGGCCGGATGTCAACGTCGCACCAGCCCATGTTGGGAACGCGACAGCCAGGCAGCTCGGGCAGGCGCGTGACGCGGCCGGGGACCAAGCCCAGCCCGGGGTGCGCCCCGTGCTCCTCGCCCTGCTCCGCCAGGAGCTGCATGCCCAGGCAGATGCCCAGGAGAGGCCTTCCGGCCCGGGCGTGCTCGCGCAGAGGCTCGGCCAGGCCCTTTTCCTTGAGAGCCGCCATGCCGTCGCCAAAAGCGCCCACGCCCGGCAGTATGATGGCGCTGGCCCGAGCCAGCTCGTCCGGTTCGGAGCAAAGGTTAAGGCGCGCGCCCACCCGCGCGAAAGCAAGAGCCACCGAGCCCAGGTTGCTCAGCCCCATGTCAACCAGGGCGATCATGCCGAGGCCTCCAGCCGGGAGACGGCCGCGCGGCGCGTGGGCTGATAGCGCATTTCCAGCAGCCCTTTTTCCTGGAAGCGGCGCAAATAGGCGTGCAGTTGGTCCGCGGGCAGGTCGTGGCGCTTGGCGATCTGCAAGAGTGAATGACGGCCGTCAAAGTAGCGCAGCAGACAATCAAGCAGGTATCCCCACTTGAGGGAGTCCGGCCCCAGATCCTGTCGCAGTGAAGGGTCCGGCCTCTGGGGATAGAGGTCGTAATCAGGATGGGACAGGCAGATGAGCCCCTGAAAGCGCCGGTGCAGGGTGCAGTCGTTTTCCAGGTTGAGGATGGTGGCCTTGAGCGCGGCCAGGAATTCCTCCATGCGCTGGTCCTGCATCAAGTCAGGCGTGTCCAGGCTGGTGTGGTATTGCGGATATGGAGCGAAGGTGTCCTGGCAACGGCTCAGCTCAACAAAGGGCACCTCGTAGCCGGGGGCCTCCCATACCGTCTCGTCATTGCCCGCGCCCTGCCGCCAAGGCGTCTCCACCAGGCCCCCGGGCTGATGGCGCGCCGCGTTGTGGGCGGCCAGGTCGATAAGCTGGTCTCCCGTGAAAGAGGCGGCCAGCTTGAGAGGAGCGTCGGTGCCCGGCATCTCGGCGAACATCCCGCCCACCATGAGCTCGATTTCTTCCGGCGCGCGGTCGCGCAGGTAAAAGACGGTGCCCAGGTGCTCCGGCCCCAGGACCAGGCGGTAGGAGTAGCGGGTTTTTTGCCCGGCCAGCCACTGGAAAAGGCGTATGAGCAGAACCACGCCCGCCATGTCGTCGTTGGCCATGTGGGGGTGGCAGGTGTGGGCGGCCAAGACAAAGGTCTGGGGCCAGGCGCCCTGATGAAGGTAGTCGGCCACCAGCATGTGGCCGGGCTGACGCCGGGTGACCAGTTCGACTCGGTAGCGGCCGGGGCCCCAATGGCGCATGATCTCGTAGGGCACGGAAAGAGCCCAGTCCGCCGCCCAAGGCCGGTATTGCCAGGCGCAGTGATAGACCAGGGCCTGGGGCTGGGCAGGGCTGCTTACCAGGCGGGCGCGCAGCTCCTCCCACTCCAGGTCGCCGCTGAAGGACTGGGAATAGGCCGCTACGCCCAGGGTGTGGGAGGCGCAGTCATGGAGCACCCGGCCCTCACGCAGGATGAGGGCCTTTTCCACCCGCCACTCCTGCGGCACTTCCCATCCGTTGTGGGATTGCCCGGAGGCGTAGCGGTGCAGGGTGACGGGCAGCTCCCGGGCGATGCGCGCGAAGAGCCCCGTATTGCCGGGCGTGACCACGCCGGTGGCGTGGGAGCAAAGCTCGCCGAGCAGGTCGCGCCAGGCGGTTTCCCCGCCAGGGACATGGCCCTGGCTGGCTTGCATGCCCAGGACGCGGCTCATTTCTTGCGCGCCAGCAAATGGCACCAAGGCTGATGCAGGGCGCCGCGGAAAAGCAGGCGGCGGCCATCGCGGGTGCTTTCGGTGAAGGTGTTCAAATCCTCGAAGCCGTCTGAGTTGTCGCCGTAGGTTTGGTCGCGGGGCAAATCAATTTTAATATCAAAGGGGAGAAATGAAATTTGATCGAAGCCTGCCTTCTCCAGGGCCGATGCTACCATCTGGAATGGTCTGAAAAAAAACTTGAGTCCCTGCGGGTGGGAATTGGAGGTTTCCACAATCCTCAATTCCTGCTTGAAGGGATGCAGCCATTCAAAGGCCAGGTAGTACCCACCGGAACGCAGCGCATGGCCAATGCTTTTCAGCGCCAGCGCGTATTCGTCCGCCTCGAAATATACGTTGACGGCGTTGGCCACGATGATGTCGTAGGGAGTTGCGGGAGCCAGATTGAGGATGTCCATCACGCCAAATTCAATGCCGCTAAGCTCAGGGTCGTTTTTACATTGCTCCACCACCCTTGACATAAGATCGCCACCGGAAAGAGTGAGGCCGGGCAGAGCACGTCGGATATGCTGGAGCAGATTGCCGGAAGAGCATCCTATGTCCAAGAGCCGCGCCGCGCCGCCGCCCAACTTCTGGGCTGCCTCGGCGATCAGCCTGATCAGCTCCTTGTCGCTTTCCCTGGGTTCGCTTTTATAGCGCTGCTGATAACGGCTGTAGCGCTGATAGAGCGGTTCGCTGGAGGCGTATTCCTTGTAGGTGTAGGAGTCGGACATGTTGGTTCATCTCCCCTGGCAAAGGGGTTGAAGAAGGTGGCCGGAGGCGGCGTGCCGAAGTTGAATCGTACGGAGGCTGGCATGTATTTCCGGGAACAGGAAGGCCGCCTCGACCAGAGAGGAGGTCAAGGCTTCGGTGGGCAGCTCCAGCAGAAGCCTGCGCGTCAGCTCGGCCCCCAGCTCCAGCACGGGCTGTCCCTGGTCGCTGCGCCAACTGAAACGGCCCTGCTCCTGGCGGGCGTAGGTTAGGGCCACTTGGGGATCGCGGGGCAAGCTGGCAGGATCGCCGCTGAGAGGCTGATAACCGAAAAGCTCCATGTCGGGCCAGCAGACAAGCTCCACCAGCTTCAGCGTTTCGGGAGCGAGGCTGGCGCGCCAACCCTGGGCCATCTCCGGGGCGACACGGTAAAGGGGTTCACCCGAGGCCGGGTTGCCGGTCCAGACTTGACCGTCCCCGCCCCGCCAACGGGAGGCGTCGGCCAGGCCCGGGTCGGGCTCCAGTTCCAGGAATGAGCACAACTCCTGCGCCAAGGCCCGTGGCTGGCGCACCAGGTCTTCGTAACGCACCATGAGGAGGCGTCCGGCCAAAAGAGGCTCCTCCTGGAAGCGCGTGAGCAAAGCGGCCTGCAAGCGCCAATGCCGCAGGTAGGACACCAGGTGCGCCATCTGACTGGGGTCGCGCCGGGCCAGGCCCAAGAGGGACGCGGCCACCCCGCGGGGGTCGCGCTGGATGACCAGGAAGCGGGCCTGTGGATAGGAGCGCGCCAGGGCTGGCAAAAACGGGCAGACCCAAACCTCCTTGAAACCCACCCAGGCCGGAGAGCCGTCACCCAGGCTGGCCATGAGGGCCAGGGCGGAGTCCATGACCTTCTGGAAGGTGTGGCCAGCCAGGCCGGAGGCCCCGTCCCGCAGGGAAGGATTTTCCAGGGCCAGACGCGTCAGGGTGTGGGGCAGGTTGGCTTGCCAGGCGTCGTGGGCAAAGGGCAGGTCAAGGTCAGCCGCCAAGAGCGCGGTCAGCTGCTCGGCCCGGCCCGGCCGGTAATAGAAATCCTGCAACGGTTCGTCGCCCGTGGCCGGCCCGCCAAGCACCACGTCGCGCAGCAGCTTGAAAAAGAACAGGAAGGGATCGCTGGCCAGGGCCAGCCTGGGATGGGCGGCCAGCATGCGCAGCAGCAAAGTGGAGCCCGAGCGCGCCGTGCCGGTGATGAAGAGCTGGCCTGGCTCCACCCTGGCGGCGCTCATGGAACATCCTCCCGAGGCACGGCCGCCACCACCAAATCGTCACAGACCCGCCCCGCGTCCAGGCAGGCTTGCAGGGGCAAGAGCAGCGGCGCGCAGCGGGCGATGATCTCCTGATCATCCAGCTCCCAGGCCAGCTGCAACAACAGCTCGTAGGCGTCCATGCCGAAATACCAAGCGGCCACCGGGGTGAATCCGCAGTCGTGCAGTGCCCAGGCCAGGGAGGCGTCGCTGAAGCAGTTGACGTGGCTGGTGGGATCCAGGTGGCGCGCGATGCGGGTGGGGACAGCCTGCTGCAGGGCCGATCCCAGGCAGTCGTGGCGGGGCACCTCCAGCACCAGCAGGCTTTCCCGGCGGCCCAGGCAGGCGTGGGCCGTCTCCAGGAAGCGTCTGGGCTTGGGCGTGTATTCCAGCAGACCCCAGAAGGTCACAACGTCAAGAGAGCCCGCCTGCGGAGGTAGGCGGTTGAAGTCGTCGCCGCGCAGATCAAGACCGAAGTTTTGCCGGGCAAAGGCCCGCGAGGCCCGGCTCAGTTCGTAGCCTTGGGCCTGGCAGCCCAGACGGCGCGCGCCCTCCACGAAATGCCCGCCGCCAGCTCCCACGTCCACCAGGCTGGCCGGGGCGCGCCCGTACAAGTCCTGATACGCCTGGGTCAGCCACTGCGCCTTGGGCATCACCACCTGGGCCAGCCGCTGCTCGATGGCTTGGCTATCGGTGTAGGCGGCGGCGTGTTCGTCAGAGGCGCTGAAAAACGATTCCCAGGCCTGGGTGGAGGGCTGGCGCGGCACGAACAAATGGCCGCAGCGGGGGCAGCGGCCATAGGCCACGCCCAGGATGGCGGCCTGGGGCTCGACCTGGGCCGAGTCCAGCAGGCAGGCCGGGCAGGCCGGCAGGGCGCTGAGCGCCGCTTCCGGGGCATAGAGCTGGCGGGCCGAGGCCGCCAGGTGGGCGGCGTAGCTCTTGAGCTCGTCCAGGCGCGGGCTCTTGAAACCCACCACGTCCAGGGGCTTGCCCGTACGAACCTGAACGGGATAGCTGGCCAGGATGCGCTCATCCTCCCACAGCTCCCAGCGCTCCTGGGCCTGCCCGGCCGGGGACGGGGTCAGCGCGCAGGTCTTGCGCCATTGCCGCATCAGGCTTGCCCTCCGCCGGCGTTGGCCAGGCCGCGCAGGGTGTATTTGCCGCTGGGCTCGCGCAGGCGCTCCATGAGCAGCAGACTGAAACCAGCCCGCTCCGCCAGCAGGGCCAGGGAGGCCGCGCTGAACACGTGGTGGTGCTCGATGAAAAACTCCTCGCGGCCGGGGCCATCGTGCGCGGCGGCCTGGCCGTCGGGCAGTTCCAGATAGACCAGGCCCTTTTCGGTCAGGAAATTCCGGGCGCGCGCCAGCATGGCCACTGGCTCCTCCACGTGCTCCAGCACCTTGTTGAAGCTGATCAGCTCGTATGGGCCCATATCCGCCGCCCGCATGAAATCGGCGCAGACGCCGTCCAAACCGGCGGCTTGGCGGGCGTGCTCCACGAAACGCGGGTCGGGGTCCAGGGGCGTGCAATCCCAGCCGGCCTGGGCCATGAGGGCGGGGAACACGGCCAGGCCGGATCCCACGTCCAGCAGCCTGCCGGTAGGGAGACCGCGCGCCGCCAGCAGGGCAAGCAGGTTGGCCACCCGTCCCCGGTTGTCGGAGCGCTCGGGCGGCAGGGCCATGATGCGGGCGAAGCTGGCGGTCAGGCCCTGGCCATAGGTGGAGTCCACGTAGTCCTTTTGGTAGAGCTGGCTCAAATCCAGGTCCGTGCAGGAAAGGAAATGGCCGCACAGGCGGCAGCGCACGACCTGGCGGCGATAGCCCTGGCTGGGCAGGGTGCTGAAGCGCACCTCGCCCTCGGGAGGGGCGGCGTAGGTGAAGACCTCCTGCCAGTCCCGCTGCCCGCACAGACAGCGCGCCTGTTCGCGGCTAAGCCCCATGGCGGTCCTTCCCCAGGGAAGAGGCCAGCTCGGCCAAGGCCGCGTCGCTGTCCAGCCAGTGGATGATCTCCAGGCGCTCGGCGGCCAGGTAGGCCTCGAAATCCGGTTCGCGGCCTCTCTCCACCAGCAGCACGTAGTACTGGCCCAGGCGATTGCGCACCAGCACTCCGCGCAGGCCGAAACGCTCCAGGCGTCCGTTCAGGGAGGGCGTGGCGTAGAAGCCCCACTCCTTGGCCGCCAGGTCGTACTCGGCCCCGCTGGGCGTGACCAGGGTGATCTGCTCCTCTGGCTCCAAGCTGAGGCGTCCGCAGTCCCTCATGGTCAGGGGATCGCCAAGACCCACCTGGAAGCGGCGGGGCGGGTTTTGCTCCTCGAATCTCATGACCAGCTCCAGTCCTCGATGAGGAAGCCGGGAATGCGCCAGACCTGGCCGTCCCTTTGCCAGACGGCCGGGTTGCGGAAGGAATCGGCTATTTCCAAAAACCGGTCGCGGCCTATGCCCAGGAAACCGCACATGCGCTCGATGTCTTGCCAGGGCGTGTCGTCGCCGCGTTGGCGGATCGTTTCGATGGCCAGCTGGCGATCCAGGCGGCCGTTGCGGATCTCCAGGGCCAGGTTGTCCCACAGGCGGGTGATGCCGAACTTGTGCCACTTGAGCCAGTGGTGCACGCTTATGAAGTGGCAGTCTATGTCGGCGTAGTCGTAGAGCCCGGTCTTGGGGCCTTGGGGCCGGGGGGAGAAGCCGTGGGCCTGGGCCACGCGGTAGGTCTCCAGCGGGTCCCAGGGCAGGTAATAACCCAGGAAGATGGCCAGCACCCCGGCGCGCTCCAGTTCCTGGGCGCTAGGTCCGAAGTAGGGCGCCAGGTCGCGCTGGCTCAAGCTGGGCCCCACCCAGTCGGCGGCGCTGGTGCCCTGGGTCACGCCATAGCGCCTGAGCCAGGCCTCGTCCAGGGCCAAGCCCTGGGCCTCCTGCTCCGGTCCGCCGTACTCGAAGGCCGAGTTCTCGCCCCACACCACCAGGGGTATGCCCAGGCCGGCGGCCAGGCTGAGGGGGATGTTGAAGAGCGCCATGTGCATGGGTATGGCCGGGTCGCCCAGGCGGGTGAAGGCCTCCAGCATGAAGCGCCGCTCCACCTCGGGGCTCACCTGGTAGTCGATGTGGTCCACGCCCAGGGCCACCAGGTTGTCCAGGTTGCGCTGGCCGATGGCCGTGCGCGCGGGCGTCTTCCAGGTCACGGCCAGGGGCTTGAGCCCCAGTTCCAGGCACTTGACCACCTGCCAGGTGCTGTCCTTGCCCCCGCTCACCGGGATCAGGCAGTCGTGGCGCTTGGCCCGCGCCTGGGCGTGCCGGGCCACCTGCTGGAGGGCCTTCTCCCGCGCCGCCCAGTCGATGACCGGGCGCGAGGCGTGATTCTTACAGGCGTTGCAGACGCCGTCTTCGCCGATGACCAGGTTGGGGCGCGAGTCTGGCAGTATGCAGCGTTGGCAGTACCTCATGCCGCGAACTCCTCCAGGAACATCTTGCAGGTCAGGAAGTAGAAGAGGAACTTGCTGCGGCTGTTGGGTAGGTGGGCCTGTTCGATGAGGCCGGCGATGGCCTCCCGGCGCACCAGTTCGAAGATGGGGCTGTCGTCCAGCAGATAGTCGCGCACCGCCGGATCGCCCACCTCCAGGAAGGAGAAGATGGGGGCGTTGAAGCCCACCTTGCGCGGGTTGTCCAGGATGATATCCGGGGCGATGCCGCGCATTGCCTCGCGCAGCACGGCCTTGGCCCGGCCCTGGCGGATCAGGTGCCGGGTGGGGATTTGGCAGGAGAACTCGAAGAGCCGCCGGTCCAGAAAGGGCGAGCGGTTCTCCACCGAGTGGTACATGGCGTTCAGGTCGTCCTCGTGCAGGATGGGCGGCACCGCTTCATGGAAAAGCTCGTTGAACATACGGTTGCGCAGCAGGTCTAAGCAATAGGCCTCTTCGGCAAAGGGCTCCGGCGCATAGTCCCGCAGATACTCCGCGAACTCCGGGGCGTCCAGGAAGATGTGCTCGCGGAATTCGGGAGCCTGGATGAAGAGGTGGGGATTGCGCAGGTGGGGGTTGCGCACGATGGGCAGGATGTGGGCTTGCCAGTCGGCCAGGGCCTGGGCGAAGAGATCTTCCCGATCGCGCACCTGGCGCAGATAGGCGTTGTGGTGGTCGTAGTAGCCGCTGAACAGCTCGTCCGCCCCGCTGCCGCTGATGCTTATGCGATACCCTTGGGCGGCGATACTCTCCAGCAGCATCTGGTGGGCATAGTAGGTGATGGTGCAGATGGGCCCGTCGTGATAGCGCACCTGCTGGCGCAGCCTCGGCAGGAACTCCCGGGTGGAGACGGGTATGGCCGTGTGCTTAAAGCCCTGGGCCTTGACCGCCGCCTCCACCATCTCGCGCTCGTCATAGCGCTGGTCGGTGTTCATGATGGTGAAGCCGTGCACGTCATGGCCCAGGACGCGGTGGGCGATGCTGATGAGCGCGTTGGAGTCGATGCCCCCGCTCAAGCAAAAGGCCAGGGGCACGTCGGCGCGCAGGCGCAGGCGCACCGAGTCGATGAGTCTTTCCCGCGTCCCCTCCACGGCCTGGGCGAAGCTCATCTCCTCCTGGGGGGCGAGGCGCGCCGACCAGTAGCGCCGGCGGCTTTGCCCCGCGGGGTCCAACAGCAGCAGGCTGGCCGGAGGCAGTTCCTCCAGGCCTTGGAAGAAGGTCTCGCCGCGCTTGTAGAGGGCCTTGTAGCCGTTGACCAGGTAGCGCCGCACCTGGGCCAGGTTCACGGGTAGCCCGCGTCCCAGCAGGGCGAAGATGAACTTGGGCTCGGAGCCGAAGTAGAGGCCGTCATCGCCGTTGTATAGATAGAGTGGCTTTTCGCCGAAGCGGTCGCGGCAGAGCAGCAGGCGGCCCAGGGCGCGGTCATAGAGGGCGAAGGCCCACATGCCCTCGGCTCGGTCCAGGCCGGGCCAGTCCTGGCGGTCCAGGAGCGCCATCAGCACCTCGGTGTCGCTGCTGGTGGAAAAGCTCTCGCCAGCCGCTTCCAGCTCGGCCTTCAGCTCCAGGTAGTTGTACAGCTCGCCGTTATAGACCATCACCCCGGAGCCGCGCTGGAAGGGCTGGTTGGAGCGGGGGTTCAGATCGATGATGGAGAGCCTGGTGTGCAGCAGGCAGACCTGGCGGCCGTCGGGGGTGGTCTCTTGGAAATAGGCCGCGTGGTCGGGTCCGCGCCGGCCCATGAGCGAAAGGCACTGCCGGAGGGATGGCTCCTCGATCCGGCGCTGGCCCAGGTATCCGGCGATGCCGCACATGGCCGCCTCCTAGGCCAGATCGGCCAGGGTGATGCGCTGGCCGGCGGCCAGGCCGCGCCTTAGCGTCCGCCCCAGGGCCAGGCGCTCCTGGCCGGGGGCCAGGCCGCCGCCCGGCCGCAGCCAGTCCAGGTCGGTCCGGTCCAGCACATGCCCGGCGGGCAGGTCCCGGCCGGCGGCCAGGGAGCGGCGGGCGGCCACGGCGTTGCCATCCTCGCAGGGGGCGGGGGTTTTCTCCGGCCGGCCCAGCATGGCCTCGGCCCGGCGGATGCGCGCCACCATGTCGGCCATCTCCGCGGGGTCGGCGGAGAGCTGGTGGTCGCGGAAGTCGGAGTAATCGTGGCGCAGGGTGAAGTGCTTCTCCACGATGCGCGCGCCCAGGGCCACCGCCAGCACCGCGGCCTCCACGCCCAGGGTGTGGTCGGAATAGCCCGGCGTGGCCCCCAGCCCGGCCAGCTCGGGTATGGCCAGCAGGCCGGCCTGCTCTGGCGGAGTGGGATAGGCGCAGACGCAGTGCAAGAGCGCCAGCTGGCCGGCCAGGCCCGCCCGGCTCCACACGCCATGGATGAAATCCCGGCTGGCGCGCACCTGGGCCAGGTCCGCCAAGCCCGTGGAAAGCAGGATGGGCTTGCCGGTGAGCGCGGCGGATTCAAGCAAGGCCCAGTGGTTGTTGTCGCCGCTGGCAATCTTGACCGCCGGCATGAGGGGGGCCAACTGGGCCAGGCTCTGGGGGTCGAAGGGCGTGGAGAGAAAGATCAGCCCCTGGCGCTGGGCCTCGGCGGCCAGGATGGGGAAGGCCTGGCGCGGCAGGCAGAGGCGGGAGAGCTGGGCCAGGCGGGCCGCCTGATCCCGGCTCACCAGGCGGGCGGGCTCCATGGTCTGGAACTTGACCGCGTCCACGCCGGCCTGGGCCGCCAGGCCCACCAGCTCCAGGGCCAGCTCCAGGGAGCCCTCGTGGTTGTTGCCCACCTCGGCCACCACCAGGACGCGCTCGCTCAGATCGACCGGACCCACGCGCATGGTCATCCCTCAGCGGTGCAGGTGATAGACATGGCCGCCGCTTATCAGGCGGAAGCCGGCGCTCTGGTACAGGGCCAGGGAGGCCTGGTTGACCAGTTGGGTGCCGGCGCAAATCTCCCGGCAGCCAGCCTGCTCTCCCCAGTCCTGGGCCGCGGCCAGCAGGTCGCGCCCCAGGCCTTTTCCGCGCGACCGCTCGTCCACCGCGATGAGGTCCACGGTCAGGGTTTGGCCGTTCTTGAGCAGCAGGACAAAGCCCGCCGGGCGCCTATCCAGCTCGGCCACCAGCAGGGCCTGGCCCCGGCGGCCCCGGAAGAAATTGCCCAGCCAGGCCTGTTTCACCTGGCCACAGACTTCAGGCCCCAGGCGGGGGTCCTGGGCGAAGCGGGCCCAGGGAAAGCCCGTGGCCGCCAGTTGGGCCAGGGGCTCCTCGTCCTCGGCCCGGGCCGGGCGGATGATCGCCGGGCCGCGCCGGGGCTGGCCGGCCAGCAGGGGCCGCGCCAATTGCAGGCTGGTCTCCACCAGGGAAAAGCCCAGGTTCTCCAGCAGGGCCACCCCGGCGCGCTCCGTGGCGGCCAGCTTGGCGTATGCCAAAAGCGGCCCCGGCCCCAGGCTGGCCAATTCCGCCCGGCCTTGCTCCAGAGCGGGCCAGGCCAAGGCCGGCGCGCCAGGGGCGTGCGCCGGCTTGCCCAACACCTGGGAAAGCCAGGCGTCCGCCGCCCAGTCAAAGCCGGGGTTCATGGGCGCGCCTCCCTGCCGCCTTTTCTCCCGCCCGGGACTAGGCGGCCTTCTTGCCGTTGCTCAGGTAGTTGGCGTGGCCGTGGAACAGATCCTTGTACCACTTGATGTACTTGACGAAGCCCTTTTCCAGCGGGTACTCGGGCTGGTAGCCGATCAGCTCGCGCGCCTTGTCCACGCTAAGCGTGCCCCGGTCGGGCATCAGCTTGTCCTTGGGCAGGTAGTTGATGCGGGCTGAAGGGAAGTGCTCCTTTAAGATCATGGCCATCTGGGCTATGGAGCGCCCCTCGCCATAGGTGATGTTGAAGACCTGGTTGCGAGAGGCCGGGTTGGCGATGGACTTGACCACGCCCTGGACCATGTCGTCGATGTAGGTGAAGTCCAGGCGGTCGCTGCCGTCGCCGTTGATGGATATCTCCAGGCCCTGGGCCGCGTTCTCGATGAAGATTTGCCCCACCCGCCGGCTGACGCAGCGCTCGCCGTAGAGGGCCGAGGGGCGGATGATGGTGTAGGGCAGGTCGAAGACCTGGTTGTAGGCCATGACCAGCTTCTCGCCGGCGAACTTCAGCGCGCCGTAGATGCCCAGGGGATTGCAGCTGGTCTCCTCGTCCACGATGCCGTTGAGGAAGTTGCCGTAGACCATGCTGGAGGAGAAGTAGATGAAGTGCTCCACGTTGCCGCGCGAGGAGTCCAGGGCGTTCTCCAGGGTGCGCAGGCTGTGGTCGAAGGTGCTGTAGGGGTCCTTGTTGGCCCGGTTGGCGTGGGCCACCGCGGCCAGGTGGATGACCACCTGGGGCTTGATGCGGTTTATGGCCGGCGAGAGCATGTGGTAGTCGCGGGCGTCCAGCACGTGCAGGGGGATGTGGTGCTCGCGGAAGGACTGCAACCTGGCGTTGATCAAATCCAGGTAGAGATCGGTGTTGGGCAGGTTGTCCCCGCTGGAGGCGAAGACCAGGAGGTTGTTCACCTGCAGGCTGTCCACCACTTCCACGTGCGCGCCCAGGGCGGTCAAGGCCAGGGCCAGGTGATGACCAATGAAACCGGCCCCACCCACCAGGGCGATTCTGCGTCCGCGCAGGTCGATCATTTTCCCTTACCTCCTGTCAGCGCCGTCTTCATGGCGGCGGCGATAGCGTGCATGTCTTCCAGCCCCAGATGGGGTCCCACGGGCAGGGCGATGGAGGCGTAGCTTATGCGGGATGCCACCGGGAAGCCGTCTTCCGGTTGGCCGTACTTGGCGCGGTAATAGCTCATGTGGGGCACGGGGCGGGGGTAGTAGACGCTGGTGCCCACGCCCTGTTCCTTGAGGCTCGCCACGATCTGAAGCCGCCGGCTGGCCCAGGGCTCTTTGAGGATGGCCGAGAGGCAATAGTGGCTGGAGGTGAAGTCGCCCTGGCTGCCGGGCAGCAGCTCCAGCTCGGGCAGCTCGGCCAGGGCCGCGCTCAGGGCCTGGTGGTTGGCGCGCCGCTTCTCCAGAAAACCGGGCAGGCGTTTCAACTGCTCGATGCCCATGGCCGCGGCCAGCTCGCTCATGCGGTAGTTGAAGCCCAGTTCCGGCACGTCATAGACCCCGGGGACCGAGCGCTCGCTGGGCGTGCGGTCCACCCCGAAGGCGCGCTTGAGGCCCACGGCCTGGGCCAGCTCGGGGCGCTTGGTCAGGACCATGCCGCCCTCGGCGGTGGTCATGTGCTTGACCGGGTAGAAGGAGAAGCAGCCCACGTCGCCCCACAGGCCGGCGTGTACGCCCTTGTAATAGCTGCCCAGGGCCAGGGCGCAGTCCTCCACCACGAAAAGGCCGTGGCGGGCGGCCAGGGCATTGACCCGCTCCATGTCCACAGGCAGGCCCAAGAAGTGCACCAGGGAGATGGCCCGGGTGCGCTCGCTTATGGCCGCCTCCACCTGCTCCAGGTCCAGGTTGCCGGTTCTGGGTTCGGCGTCCACGAAGACGCAACTGGCGCCGGTGAACTCCACGGCGTGGGCGGTGGCCACGTGGGTCTGGGCCGGCACGATGACTTCATCGCCCGGACCCAGGCCCAGTTGGAAATAGACCAGGTGCAGTCCGGCGGTGCAGGAGGAGACGGCCTTGGCCTGGCCTCCGCCCACGAAATCGACAAAGGCCCGCTCGAAGAGGCCCCCGCGCGGGCCGTGCACCAGGATGGGGCCATCCAGGACTTCCAGCACCGCGGCGCGCTCGGCCTGGCCGATGAGGGGGCGTCCGAAGGGTATCTGGCGCGGGGCGTCCGGCGGCATGGCTGGCCTGTTCCTTTAGGCGAACTTGAGGGAGAACCGGGTCTGGCGGCGCACGTCCTCCAGTTCGGCCTCGCTGATGTTCATCATGCGCGCCACCTTGGCCCGGCGCTCGGGAGTGGAGAAATTGATGCGGTCCCACTCGTAGGCGCGCAGGATGGCCAGGTCCTGCGGCGTGAACTGATCGGTCTTGAGCCGGCCGTACTGCCAGTTGACCCCCACCCCCTCCACGATGGCCCCCATGTCGCGGGCCATTTTCTCGAGCTTGGTGTTGGGCAGGGGGTTGGCGATGAATATCTTGGCGTAGTCCAGGGGGATGGACTCGATGAAGCGCAAGGTCTGGCGGATCTCCTCCCAGGACTCGCCGGGGAAGCCTATGACGAAGTTGGCCGCCACGTCGATGCCCAACTCCTGGCACTTGGCCACCAGGCGGCGGGCCTTGTCCAGCTTGACCGGTTTGCGGATGATCTGCTTGAGCACCCGCTCCACCCCGCTCTCGATGGCCAGATCGATGAACTGGCAGCCGCTGGCCTTCATCAGCTCCAGCAGTTCCTCGTCCAGCAAAAAGACCGAGACGGCGATGGCGTTCCAACTGAGGTTGAGCCCGCGCTCGATCATGCCCTCGAAGATGGCCTTGACCCTCTTGCGGTGGACGAAGAAGTTGTCGTCGTCAAAGACCACCGAGGTGACGCCGTAGGTTTCTTTCAGCCACTCCATCTCGGCCAGCACGCTTTGGGCCGAGCGGGGGCGGAAGCGGCGGCCGGCCAGGGTCTCCACCTGGCAGAAGACGCAGCCGATGGGGCAGCCCCGGCTGGTGAAGAGCCGGGCATAGGGCAGGCTGCGCGGGTTGTCCACGCTGTAGCGCCCCATGGTGTGGGAGTAGCGCTGGTAATCCACCAGGTCATAGGAGGGCAGGGGCAGGGCGTCCAGGTCGGTGAGGAAGGGCACCCGGGCCGGGATGACCACCCGGCCGTCCACCCGGTGGGCCACGCCCTGGGGCAGCGGCCCCGCTCCGTTCAAGTGGTCCAGCAGCTGGCCCAACACGTATTCGCCCTCGCCCAGCACCACGTAGTCCACCTTGGGGTCGGCCATGATCTCGGCCGAGGCGCTCATGGCGTAGACCCCGCCCATGAGCACCGGCAGGCCCGGATCGAGCTCCTTGGCCAGGGCGGCGGCCTGGTGCCCGGCCGGGCCGTATTCGTCGGTGAGCACGGTTATGCCCACCACGTCGGGCTTCTCCGCGGCCAGGCGCTGCCTGAACTGCTCCGGGCTCATGTCCTCGATGTTGGCGTCGATGATGGCCACGTCGTAGCGGTCGCGGATCATGGAGGCCAGCAGACAGAGGTTGTAGGGATGGACCATCCAGAGGGTGGCGGCGGTCTTGTGCCAGCGCAGATTGGGGATGACCAGGACGATTTTGCCTATCTTGCCAGTCATAGCCGAAACCTTTTCGCGTCCCCAGGGCGGGGAAAATGGTTTTGCGCGTATGTTGATGCAACATGCGGGCCAGAAATCCCGTATGGGGTCAGGCAGAATTTTTGACGTGGGAAAAGCTGGTTAGCCGGGCAATCCGCGATAGCTTGCGCCTTGGCCGCCAGTCAAGGCCTTGACGCCCAAGGCGGCGCGCGGCTTCTGGCGGGGACGGGAGGTCAGGCCGGCGAGCAAAGGGCGCGCACCCGCTCCGCCTCCAGGGCCTGGCCGCTGTACTCCAGGATGCTGGCCAGGGCCTGATAGGCCTGGGCATAGGGCGCGCGGGCCGCGCAGAGGTCGCGCAGCAGGGGAAAGGCCAGGGGATAGTGGTCCGGTCCCTTGTAAAAGAGCGTGAGCGCCCGGGCCAGTTGCACCGGGCGCTGATCCATGACCGCCCGGCCCAGGGACAGGGCCGCCTGGGCCGACCAAAGCTCGCTCAGGTTCCGCTCCAGCAGCCTGGCGAAATACTCCCGGACGCCGGCATAGGTTTCCTCCAGGAAGGCCAGGACATCCATATCCAGTTCCAGCGGCCCCCCCGCGGGCTCCGGCTGCTCCGGCGGGAGGGGCCAGCGCTCCCAGGTCTCTTCCAGGCCCAGGAAGCGGCCCAGTTCGGCCAAGACGGCGGCCGGCCGGCTGAGCATATCCTCATAGAGCACGACCGAGAGTTGGTTGCGCGGGAAATAGTCCAGCCATTGGCGCAGATGGTGGTCGTAGAAACCCTTCTCCACCATGCCCAGCCTGGCCTCCTGCATGATGAAGCGCAGGGGCTGGTCCTGGGGATGCGCCCCGCCGCGGCGCAGATGGTCCAGATAATCGCTCAGGGCCCGGGCCAGGGGGTTGCGCACCGCCACATACAGGCGCGCGCGGGGAAAGCCGCGGGCCAGGGCCTTGATGGCCTGGGACGAGAAGAAATAGTTGGGGTGATAGCTGCCATGGAGAAGATGGGGGCCGGTTTTGCCTGCGGCCGCCGCGGACCAGGTTTCCTGCCAGGCTGCCGGGCGGGGCTGGCCCAGGCCGGGGGAGAGCAGGTCGTCCTGCCAGTTCATCACCAGGCGGGGGTGGCGGGCCAGTTGGCGGGCCAGCCAGCCGCCGCCGCAGAAGGGCGCGGCCAGGCCCGCCAGGTCCAGACTGGGCCTCGGTCGCGGGTGGCGCGGGTCCAGCCGTCCGGGCATGACGCCGGCCTGGCTCACGGACAGGCCTCGCCGGGCCGGCCGGCCTGGACCCCGGCCTCGCGCATCTGCCTGGCCTGCTCCTCGCGGCCAGCCAGTTCCAGCAGGTCGGCCAGCTTCTCGAAGAGCAGGGGGTGCCGGCAGCCGGCCTTTTGGAGCTGGCGCAGCAGGGCATAGGCCTGGTCCTCTTCCCTGTTGTCCAGATGGAGCAGGGCCTTGGCCAGCTTGACCTCCTGCTCCGTGACCTTGGCGCCGGGCTGGGCCCTGGAGACCTGGGGCTTCCATACCTGGTCCAGGTCGCGCCCCAGCCAGGCCCCGCAAAAGGCCCGCGTCTCGGCATAGGCCTCGTGCACCTGGGCTATGGTCTCCTGGCTTAAGTCCACCTGGCTCACCAGATTGCGGTTGCGCCCCCGCTCCGGGGGCAGATCCAGCGCGAAGGGCTGGCTGAGGCCCAGGAAGGCCGCCACCTGCCCCAGCAGGTTCAAGGGAAATTGGCGCAGGTCTTCGAAGAGCAGGAGCATGATCTGCTGGGGCGGGAAATAGTCCAGCCAGCGCCGCAGATAGACCTGATAGTGCCCCTGGTCCAGGATGCCCAGGGCGGGGTCGGCCGCCGCCTCCAGAAAACCGCGTTCCGGCGGTATCACCTGGGTCCAGACCAGATGGTGCAGATAGTGGCTCACCGCCCTGGTCAAGGGGTTGCGCAGCGCCACGTAGAGCTTGACGTGGGGAAAATTGGCGGCCAGATAGCGCAGGGCATAACCGGAATAGAGGTATTCGTTGAAGTAGTTGCCGAAAAACACCTGGCGCGCCGTATCGTCCACGCCTTTTTTCAGCTCGCCCCAACCGCGCAGGTGGGCGTCGGGGCTCAAATGGAAAAAGGGCGTGATCAGGGGGCGCTCGCCGGTCATCACCACCTGGGGATGGGCTTGCAGGCGGCGGGCCAGCCAGGTGGTGCCGCATTTGGGCGCGCCCAGGCCCACGAAGTCCAGGCGCAGGGGGAAGGCCCGGGGGCGTTGGGGCAGGCTGAAGTCGGCGCGGCTAGGCATCGATTTCCCTATATTGATCGTATATAGCCTGGGCCTTCTGCGCAGCAAGGCCTGTGCCAGCCAAGTCTGTCCCTGGGTCATTTTTTCCGCCCGGGCCGGCGCGGACGTCATAATCCGGCTGGCCCAGCCCGGCCGCCGGGCGGGGCGGGCGGGAGGCTGCATGTATAAGTTATTAATATTGGATAGATAAGCTTGACGATGCCCCTTGGCCTGGCTTGGCGGGATTCTTGCTTTCCCAAAATGGCGCAAGACCCGGTCCGGCTGGGCGGTGGCCGCCCCCTAGCCTGGTCCCAGAAAGGGCGGAGTTTTTTGCACGCGACAGGCCAGCTAAAACCATTGTCTTCCGCCCCCGCCTCCCGGCCCCGGGTGGTCCTGGTCTGGCCCGGCGAGCTGCCTGAACCGGCCATGGGCCTTTTGTCCGTGGGCAGCGAGCTGGCCCGGGCCGGCTGCCAGGTGGCCATCATCGCTCCCAACCAGCAGGAGCGCCAGGACCTCCAGGCGCTCTCCGATCTGCTGCGCCGCCACCTTACCCGCGACACCCTGTGGGTGGGGCTCACGGTCATGACTCCCATGATTCCCCTGGCCCTGGCCATCAGCGGCCTGCTGCGCTCCAGCCATCCCGGGGTCAAGATCGTCTGGGGCGGCCCCCATCCCACTCTGTTCCCCCAACAAACCGCCGCCCATCCCCTGGTGGACCTGGCCGTGGTGGGGGACGGCGAGGGTACGGCCCTGGAGCTGACCGACCACCTGCTGCGGGGGAGCTCCCTGCGCGGCGTGGCTGGCCTGGCCTTCAAGGAGGGGGATAAGGTGGTGCAGACCCCCCGCCGGCCCGATACCGACCTACGCCAGTTGGGGCCGCCCAACTACGAGCTTTTCGTGGGCCTGGATCGCTACCACAACCGCCCCACCCGCAAGGATATGTGGCTGGCCCGCATGCTGCCGGTCTATTCGGCCTCGGGTTGCCCCTTCCGCTGCGCCTTTTGCATCAACACCGTGCTCAAGAAGCCCTGGCGGGCCAAGAGCGCCCGTCAATTGATTGACGAAAGTGAAAGCCTGGTGCGGGCCTATGGCCTGGAGGGCGTCAGTTTCGTGGACGAGCTGTTTTTCGCCAGCAAGCGCCGGGTGTTGGAGTTCATCGCCCTGAAGCGCCAGCGGGGCCTGGATTTCGCCTGGGCGGCCAGTTGTTCGGTGCACACCCTGCGCGCCTATTCTGACCAGGAACTGGCCTGGTGCCGCGATAACGGCTGGGTCAGCACCGGCCTGGGGGTGGAGTCGGGCTCGCCGGCCCAACTGAAGCGCCTGAACAAGCGGATCACCCCCCAGCAGGTGCTGGAGGTGGCCGGCCGCTGCGAGCGCCTGGGCGTGAGCTGCTCCTACTCCTTCCTCATCGGCGCGCCCCACGAGACCCGCTCCGACATGGCCGCCACCCTGCGCCTGATGCTGGAGATAAAGCGCCACGCCCCCAAGCTGGGCGTGCTCTATTGGGCCCAGGTGTTCCGCCCCTACCCCGGCTCCCGGCTCTACGACCAGGCCCTGGCCCTGGGGTTCAAGCCTCCCGCCGACCTGGAAGGCTGGGGCGAGATGGCCGGCGACGAGCACAACGGCTTCACCCGGCCCCAGGACCTGCCCTGGCTAAACCAGGGCGACCGCGACCTGATCAACGACCTGAACATGTGCGTCAGCATCTACCTCAAGCGCCCCGACTTCGTGGAGCCCCTGCCCAGCCACCTGGCCGAGCTGAAAGACCTGGGCCAGGTGCCCATCGGGGCCATCTTCCAGGACATCACCCAGGAGACCTTCCTGCGCTATGTCC